>CADBOZ010000055.1 GCA_902796515.1 uncultured bacterium | reverse complement strand
TTAATATTATGCGCGTGTAGCCCAGCTGGATAGAGCGTTTCGCTACGAACGAAAAGGTCGCGAGTTCGAATCTTGCCACGCGCGAATAAAATACCGAATAGTTTACTGTTCGGTATTTTACTTTAATAAACTCTAAACGAGCGACCTTGGTCGCGATGCTTTAGCTGTTTTGTGAGCGTATGCGAACAAAGTATGCTTTAAAAAATCAATCAAATATATGATTTTAAATATATCTTTAATAAACGATAATTTTATTACTATGATTAGGGGTTTTTTGTCAAAATTTATATTTGTTTTTATTATTTCTATATTTACGAGCCTGAGCTCTTATGCCGTTGAAACAATAGGTATAATAACCGATACGGTTTTAACACCCGTAAATTATTATAATGCTTATTACAGAACGCCTGAATTTTTTGCACAGGATATAAGAGGAGAACTTTTAAAAAAGAAAGTTCAGGTCGTTTCAATTGATAAAACACAGACTGCACTTAAAAATGCCGGATTAAGACAATACGACCTTGAAAGTTTGCAAGGATTTCAGCAGGGTTATAATGTTGAATATCCTTTTTTGAAAAAAATTGCAAAAAATTTGGGCGTAAAGAAGCTTGTGCTTGTTACAATGGGAATGGATGTTCAGAGAGATTTTCTGAAAAATACGGTTTGGAATATATTTAACGTGCCGGGGATGGATGTAGTTAACCCGACGCACAGAGTCAGCGTATATGTCGGACTCGTTGATACGGAAAAAGAAACCGTGCTTTGGGAGAGTATTTATGCTAAAAATATAAGAAATAACAAAATGAAAAATCTCGATACCGCAATTTCCAATAATTATGAAGGAATGCTGAGATTAAAAGAATACTCCAAATATATAAGCCCTGATGTTGCATATAATGTTAAAATGAAATTATTAAATCCTAATTTTGTCGAACCGCCTACGGCAATAACAAGAGAAAACCTTAAACAGTATGCCAAAGACAGGCACAATATCGGAGTTAAAAAGGAATTATCCGAAATTGAAAGACAAAAATGGGACACCGAAAAACTTACTGCGGATACAAAAACAAATACAATTAATACCTGCAAAAGAATTAAAAACGGTGCGGAAACCACAGGAAGAAGAATAAAAGATATATTTTCAAAAAAGAAGAAAAATAAAGTTTGGTTATAATTAAAATCGGAGGATAAAATGGCAAAACCAGCAGACGGAAAAGACGATAACAATCCTAATAATAAGCAACCCATGGAAGTAAATCAAAATTTGATGATGATAATTAATAACGTCATCCTGATTGTTGTATTCATTGTTTCAATGTTTGTTATGTATGTATCACTTGAATCTTCAATGGATAAAAAAATTGCAAAATTAATGCCGGATGCGGAACAAGGTGCGGATGAAGAGGCGGATGATGAAAAACAAGAGGGAATTTTATTAAATCTCGGAGATTTTATTTTGAATCTTGCTGATGCAAATACAAGAAAGTATTTAAAAGTTGAAGTTTCAATGGATTTATCCAAAACTGCCGAAGAAGTTGAAGCAGCATCGGCTCCTGCGGAAAAACCGTCAGGACACGGTGAATCTGCGCCGAAAGACCCGAATGAGGCAATAGTTGCGGAAATGGAAAGATACAAACCGGCAATAAGAGATGCGGTAATTTCGGTTCTTTCAAACAAAACTTCCGAAGAGCTTTCAAGCCCGACCGGAAAAGAGCTTGCTAAGGAAGAAATTCAGGAAAGCGTAAATAATATCTTTGGCGGTCAAAGAGAAGTTATGAGGGTCAGCTTCGGACAATTCATCATTCAGTAGAAAGCTGTTAAAATAAATGGAAAACGAAAACGAAAAAAATTCGGATAGCATGTTTAATGAGCCTTCAGGCAGTGAAGCTTCTTCAATGTTTGATGATAACATTAAAGAAGACAGTTCTGCTTCTATGTTTGATGATGCCCTAAAATCTGATGAAAAACAAGAAGAAATAAAAGAAGAAGTTAAGGCAGCACCCGAAAAAACCGAAGAGCTTGAAAAAACAGAAGAACCGGTTACGGAGAATAAAACCGGCGGCGAGGACATTCAAAAAACTCCTGAGGAAAAAACTCCGCCCGCTGCGGTTGACACGGAAGATAAAGAAAAAAACGATAACTTAAGCTCGATTGTTGAAGATGAGGATAGTGAAAATACTTCAAGTCTTGTTACGGTAAGACCCGTGAAATTTAAAGAATTTGAGGAAACTCCTCCGAATCATATCGTGAAAAAGAATTATGATATTATGCTTGATGTTCCTTTGCATATAAGCGTTGAGCTCGGCAGAACAAAATCAACTATAAAGGATGTCATAGATTTGACAAAAGGTTCAATTGTTGAACTTAACAAGATTGCGGGTGAACAGGTTGAAATATTTGTAAATGACAAGTTTGTTGCAAAGGGCGAGGTTATCGTAATTGAAGACAAGTTTGGTGTCAGAGTTACAAACACAAATATTCAAAAAAGTCCCGCTAACCTCTAAAAAGATTGTTCTTTTCAACTTCATTTTTAAGAAGAGGAAAGTCGTCAATATTATAATTTTCCGAAAAATCTTTAGCGTAATTTCTTGCGGTACTTAAAATTTCAACGTCGTTAACCAAGTCCGCCAGTTTAAAATCAGGTAAACCGGACTGTCTTGTTCCCAAAAATTCTCCGGGCCCTCTGATTTCAAGGTCTTTTTGAGAAATTATAAAGCCGTCATTGGTTTGTGTCATGATTTTTAGTCTGTTTTTAACGTCGGGATTGTTGCTTGTTGTAATTAAAGCGCAATATGACTGGCTATCTCCCCTGCCCGTCCTTCCTCTTAATTGATGAAGTTGAGATAAACCAAATCTTTCGGCGTTTTCTATTACAATTACCGTTGCATTCGGATTATCAACTCCGACTTCGACAACCGTTGTCGAAACAAGGATATCAAATTCCCGATTTTTAAAGTCGTTCATCACCTTATCTTTTTCGGCGGATGTCATTTTACCGTGCAAAAGCCCGATTTTATATTGGCTGAATTCTCCTTTCGCAAGTTTTTCCGCTTCAAGAGTAGCCGCAGCCGCACTAATTGACTCCGATTCTTCAATCAAAGGATAAACAATATAGGCTTGATGCTTAAAAAATATTTCCTTTTTTATGAGTTCATAAATTCTTGCTCTTTCACCTGCTCCGCCCAGCGTTGTTATAATCGGCTTCCTTCCTTTCGGAAGTTCATTCATAACGGTCATATCAAGGTCGCCATGAAGTGTTAATGCAAGGGTTCTCGGAATTGGCGTTGCCGTCATATTTAACATCTGCGGCATTTTACCTTTGTTTAGAAGGGCGTTTCTTTGTTTAACGCCAAATCTGTGCTGTTCATCAATTACAATTGCACCCAGATTATTAAAATCAACTCCTTCTTGAATAAGAGCGTGAGTTCCGACAGCAATATGAATTTGACCGTTTTTAAGATTTGTATATGTTTCCCTTCTTGCTTTTGCCGTATTTTTTCCCGTAAACAAGCCTATGCTAAGCCCGAGCGGAGTGAGCCAGTTTGAAAAGTTCTTAAAATGCTGAATTGCAAGAATTTCCGTAGGTGCCATAATAGCTCCTTGATAGCCGTTTTCAATGGCGCATAGGAGCATAATGCAGGCGACTACTGTTTTACCTGAACCTACGTCACCTTGAAGAAGCCTTTGCATAGGAATATTTGAATTTAAGTCTTTAAATATTTCATCTATTGCGGATTTTTGAGCGTTTGTAAGTTCAAATGGCAGGTTTTTAATAAATTTATCAACAAGTCCGCCCTTTTTGTGCTTTAGTTTTATTGCCGAAAATTGAGAATTTTCTTTTCTCAAAAGCGCCAGATTTAACTGCATTGAAAAAAATTCTTCAAAAACAAGCCTGTGTCTTGCTTTTTCAATTTCATCAAAATTGTCGGGCAGATGCATATTAATTATTGCCTGTTTTTTATCGATTAAATTAAGCTCATTCCGAATAAATTCAGGCAAAGGCTCATATATTTTATCTTTATATTTTTCAAGGGCGTTTCTTATAGCTGATGTCAAGGTTTTCGGGTTTAAATCCTCGGTAAGAGTATATATAGGAACGATTTTGTTTTTATTTGTTTCAATCTCCGTACCTTGACCGAGAATTTGAATTTGCGCTTTATCAAGTGTTGTTCTTGAATTATAATCATCAAATTTAACTTTACCCATAGCCATAACCAGCGCACCGACGGGATATGCCTGCTTATAATGTTCTATTATTCTTCTGTTGTTTGTTTTTATAAAGAAATTAACAGCAATCATGCCCGTTGAATCTTTTATCCAAACGGTTAAAACAGTAAGTTTTTTCGGGGAAGTGTAGTGGTTAACTTTTGCAATAGTTCCGTAAATAGTTACTTCTTCACCGAATTTTAAATCTTTAATTTTGTTTTGTCCTTTGTAATCGACATATTTTCTGGGATAGTATTCAATTAAATCGGATACTTTAAAAATCCCTATTTTGTTAAAAAGTCTTGATAAAACGGGGCCTACCCCTTTAACATAGGTTACGTCAATATCTTCTATTTCATCCTGAAATTCTTTTTTTTCTTTCGTGCGGAGCGGTTCTTTTTTTGTTCTCGGTTTAATTTCTTTTCTCAGTCTTGCAAAAAATTCAAGAGTTTTTTCTATTGTATGTTTTCTTCCCGAAAGTCCGTCAACATGATAACTTTCAAATAATGCAATAAGGTGTGCAACATTTTGCTTTTCAACTTTGTTTATTCTTTTTAAAACGTCACGCAAAGTTGATGTCATAAATTTGGAAAAGTTTGTGGTTTTTCCGTTAAAATCGACATACCGGTGATTAATTTCCAAAGCCGAAGCTTTTTTTATTTGTTCGTATATTTTATCAAAACTCAACGCTATTCCTTAATCAATCAGCCTTATAACTTCGTACAGATTAATTTTATTAGCTTTTCCTTTTATTGTAACATCTTTTATGATAATTACGTCAATATTTTCTTTAACTCTTTCATAAGTTCCTTCGCTTATCAAGAGATTTGTTTTATATATTTTGTTATAGTTTTCAATTCTGCTTGCCGTGTTAACGGTATCGCCTATAACGGTATATTCAAGCCTTTCCTGAGAGCCGATATTACCGATAAATGCTTCGCCTGATGAGATGCCGATGCCTATTTCAATTTTAGGTTTACCTTCATCCATCCATTTTTCCTGAAGAAGTCTGACCTTTTTTATCATACTGCAGGCACATTTTACGGCATTTAGAGCATGGTTTTCATTTTCTCTTTCAGGTTCGCCGAATATGGCAAGGATTGCATCCCCCATAAATTTATTCAGTATTCCGTTATTATTTTCTATAATCGGTACCATTGCACTGAAATATTCATTTAAAATATCCGTAACACTGTTTGGATCCATTGTTTCCGAAATTGTTGTAAAGTTTCTGATATCAGCAAAAAGAACGGTAATATCCGCTCTTTTTCCGCCGAGAGAAATATTATCAATATTTTTTACAACATTTTCCATAACATCCTGAGAAAGATATTTTCCCATTGCTTTTTGAATTTTTGTTTTTTTATTATCTTCAAGCAAATACTTGTAGGAATATGAGCAAGCAAGTGCAACTATTACAAATAATTCAGGTAAAATAATGTCTGTTGCAATTTTATTCTCATACATAAAAAACGTAAATATAAAATAAATACCCATTATGCTTACGCTTGAAATTAATGCCGGAGTTATGGCAAGCATATTTGTTAAAATAAAAATAAGAACAAAAATTATAAGACAAATTAAAAAGTTATATGCAGGCTTAATAACCCTATAAAAATTATTTGTCAGAAGGTTATCAAAATTTGTCGCCTGAATATCTAGTCCTGAAAATGTTTCCGATACGGGTGTTCTGTTAATGTCCGCTATTGCCTGTGCTTGCGCATGAGCATTTGCGCCGACAAAAATAATTTTGTCATCGAAAATTTTAGCATCTACAACCGGTTTTTTACCGCTTTTTATTGCCCTGTATGACTTAATAATATCGGAAGCCGAGTACTTTTCATGCGAATATATTTCGTCGTCTGTATTGTAGTAGCATATATAATTTAAAACACTTCCGTAACTGTTTTCAATCGGAATTCTTAAAGTGCCGTCTTTAGATATAAAATATTTGTCTTCAATTATATACTCGTCATTACCTGTATATTTTGAATGCATAATTAAAGACATGGAAGGAAACAGCATATCTTTATATGAAGTTACCTGTGATACCTTTCTTGCATAACCGTCTTTGTCTTCAATTATATTTAATCCGCCGAGCAAGATTACGTTTTCAAAAAAATCTTTTTGAAGTGCCGTAAAACTTTTATATCGGCTTTTTTGCTGCGGTTTTGTACGTTTATCGGTAATTTTGATGCCGATTTTTGTTTTTAAAAGATTATTATAATATTCTTCATTTACATCTTTTTTAAACTCTTCATCGGAAAAAACAACTCCCATAACCAATTTGCGAAAATTGTTAATTCCCGAAAAGAACTTTTTATCACTTTCGGGATGCTCCAAATCGGGAACCATTATAAGTCCGTCGTAACCTACAAGTTTTGCATTTGTGTAATTTTCAAAATAATCAAAAATTTCAAGATAGTATTCTCTTTTCCACGGCCATCTTCCGATTTCAATAAGAGATTTATCATCTATAACAACGAGCTTAATTTCATCAGACGGCTTTTTGCTTCCCATTGTAAGCTTGTTCATTACATTATATGATTTAAGCTGCATCAGGGATGCCGTAAACACGTATACTGCAAGAAAAATTAATGCAAATACGGGAAATAAAAATTTAATATTTCTCTGCTTAAACTCCATAGTTCTATTTTATAATAATTTTCAAAAAATAGCCACACATGTCAAAAGACCTGCGCTATCTCTAGCTGCAGGTCTTACATTTTTTTCTCTCTCTGACAATTATAGTCTTTTGTTTAAAGTTTTTAAAAAACTCCTCTTGTTAACTTCCTGATACCGTTTTTAATCCAACAGGGCTTCAAGAATAGCTGCGTTTTTAGTTGCAAACGAACTTTCCCTGACTTTAGAACGATTTATATATGTTCTTAAAGCTTCTCTGATTAGCTCGCTTCTCGATCTGTTTTCGCCTTCCGCTACGGAGTCGATTTGCGTTAAAAACTTTTCAGGCATTGAAATCAGTACTCGTGCCATTTTATCTCCTTTATAATAGTGTGTATTTTCTTCTTACATATATATAAAGTATATCTGAAATAATTAATTGCTAAATAAATAAAAAATATATAATATTTCGTTACATTTCTTAATATATTTATGCAAATTGGCGGCAGCGAAGGGTTTATACGCTATTTGTATTTTTAATATTAATGTTTACAAAATATACACATCAAAAGGATAATGTATTATTTATTATTAAAAACCTGTTTTGTTGTTGTATAATAACTCTATAAAAGAAATAATCGGGGGGATATTTAATGAAGAAAAAAATTATTGTAATTTTTTCCGTGTTTTTGTTTTTAACTGCTAATGCTCAGGAAATATCCCAACAAGATATACAAAGATTTTCCGCATACTATTCAAACGGTATGGAATATCTTAAAAATCAACAATATTCTTCCGCAATTGTTGAATTTAAAAAGGTTTTAAGATTTTCGCCATATGATGATACAATTCGTGAGGCGCTTGCAAATACATATCTTGCAAGAGCGCAATATTATAGAACCACAACAAAAGAAATAACAAAAGCGCTTGTTGATTTAAAAAGCGCGGTATTTTATGCTAAATATTGGAGTGAAACCGCACCTTCGCAGGCTATGTTATCGCTTTCAAATTCTGCAATTAAAGATATAGCCGATTTTGAAAGAAGATTAAATGTAATTGTAACGCCTAACGGAAGATTTGATACAGCAAGAAAATTGAAAGCTCAGGGCGAGCTTGCCGCTGCAGGATATGATTTTCAAAATATGATAAATTCGGGATTTAAAAAACAAGCTCTTGAAAATTTAGGAAATATTTATAAAAATTTGAATAATCTTTCAATGGCAATGAGCTATTATAAAGACGCTATTGATGAAGACCCGAAAAACCCGAAATTGCATTTTATGTACGGTGTTATGCTTGATGAAGCGAAAAACTTTGAAGCAAGTATGGATGAATACAATCTTGCGCTGAAATACGGTGATAAAAGCCCCGAATTGCTTGAAATTTTAGAAAACAAATGGACTCAAAACATTGTAAATAATCCTTCGGATGCGCAAAGTTATAATAACCTTGGTGCAATATATCAAAAACAGGGCAATTTCGATTTAGCTAAAGCCCAATATTTGAAAGCTGAAAGCCTTGATTCTAAGGATGAAACAAGTCTTTATAACCTTGCTTCACTGTATAGCGAGCAGAAAAATTACAATGCAGTAATCGGCGTATATGATAAACTTCTTGCTAAAAAGCCGGATAATATTGAAGTTATGGAGTATAGAGCTTCGGCGTTAAAAGAATCAGGAAGATACGAAGAAGCCATGAAGCAATATGATGCCTTAATTGCTTTAAAGCCGGAAAACAGTAATTACAAGGCGATGAAAAATGACATTTTGTATAATAATTTTTCCGCCCAGAAACTTCAAAACTACCTGTATAACAGGGCTATAACTTCTGCAAACAGTTATGAAGCTCAATTTGAATATGCTCTTGAACTTCATAAAGCAAAAAATTACAACAGCGCAATTCAATATTATAAAAAAGCGCAAAATATAAACCCCGCAAAGCCTGAACCATATATAAATCTTGCGCAAATTTACATTGAACAAAAAAATTATTCCGCAGCAAATCAAATATGTGAAAAAGGACTTCTAATTCTTCCCGATAATCAGGAATTGAAGAAATATTTGAATGATTCTAAATCTTTTGCTTCAAACGATATATACGAAAATGCAACAAAACTGTTTAACGAAAAGAAATATAAAGAAGCAATAAAAGAATATTCTAAAATTCAAAATAAAACAAAAGAAGTTGATATGGCAATTGCAAGCTGCTGGTGGCAATTAAATGATTTTGGCAATGCAAATAAATACTATAAACTTGTTCTGGATGAAAACCCGAATGATAAAGATGCGCTTTTAAACAGCGCATGGGCTTATTACAATCTTAAGGATATAAATAATGCAAAAATTGCGGCAGAAAAACTTCTTTTGCTCGATAAAAACAATAAAGATGCAGCAGAGCTCCTCGGTACAATAAAAGAAAACGAAAGTTCAAATTTACTTGAAGAGGCTATTGCAAACTACGAAAAGCAGGATTACAATGCATCCTTAAATCTGGTTAATAAATATCTTCAAACAAAACCGGACGACATTTACGGATTATACTATAAGGGACTTAATCTTGACGGATTGGGCAAAAAATCGGATGCAATAAAAGTTTATAAATCAGTGATTTCCAAAAAATCTGATTTTAAAGATGTGTATTATTCCCTCGGCTTTTTGCTGGATGAACAGGAAGATTATAAGACCGCTGTTTTAAATTATGAAAAATATCTTTCTTTAAATAACGGCACTAAAGATGAAATAAGCGATTTTGTTACAGGCAGAGTCAAAGAATTGAAAGATTACTTAAATGCCCTTAACAAAAAATAAAACAGTTGAAATAAATAATATAAAAGTTATTCAAGCACCTCTTGCGGGAATTTCGGATGCCGTATTTCGGGGTTTAATCAGAAAACATAATTCAAAATGTTTGATGACAACCGAAATGATTTCTTCCGAGATGCTTTGTAATAATCCAAATCCGAGAATTATTAAATTTGAAGAGTTTGAGTACCCTCTTTCTTTTCAGCTTGTCGGACATAAAACAGATAAAATGGTTCAATCCGCAAAAATATTAGCCCCTTTTGCAAGCGCAATAGATATAAATTGCGGATGTCCCGTTAAAAAGGTTGTTGTATCGGGAGATGGGTCAGCTATGATGAAAACTCCGGAGCTTGCCTGCGATATTGTTAAAGCAATAAAAGATGCGACAGGACTTCCGGTCAGTGCAAAATTCAGGCTGGGATGGAGTTTGGATAATGAAAATTATATAGAGTTTGCTCTTGCGCTTGAAAAAGCGGGAGTTGACTTTGTAACGCTTCATGCAAGAACACGCTCGCAATTGTATCAGGGTCATGCCGACTGGAATAAGATAAAACTTTTAAAACGGGAGCTTAAAATTCCCGTCTTTGCAAACGGGGATATAAAAACCATTCAGGATGCGATTGATTGTATAAAACTTACGGAATGCAACGGAGTTGCAATAGGAAGAGGCATTATGGGTGATTTTACCCTTCCGTATCGGATTGAAAAATATTTGAATGAAGGAATTATAATACCCGAGCCGAGCTTTGAAGAAAAAATAGCAATGCTGCGTGAACATCTCAAGCTTGAAATAGAATTTATGGGCGAAAAAAACGGTATAAAATTTATGAGAAAATTTTATAATTATTACATAAATTCCGAGCGCAATGCTTCTAAATACAGAGGATTGCTTGTAACCCTTGAAGACAGAGCTGAAATAGAAAAAATATTAGATGAAATACTTTGTTTACATTCTTCTGACCGTTGATGATACCTTGTATTGCGGTATAACAAACGATTTGGTAAAAAGATTTTATGCACACCTTAATAAAAAAGGGGCTAAATATACAAAAACGCATCCGCCAAAAAAAATTGTGTATGTTGACGTGTTTGAAAATAAGTCTGATGCTTCAAAAGAAGAATACAGGATAAAAAAGACTTTATCAAGAGCGCAAAAGCTTGAAATTATTGAAAATAATCTTAAGAGAACAGATAAATATTTGAAAATGTTTGAATTGGACTAGCCGTTATCAATCCAATTTTTAATTTTTTCAACGGCTTCGGATTCATCCATACTGTTTAAGTTTGATTCAAGCTCGCTTATAACATCGTCAAGACGATTATCGGGTCTTTTTTCTTTTACTGCGGTTTTTGCCATTGTTTTTGCCTGCTCGATTGCAAGATTATACTGATTTTTTTGTTCAATAAGGTTTTGCGCCATTTTTTCCTGCTGGGCAATTAAATTTGTTGCCTGCTGGGTAACGGTTTTTATTTGCTGTTCCTGATTTGCGGCAAGTTCTTTTAAATATTCAAGTTCTTCTTCCTGTTTCCTTGCTTCGGTTTTAACCTTTTTGCCGATGTGTCCGAGTCCTAATACAAGTCCGACAGCAAGCAATACGCCAACAAGCCACCATGGATTGCCTGATTCTTCAGGCATGGGAAGTTCATTTTCTTTATCAGGTGCAAGCACAAGGCTGTTTGATTCCACAAAAGCTATCGAAACATCTTCGGGATTAACTTTTGGACTTGCAGCATTTGCAATAAGCGTTTTTAAGTCGTATAAACTTATATTTGCAGGAATTGAATTTTCTTCAATAGATACCGCTATTGATATCTTTTCGATTATTCCTGCGGACATATATTCGTTGATTTGTGTTTTGGATACTCCGTATTGAGTTTCGGTTGCGGTTTTGGAATATCTTCTGTCTTCCTGAGATGTTCCCGAGGTAATTGCGCCTGATGCATTATTGGGAACATAAACGCTTACCGCATTTCCGTTTGTTGTACTTGCTCCGTTTGAATTATCACCTAATTTTTCATTAAATACTTGTTCCGATACGGAGGTTTTTTGGTCGGGATTATATAATATACTTGATTTTTCAACAGGAGATTGGGTCAGATATGTTGAAACAGTTGCTATATAATTGCCCTTTCCGATTAATTTATCAAGTTGAGCGTTAACTTTGGATTGCATATACTTGTCGTTTTCTTCAAGTTTTGCAATAGCATCATCCGAAGCTCCGATTATTGAATTATATACGTTTCCGTTAGTATCCGTAATTGAAATATTATCCGATTCAAGACCGTGAACCGCACCTAAAAGAAGATTTGAAATTGCTTTAACCTTCATATTGTCAAGTCTTTCACCGGAAGGCATTGTTATTTGTACTGTTGCCGTTATCGGTTTTTGGTCTTGAGAGAAGAATGTTTGTTCGGGAATTGAAATAAATACCTGAGCGTTTTCAATCGGAGGAATTTTCCTGATTAATCTGGATAATTCACCGTTTATTGCTCTTACGAGTCTTATTTTTTTATCATCTTTGGTTGATGTAAAATCGCCTTTATCAAATATTTCAAGACCGGTGTGCTCATCTATTAAACCGCTTTTTACGATTGTAAGAAGTGCTCTGTCCCTCTGGTCTTTTGTGTATTCTTTTAAAACAATACTTACTTTTGAACCGGTATCTACTTTTGTTGCCGTAATATTTTCTCTTGCAAGCAATGCCTGAACTTCAAGAGCTTTTCCCGAATTATCCGTTGTAAACAATGTAACGGGGTCATTTTTTATGACTTTTTCAGCAGCTCTTATTTTGCCGTCTATCGGGGCATTTGATGAGGAAGAATTTGACGTAACGTTAAATACCATCACCATTGTAATCACAAACATAATCAAAACAACACTTATGCATGTGATAATAGTGTATAGTAACGGCTTATTTTCAAGTATTTGTTTCAAATCAAATTTTTCCATAATCTTAAGAACATTCTTAATAATATAAATTATACAGGTTTAATTACCGAAAGTTAAGTTAAATCTGTATTTGCATTATTTTTTCATACGTTTGAAGTATTTTACCCGTTATTGCGGTTGCTGCCTGAACGGTTAACTCACTTTGAGCAATCGCCGACATAACATCATGGATATCGGCATTTCCCTGCATTGCCTCTTTCATAAGCTCCTGAGGTTTGTTTGTTGTTTCGTTCATTTGAACAATCATTTCTCCGATTGTATCTTTGAAGCTTTTGATGTTTGTTTCATCGGAATTAAGAGAAATGTTTCCGTTTAATTTCATCATTTCCGCGGGCTGATTTTTAAAAAAATTAATTTTGTTTATTTGATTCATTTTTTACCCTCTTTTACAGATATTGCGCAAGTATTGATTTTACATAGTTTTGAGTTTCTTTATACGGAGGAACGCCCGAATACTTATCAACCGCACCGGGGCCTGCGTTATATGCGGCAAGTGCCAAAATTTTATTTCCGTTATATTTATCAAGCATTTGCTTTAAATATTTAACCCCGCCTTCAATATTTTCTCTCGGGTCTAAAATATTTTTTACTCCCATAGCGGCTGCAGTAGAAGGCATTAATTGCATTAAACCTTTTGCGCCGACTTTGGAAACGGCATCGGGATTATATCCCGACTCTTGTTTAATAACGGCTTGAACAAGTTTTTCATCAACTCCGTATTTGTTGCTTATATCTTTTATGTAGCCTATAATTGCACTTTTTGTTTTTGAAGAAGCGGATTTAATTCCCGTTAATGAACCGAATTTTATTGTTTTTTCTTTAATATTCGGCGGCGGGTCAAGCTCAAATACACTTTCTTTTCTTACGTTGTCTTTGGATTCGGCAAGGATTTGTTTAAATGCGCCGGTGGATTTTTCTTCACTTATTTTTTGGGCAGGATAAAAGGAATTAATGTAATTATTTATTTCATTAACTCTGTTGTATGCCTGTGTTTGGCTTGATGAATTGATATAGTTTTGTATTTGCGGACTAAACATTAATTATACCCTTTTCCCCTCGAAATATAATACGGGAGAAAACTGCCCGTTTTTTAGAATTTCTAACAAAATTTCATACAAATGTATGAATATTACAAAATATAATTCAAGAAAGAAAATAGCTAACATACCATGAATATAATGTTTTTGGTTAAATTGTCAAAACAAAATAACGCAAAATAATTATCATGCCCTGTTTTTGCTTCAATGATTTTAAAGATATCAAATTTGCACAAAACAAACTCATTAAGTAAAATAGTTTAATAATGGAAAATTTGCTGCAAACCACTAGGGTACAAAGAGTATTATACACGCTTTATCTTTTAACAAAGGGTGATATAAGTATTGAAAAACTTATTGAAGAGCTTTCTAAAGCAAGCCCGAAAGAAGCAGACAGAACTTCCGTTAATTCATATATAAACACCCTTATTAAAAGCAACTTTGATATAGAGGTAAAAAAGGAAAATAACACTAAAATATATCATCTTAATCAAAAAGCTTTTAAATTGAATTTTAAAGAAGATGAAATTTGGCTTATTGAAAAAATTAAAAAAATAATAATTTCCCAAAAAAATGTTAATAAAATAAAAAAAGCCATGGAATTTTTGTATAAATTTATACTTTTGATGTCAAATTGTGACGATGATAAAAATATTCTTATTGATTTTGAGTATTATTCAAAAATTAACTGGTATCTGGTTGATAAGCTTGAAAAACACTGTAAAAACAAGGATGTAATAATTATAGACTATGCAAAGCACGGATGCGAGCTTACAAAAATGAAAATTCATTGCAACAGTATATCAATCGGGGAATGGTCGGATAAAATTTATCTCTGGGGAGAATTATTTGATAACGGTGAATTATCATTTTTGCCGGCAGATAAAATATTTATGATAGATAAAGTTGTTGAAGAAAACGTCCCCTTTAATATTAAACAGGACGATATTGAATATAAAATTTCAAGAGCTCTTTATGATGAAATTGATTTGGATGAGGAAGAAAAACTTGTCAAATTAACCGAAGATTTTGCAATAATAAAAAGAAATAAAAATAATAAATTTTATATTGTTCAAAGACTTATGTCATTTTGTCCGGATTTGCATTATATATCCGATGAAGAAATAAAAAAAGAAGTTGAAAAAAGATTAAAATTATTGAAAAAAGAATATGAAAAACAGTAAACTAAATATTTTAGAATTATTCAAAGCCCTTCAAGACGAATGTTTGACTCAGGAAGATGTTGAGAGAAAATTTCAAATAAAGGAGCAGACATTCTATAAATACATAAAAAATTTTAAACAGGCGGGTTTTGATGTTATAAAAACAGGAAATTCGTACAGTATTAACAAATACGCTAATGCCGTATCATTAGATTTGTCCGATATGGATTTTCTGGCGGAAATTAATAAAATAAGCGAAAATATGTTAAGCAGTGCAGAATCGGATAAAACAGAAAAAATTATTAAAAAAATGCTTTCCATGACCGATACAGATACATACAAAAAAGCGTGTGATATGTTTATATCGCAAAGAAAATCCGCCGGTTATAATAATTTTAAAGATAAAATCAACTTATTTGAAAAATATTTAAAACTTAAGATAATTTGTGAAATAACCGTCAAAAATAAAGGTATATTCAGATTAAGACCTTATAAAGTAAGCTACAGAAAAAATAAAGTTTACTTTAATTTTATAAACGATGATAATAAAATAAAAACAATACTTGCCGACAAATTAATCAATATTGAACCTGAAATGTCCGTTAAAATCGGAAATCCAGAAGGAAAAGAAACAATTTTTGAGATATACGGGCACCTTGCAAAAACATATATTCTAAGAGAAGAAGAAACGGTGGTAGATTGTTTTGAAAACGGAATAAGAATTGCAAACGGCGGTAAAGATAAAGAAGTTTTATTTAAAAGACTTTTAAGATATGATATTTTATGTAAAATAATTTATCCGGAAAGTGATAAAATAAAATTTGAGGAGTATATAGATAAATCCCTGAACAATATAAATGGAAGACTGTAAAATGGCTGAAATTTCAAACAAAAGAAAAAACTTTATTATAGGTACAATATTTTTGTTTATTGCACTTTTCAGCATAACTATATTTCCTTTGATTCTTAAAAGTTACCACAGATCATTTTCAAACAATTCCTATATTCTTATAGAATTTATATTGCTTGCAATAAGTACATTTTTCTATTGTTTTTCATATAAATACTATAAATATCAAATAATCAGCATATTATATGCAATTTTATTTTATTTTATTTTTGCGCAATTTTATGCGGTTTTTAATTAAAATAAAAAATCATTATTTTTTGGATTTTTTAAATCGGCTATTGTATAATGAATTCTAATAAAAGGAGCAGAAGTGTCACAGGATTTTGATTATATTAAAAAGGGGAAAGCTTTTAAATTCGGAGATAATATATCAACCGATTTAATTGCACCCGGAAGATTGTTTCATTTGAGAAATGATTTGGTTGAATTTTCTAAACATGTATTGGAGGATGCAGACCCTGAATTTGCGTCAAAACTCCAAAAAGGCGATTTTGTTGTAGCGGGGAATAATTTCGGACTCGGTTCATCAAGAGAGCATGCTCCCCAAATAATTAAAATAGCGGGAGTAGGCGCGGTTATAGCCAAATCTTACGCAAGAATTTTCTACAGAAATGCCATCAATATCGGCTTATTGGCGCTTGAATGCGATACCGATAAAATAGATGCGGGTGACGAGCTTGAAGTAGATATTAAAAAAGGCATTATAAAAGATTTAACAAAAAATATTGAACTTGAAATTATGCCTCTGCCCGATGTTATGATTAAACTTTTAAATGACGGCGGACTTGTTGAACACCTTAATAAAAACGGAGATTTCAAACTTGATTAATAATATTCCGACTGTTACCCTTCTTGAAGGAGATGGTATAGGGCCTGAGATAACTTCTTCGGTTGTAAAAATAATTGAAGCATCGGGCGTAAAAATAAATTGGGAAAAGATGTTGGCGGGAAAAAATGCCTATGAAAAATACGGCTCGGTTTTACCCGATGTAACAATCTCATCAATTGAAAAAAATAAAATTGTATTAAAAGCCCCGATAACTACTCCGATAGGGCATGGTTTTTCTTCAGTTAACGTTGCTCTAAGACGACATTTTGACCTTTATGCCAATGTTCGTCCCTCAAAAAATATGAAAGGCGTTGTAACACCTTTTAATAATGTGGACTTGGTTGTAATAAGAGAAAATACCGAAGATATATATGCCGGCTTAGAAGAAAAAGTTGATGAAGACAGAATTCACGGTATCAAATTAATAACAAAAAAAGGTTCAACAAGAATTTGCGATTTTGCATTTCAATATGCGCTTAAAAATAACAGGCATGAAGTAACGGTTGTCACAAAAGCAAATATATCAAAGCTTGCAGACGGTTTATTTTTAAATTGTTTCAGAGAAGTTGCAAAAAAATATCCCGAAATTAAAACAAGAGAAATTCTTGTCGATAATTTATGTATGCAATTAGTGGTAAATCCCGCCCAATTTGATGTTATGGTTATGCCGAATTTGTACGGAGATATTGTTTCAGACCTTTGTGCGGGTTTAATCGGCGGTCTTGGACTTGCGGGAAGTGCTAATGTCGGAACAAATTGTGCAATTTTTGAAGCTGTACACGGCTCTGCGCCCGATATTGCAGGGAAAAATATTGCAAATCCGACAGGACTGTTAAAAAGTGCAATTGAAATGTTAAAATACATAAATAAAAATGATGAGGCATTAAAAATTCAGCATGCGCTTGAAGAAACAATAAGTGAAGGCAAGATTTTGACTTCTGACCTTAAAGGTAATGCTTCAACAACGGAATTTACGGACGAAATAATAAGAAAAATGTCCATATAGTTAATCAGTTAAATTAAGGAGAAAGAAAATGGCAAAATGGGTTTGTGCTGTATGCGGTTATACTGTTGAAGGGGATAAAGCTCCGGAAAAATGTCCCCAATGCGGAGCAACAAAATTTAATCAAGCAGGTGATATGAATGCATGGGCTTGTGAACATAAAGTTGGCGAAGGAAAAGGTGTTGATGCTGTTGTGCTTCAAGGTTTAAAAGACCATTTTCAAGGTGAATGCACCGAAGTTGGTATGTATTTAGCAATGTCGAGAGTCGCAGACAGAGAAGGATATCCCGAAGCTGCCGAAGCATATAAAAGAATAGCATATGAAGAAGCAGAACACGCTGCAAAATTTGCAGAATTATTGGGCGAAGTTGTTACACCTTCCACAAAAGAAAACTTAACTTTAAGAGCGGAAGCAGAACATGGTGCATGTGCCGCTAAATTAGAAATAGCAAGACGCGCTAAAGAATTAGGATTGGATGCAATCCATGATACGGTTCATGAAATGGCAAAAGATGAAGCCCGTCACGGTGCAGCATTTAAAGGTTTATTAAAAAGATTATTTTAATTAATCAATAAAACTTTTTTAATAAAACAGTCAGGGTAACACCCTGACTGTTTTATTAAATTTCAAGGCAATTTTTTACCCTATTTTGTTTTTAATATTTATATAGTTAGTTTTAAGGAATGTTAGTTAGCGATGCAAATTAATTTATTGAACAATCTTAACCATGCAATTAAAAAAGCGGGGAAAGCTGTTTCCAATCCGATATCAAATCTTAAAATGAAATTACCTTTAAATCAGGATACCGTTAATTTTACGGGCAGCATTAAACAATCTTTTAAAACATCCGAAGAAGCGCAAGAATATTATAATAATCTTGCACAACAGGTCAATGACCTGCTTGATAAAGGTGATGATGCAGCGGCACTTGAAATTTTAGGATGCGATGTAACCTCGAATAATGGAACGGACGGCATTATAATAAACGGCAACTATCATCCCGTAATGATATATCAGGTTCAAAAAAAATCCGGTGCAGCTTTTGACAGAACTGATTATAAAAAGATTGGAATTGACGAAGAAAGACTTTTAAAAAATGTTATCGCTATAAAAGGCGACAGTCCCGATTATGTATATGAAATGTTTTGCAAAAGGGAAGAAATAAAAGCAAAAGACGTTAATAAAGCGCTAAAAAATAAAGAATATGAAAAAGCGTTAAATATCCTGGGTTTTAAAACCTCATCAAACAGCGAAGATATTACAATAGAAGGCGATTATACGCCTATTCGTGTAAATCTTAAACATAAACAACAAACCCTATCAGGCTTTGATATAAACGAAAAAGAACTTTTAAGCCATGTTACAAGAATAAAAGGAAGTGCAATATTTGAAAAAGCCGATAGTGTTGACCACTATATCAAAGTAAGAGAACTTCCTTATATAACAAAACTTGAGTGTTCGAGAGCATTATTTTCGGAAAATAAAGAGGCGGCAAAGAAACTTGTATTCATGGAGCCTTATTTTCAACAAAAAATACGAAACGTAAAAGAATTGCTCAAAAAAGAGGACAGCTTTGAAGCATTAAAAAGTCTCGGCATTCCCGCAAAAAAAGATGAAAACGGCGAAATAACGGTGGACGGCGACCTTGAATTTAAACTTTCAAACTATATTGCAGGTAAAAGGTTCGATATCAGCTATGACGAACTCGGATTTGATTACAGCCGCCTTTTAAAAGATATAGTAAGAGTCAAAGGTTCTATAGTGCTATCGGAAGCAGCAGCCGAATCTTTAAATGAAAATATAATTGCAGACGGAAGCGTAATTGCAAGTTTTGGTGCGCTAAAAATTCTTGATAAAAAGTTTATTACTGCAAGTGATATTGCAAAAGAATTAAAACTGGAGGATATGTACGTTTACAATTTAATTAAACATGGTAATTTAAAACCCAATCTAAAAACAAACTTTTCGGCATATTTTGGCGGTATAACAGGTAAAAATAAAGAATTTCTGGATAACTTGGCAAAAAGAAGAGATGAAATTTTAACCATATCCGAGCTTGAAGAAAAGTATCAAATAACACATGTAAAGATAGAAAACGCCGTATCTAAAGGTGAACTTGTTCCGTTTGGCGTTGAAAAAGCAAAAACTATGCCTCGCTTAGATTCTTATTATTATATGTTTGATACGAAAAATGAAACAAATGAAAAATTTATTAAACAACTGGCGCAAAGCTTGGAAAAGAAAGAACAAATTAAAGAATTGCAGGAAACTAAGCCATATTTAGCTCCCGCAAATATCAAAGAAGCATGCCTCAGAAACAAAGTAACTGCAAACGGTATTAATTCGCCTATGAAGAAATACCCTGCATCCGTACTTAAAGTATTGGGATATGGTTCAAAAGAAGATTTAATAGCGCTTGCCGGTGAAACAATGAGGGCTGATTTTAATAAAATACAACAATATATTTACGACAATGATTTCTATGATTTACACAGAAAAGAAATGATGCAGCTTTTAACTCTTGCAAGAAAAAGAAACCCTGCAATTATTAATATTATTGATTTGCAAAGAAAACTCGGCGAAAGCAGAGAAGAATTTTTACAAGCATTATCGGAAGATAAAATTAATGTTATAACCGAAAATCCTTTATATATGACAGAATATTCCGATTATTGCATAAATCTTTTTGACAGGAAAAATTTAGAATATTTTAAAAAGGTAAAAAACCCTGAATTTAAAGAGTTTTTATCCCAATCGTACAAAAATTACAAAGAATATAAAAAACATAACCATGAAGAATATGAAAAATTTATAAATTCAGGTGCGCTGACAAGAAAAGAAGCAAGAGAATATATAGACGGAAAGGCTGAAGACAGGCAGCTGGCGGCAAAATTAAAAGCTCTTCAGGAAGAGCAAATGAAAAAAGAAATAGCTGAAGACCGTTCATTAAGACTCGTTATAGCATGGGCTTTATCTCCCAAAACAAAAGCCGTTCAGGGCGCACTATTGGATGAAGGCATTAAAGAACTTCTTGAAAAATATAATTCATTAAATACCATAAGAAAAATACTTTTGCTTAGCGAAATTAACCTTGAAAAAGCATCAGAATTAACAGACAGGCTTGGTTTATCCGAAGAAGAAAAAATAAAAATTTTAAGCTACTATAAAAGCTGCTGGGAAATATCCGGAACAAAAGAGTGGTCTGAAAGCTTAAAAGAAGCAAAAGATTATCTTGAAATATATAGAAAACAGGGAATTGATGCTATAGATAATGAAGAAGTTAAAGAAGCTTTGACCAGATGGAATAAAAAACATAATAAAACAAGTAATTAACTGTTGAATTTATTTCTTATATATTTACTTTTACTCATTTTCTCTATCCTATGATATAATTTTTTAGTAATTAAGTTATAGGATAGAGATTTTATGAAATATAATTTCGGTTTGGATATAGAGGAACTTGAAAAAAGAACATCAAAGGACTACCTTGTTACAAAAAAGATGCTGGATGTTGACGCACCCGAATTTGAAAATTTAAAAGACGGCGATAAAAAGGCTTTGTCTTATCTTGTTAAAGCGGCAAGAATAATAGAAAAAATAAATATGCAGCTCGATAGCCATCACAATCTCCCTTTTAAAGAATTTCTTGAAAAAGAAGTTAAAAAAGGAAATAAAAAAGCGGAACTTACAAAAATTTTATTTGATGCTCAAAAAGGTATTTTTGCACTGGATTGCGAGTCTAATCTTGTTAAACTTGCATCGGGACTTGAACTTAAAAAGGGCAGAGGTTTTTATCCCGATGACCTTACAAAAGAAGAATTTCATAAAATTTTGATTAATATGATTAAAAACGGCGAAATTGAAGAAGTCAGTGCAATTTTAAATCAGAGAAGCGTTGTTGAAAGAGACGGACAAAAATTAAAAGCAATCGACTATGTTGACAAATTTTCCGATGATTTTAAAGAAATTATAGTACTTTTGCTTCGTGCAAGCTGTGTTTCAACCTGCATTCCTTTTAACGAATACCTAAGACTTCAAGCACAGGCATTTTCGGAAGCCGACCCTATGCTTGATGCTTATGCGGATAAAAAATGGGCAACTCTTCAGGACACCCCTCTTGAATTTACAATAACAAGAGAAAATTATACCGATGAAATGACTGAAACCGTTTATGAAAACGAAGAATTAAATAAACTTTTAAAAGAAAACAATATTGAAGTTATTTCAAAGGATTATTTAGGCGCAAGAGTAGGCATTGTAAATAAAGAAGGAACGGACTATATTTTAAAAGTTAAAGACTTTCTTCCTCTTATGGCTGAAAATATGCCGTACAATGACCAATATAAACAGGTTATAGGCGGGGACAGCAAAGTTTCTCAAACAATGGTTGATGTTGACCTTGTTGAAGTAGCGGGAGATGTCGGAGCATTCAGAGCGGGAATTACATTGGCTGAAAACCTTCCGAACAATGATAAATTGTCTTTAACCATAGGCGGCGGAAGAAGAAACGTATACCACAGACAAATAAGATTTATTACAAGTGAAGATGCAAAAAAGAAGCTTCAGGAAAGACTTGATGCTATTTTAGATAAAAATTTACACAAATATTACGATGATAAAATGGATCACCCGTTTACAATAGGTCATGAAAACGGTCATTCCTTAGGGCCAAAATCGGGCTGTGATGCGTTAGGTAAATATAAATCAATAATTGAAGAAAATAAAGCCGATATGGTTTCTCTGTCTATGCTCGATATATTAACCGATAAGGGATTGTATACAAAAGAAGAAAAAGAGAAAATAATTGTAACTTATGCTGCGGATAATATGCTGAAATCAAAACCCGAATTATCACAAGCACACAGAGTTCGCTCGGTTATGCAAAATTATTATTTCATCAAAGAAGGTGCAATAAATATTTCAAATTACGGGGTTTTGACGGTAAAAATTGATAAAATGGTCGAAACTGCAAGAAAAATGTTATCCGAAATAATTCAGGTTCAATTGTCACAGGATTTTTCAAAAGGTGAAAAATATGTTCTTGATAATTTCATCTGGACAAAAGAAATGGAAATTATGGGACAAAAACTAAAAAAAGTTTCAAAAAGATTAAACGGAACAACGGAACATAAACTTGCGGATAAGTTATTTGAGGAAAAAATAACCGAATGAAAAAAACTTTAATTTTATTGCTGTTATCGGTATTGCCGGTATTTGCATCAGAAGAATTGCAGGATGTCGGTATCTCAAAGTATGCCGTTCTTGAAGTTTTGAAAGATAATACTCCGCTCAGAGAAAAGGCGGATGAATTTGCAACAAGAGTAACCCATTTATTTAAAGATGCCGTTTTGTTTGCGGATAAGCAAAATGATAAATATTACAGAGTTGAATTAAAGGACGGAAAATATGTTTGGGTAAACAAAAAACACGTTGAAGTTCAGGCTGTAATCCCCGAAAAACGGTTTGATAATATAGAAAAGGTATCTTTTAAAGAAGAACATGACAGATATATTGCAAAAATAAATACTCCGTCGAAAAGCGCATTTATATTTAAAGAAGACGGAAACAATCTTGATTTTACGCTTTTTGACAACAGATTTGACCCGACCGAAGCGGAAGTTAAAAACAAAGAAAATAATTTTAAATTTGCAAATTTAATTTCAAACGAATTTAATCTTGAATATCAGGGATATACCCCGCTATTCGGATATATTGCAGACAGAGGCGAAAAGGGTTATGTTCTTACAATTAAAAAATCACCGAAAATCAATAAGAAAAGACCTCTAAAACACATTAAAATAGTGCTTGACCCCGGACACGGCGGAGATGAAAAGGGTGCCGTTGCTTTTAATATGGAAGAAAAAACGATAAATCTTCAAATTTCAAAAAAATTAAAAAGCGAGCTTAAAAGACGGGGCGCTAAGGTTTATATGACAAGAACAAAAGATAAAAAAGTCGGACTGTATGACAGAACGGCATTTGCACGCCAGAAGGATGCGGATATTTTATTAAGCATTCATCAAAACTCGCTTCCTAATCCTAAAGACGTTTATAAAAAACACGGAGTCGGCACTTATTACTATAATAAACAGGCTGAACCTCTTGCAAGAAATATCAAAGACAGTCTTAAAGAAGCAACGGGATTTATGGATGACGGAGTTAATTATGCTTCATTTGCCCTTACAAGACCGACTCTGCCCGTTAGTGTACTTGTGGAATGCGGGTATATAATTGATTCATACGAAGCAAATTATATTTCAAACGAGAAAAATCAAAAAATAATTGCAAAAGCAATCGCAAAAGGGGTTGAAAACTATCTTACCGAAACTTTCGGAAATAACTAATTTTTATGATTATTTTTAATAAAATCAATCGCTTCTTCTTTTGAATTTATTTCTTTTAAAATTTGTGCTTCTTTTAATTTATCAAGTATTATGCCTACTGTTTTAGAGGGCTTGATATTCAATATTTCCATAATTTCTTTGCCGTCTAAAAATGTTTTGGGTTCTTCTACGGCATCTTTTACTTCATTATAATAATTTAATAAATTATCAAGATGAGATAATGCCATATTAATCATTTCATTGCTTACAGCTTCACCTCTTGCGGATAACCTGTCCGCCCTTGAAAGTTCGATTATATCGGGGGTATCGCTTCCCAATTTTTTTACAAATCTTGCGTAGGCTTTTTTTGTTTTATCTTTTTCGATATTTATTAAAGATGCCGGATAAATATGAAATCTGACCATTTTTGAAACATATGCTATTTGTTTATTTGAAAATTTTAACTTTTCAAGCTCTTGTTTTACAAGCTCTCCGCCTTTTATGTCATGACCTATAAAACGATGTCTGCCGACAGGTTCAATAGTCCATGTTGCGGGTTTTCCTATGTCATGATAAAAAGCCGAAAGCTTTAAAAGAGGCTTGTTTGTTCGTATGTTTCTCACCGTTTCAATTGAATGATGGATTAAATCGAGGTGGTGATGAGAGTTTGGCGGAATTCTTTTAATTTCTTTTACAAAAGGAAAAACTATTTCCAAAACGCCGTCATCATACATCTTTTCCAGTGTTTCGGGAGTATATTCCGCTTCAAAAATCTGCATGATTTCATAATTAATTCTCTCGGGTGCAGCCGATGAAATCTTATAAAAGTTTTGTTTGGTAAAATCAAGAAGCTTTTCATCAATTTTAAAAGCGGTTTTGGAATAAAATCTGTAAAGCCTTAAAAATCTTAAAGGGTCATCAATAAAATTGTTCAGATTTGAAGTTCTTAAAATTTTATTTTTAATGTCGCTAATTCCGTTTAGGGGATCAAAAATTTCTTCTTTATTTAAGTCATAAAAAATAGAATTTATTGTAAAATCTCTTCTTAGAGCATCTTTTAAAATATCGTTTTCAACAGCTTGGGCTATATCAAAATAATTTTCTTTATCTTTTAAAACAACCCTGTATATTTTGTTTTCCCTATCAAGTTCAATAAAAGTCGCATCAAGAAGATTTGCAATTTCTCCGGCAAATCTTTCCGCATTTTCTCTGATAACAATATCTCTGTCGCATGAAATTTTGTTATTTATAAAATAATTTCTTAAATATCCCCCTACAATGTATGCTTCATAGTTTTTTGCGGGTTTTTTTATTAAATTCAGTATTTCATCATTAAAATTAATCATTTTCAATCCTTGATACGACATTAGATATGGCGGAAACTACGGCATTCGGTGCTTTATATATCATTTTACCCAATGTTATCAATTTATAGTTTTCTTTTTTAAAATAATCAAACTCTTTTTCCGAAAAACCGCCTTCAGGCCCTATTACAACAGCTATTTTAGAGTTTATATCGATGTTTTGCAGCATTGTATTCAGGGTATGGTTTTCATTCTTTTCCGCAAAAATTAAAATATTTTCTTTTTTAAAATTGCACAATGCTTCATTAAGGTTTGATATTTCATTGATTTTAACCGTATCGGCTCTTTCGCATTGTTTAAAATTTTCAAGTGCAATTTTTTCCCATTTTTCTTTTTTATTTTTTAAAGTTTTGGCGGGAGGCGAAACATTATCCGAAATAACGGGATAAATTTCTTTAACACCCGTTTGAACGGCGTTTGCTATAAGAAGATTTTGTGCATCATTCATTAAAATTGATTGAATAAGTACAATATTATGTTTTAAATATCTTTCGGATGTAAAACTTTGTATGATTTCGGCTTCAAGAGAATTTTTCGTGATTTTAGAGGCCTTTGCTTTATAAACTGTCTTGTTTTCATCTATAAATTTAATAACTTCGCCTGTTTTAATTCTTAAAACCCTCGTCAGATGAAAAAAATTTTCATCGTCGATAAGCTCAATAAAGTTATTTTTTATATTTTCTTTTTTGATTAAAAAATGCGGCATAGTAAGTACATATTAACATAGAAATACAAACTCTAATACATTTGGAGGATATTTAAAAAATAAATTAAACCCGCATAAAGCCTTGTTATAAAAGGGTTTTAGCTATTTTCTTATACTTTGGTATGAGAATTTTATACTAAAGTATTAAAAAATAATTTCGTTAAAAAAAGTATTAGGAAAATTGGAGAGAAAAAAATGGCAATTACATTAGGCACAAACGTACCTGCTCACAGTGCCCGCACGAAATTAAACAGTGTGGTCGGTAATTTAACGACCACCATGGCACGATTGTCTTCAGGTGCAAAAATTAACAGAGCCGGCGACGATGCTGCCGGACTTGTTATTTCACAAAACATGGAAGCAACGGTAAGAGGCTCAAGACAAGCAATGAGCAACATACAAAATGCGAAAGCGTATTTGGCCGTTGCTGAAGACGGTATGGTTTCCATAGGTGAACATTTTCAAAGAATTAATGACCTGTTAACCAATATGGCAAACGATACAAATGATGTCAGCTCAAGAACGGCATCAGCAAGAGAAATAATCGAACGCTTAGACGAAATCGACAGACTTGCAAAAGTAACAAACTTTAACGGAAGAACAATGCTCGACGGCAATATTGATCCGGAAACAGGCGAAACAAGACCGATTGTTATACAAATGGGTTCAAGCAGCGATGAAAATTCAACTCTGGATATTTCTTCCGCTTTAACAAAATGTTTTGTAAGTTCATTCGGTGCAACGCTTCCCGAAAATTTGAATCCGGACAGCGAAAATTTTGACCCGACAAACGCAAACTGCAGAACATATATGGGTATAGTTCAGGCAGCAATCGGAACATTAGCAACCAGAAGAGGTCTTCTCGGTGCTTATGAAAACAGACTTGACAGTTCATATGACAATATGACAATTCGTATTGAATCACTTGAAACCGCAAAGAGCAATTACGTTGATACCGATATAGCAAAAGAAGCTACAAATTTAACTCAAAACCAGATACTGGAACAGGTTAATATAGCTATGCTTTCACAGGCTAATTCATTGCAATCAATGGCATTATCATTACTCGGCGGTTAAAATAAGTTAACGCTTTTTCAAAATAAGTAATTCTCTCCTCAAGACCCATCTTAAGGCTAAGATGGGTTTTCCTATGTATAAAATTTTGTTAAGAAGTGTAACGAAAATGTGAAAAATTACTTCAAAAATTAAAGAATACCGCTAAATTGCCGTTATTTACAGTGTAAGACAATAAAGTTAAGGAGAATAATTATGGGGCTTTCTGCAAGCCAGGCGCGATTTTTACAATTGACTGCCAGAAAAAGTAATGTTGAATATCAAGCCCAGCAAATTACGTTTCAAAGGCTTCAATTGTCAAACAAACTTGAAAGTGATGCGGCGGAATATACAGACAAGGTGAACAACAAAAAACTTGTTTATAAGTATAATACCGGTACGGGTCAGGAAAAAGTTGATTTAACATACCAAAACTATAAAAACTATATGAATCAACAGCTTGAAGACTTAAATACAACACAGGATAAGCTCTATCTTGTATCTTCAAGCGGAAATAAAATAATTGTTTCTTCGGAAGAAGAAATGAATGCAATGATTAATGCTCATAATGCTTCTGTGGCAACAGAAGATGTATCCGAACCGGAAAGTACGGATAAAACAACCGAAAATACGACAGAAAATTCGGAAAATACGACCGTTGTTTCGTCGGAGTTGGAGTCGAATAAAACAAACAGAAAGAAACGTGAATTAACCGCAAAAGATTTTATGATTGTTGAAGATCTTGATGATGCGGACAAATTCCAAAAGAATATCGAAGAAGGTGTCTTCCTGTTTGCAAAATTAAAATATAATGACGACACGGAACGGGAAGAATTTGATGCGCATTCATGGGAAAGCTTAGCAAACGGTGTAGTATCGGAAGAATATGATAAATCGGATGATGCTGCGGCAGAAGCAAAATATGATAAACTCCAAAAAGAAACTCAAAAAATCGATAAAGCTCTTGAAATGAAATTGGATCAGCTTGAAACAGAAAGAGAAGCTATTCAAACCGAAATGGACAGTATTTCAAAAGTAATAGACGATAATATAGAAGATACGTTTAAAATATTCGGATAAAATGTCAGCAATTATAAATACGAGAAAAAATCCTGTGATGTTTCACAGGATTTTTCGTTTGCTTCTTAGTGATTTGTGATGTTCAGCCTTCCCAAGTAAAGTAGCCTCCATCTGTTGAATTGACTTCTCGTTTATGACAAAGTCAATATTTATTTATGCCATAGCTATCGTTCTTAATTTGTCATTATCCACTTCGGGAATTAAATCGCCTGTTCCGTTATTTGCGGGAACTACAAAGCCTTCCCCCCATAATGCGCCTCTGTTTTTTATCGGAACAGTCGCTACTTTATTTTCGTCTGTATTTATTCCTTCAAATCTGCCTTGATGAACTGCAGTTCTTGATTCAAGGTCTTCAATATTTTGAAATAAACTTCTGCTTGCATAAGTATTTACCTTACTTTGTGAACCTTTTGAAAATTCACGAACTTCACCGTTTAAAAATCCCTTTTTGTATTCTTGTTGCGGTTGTGCAACCCCTCCGCTTGTTAAACCTAAAAAATTGATACCCATTGTCATTCTAAATTTTTCCTATACTTAATTCTTCTACATATCTATAAAGTATTTTTTTTGGGAAAAATTGCATTTTTTATTATTTTGTTTACAATTCTTAACTAAAAAACACCGGCTTTTTAAATGCCGGTGTTTAATTTATTTTTTTTATTTTTTAGTGTTTATTATTTGTATAGTGGTCAATATCCGCATTTTTCTTATTTGCGATAAGTTTTCCCTGAATGGTTCTAAATGCAACAGCACCGAGGAATGTGCCGACAACAGCTAAAGAAGTTAACTTATTGCCCTTCATACAGCTTTTATAGAATTTAGCGGGAATTGATTTTAATGTTTTAAGATTTTCAATAGGTGCTTTTGTAATTAAACTTGTTATCGGTTTATGACTGAATACGGTTTTTATAATTTTTCCGGCATCGTTAAACATACCTGTAATTGTTTTTCCGATATTTCCGTTTGCTCTTTTAATATTTCTTCCTATAAATCCGACGCTACCTGCTAAAATAACGCCGTCAGCGACACCTCTTGCCGCTCCTGAAGCAACACCGGTTACTCTGTTAAATCCTTTAAAAACATTTAAAACCCTTTGTTTAAATGTGAGTTTTTTAGGAGTTGTTTGAGCTGTTTGAACTGCGGCTTCGTTTACTTTGCCGTTCATTTTCGGAGCATAATTGCCGCCTTGTTTTAAGCTGTTTTGAAATTCTTTAAAATTACCGAAAGAAATTGAATTTTTGATTGGTTTTATCATTACGCACCACCCTTTTCGTATACTCAAAAACACCTGAAACTTAAAAGTTGCCTTTATATATTCCCATTTTACAAAAATTTACAATAAAAATCAATTATACATGAATTTTAGTGTATAAAATTCAGGCAAACGTATATTGTTATCAAAACTTAATATTAAAAATTGTTTCAAGATAATGTTTATCAGGATTTTTTTGATACAATGAATTTTGAAAAAGGATAGAAAGTCGAGCTATGATTAAATTATTTTCAAAGAAAGAATGTAAGGCTAATTTCACTCCGCGTGAGCTTGATGTTTTGCTTGCAAAAATTGCGCAAATATACAGAATTGATGAACTTGATAAAGAAAGAAAAAAATATCTTTCAAAAACAATAAGAGAATACGGCTATCTTCCGTATCCTCAGTATAAAGTATTACAGGAGTTGACTCCGGCGGAAACAATATATTGCCTTGTAGAAAAGCTCATCTGGGCGGGAACTTTTGTTGAAAATAAATTTATCGATTTTCAAAAGGCATCCGTTTTAGACAGAGAAAACATCAAAAATTCAAACTGGTTTAAAAAAGAAGGACATAATATAAAGCTCGTTTCTTTGAGCGGGCTTGGTGACGGTAATGCCTCCGAAAAAACGGGAAAATTTATTGATTGGGTTAAATGCCTAATAACTCTTAGTGTTGGCAATATGAAGCTTGATATATTGCCTGATACCATATATTTAATTCCTTTTACAACAAGAGAATTTGATTGTGCTTATTTGCCGAAAGATTCATCCGTTTCCGCAAAATTACAGGATGACAATCTTTTAAAATTCTTGGGACTTGATGCGGAACATCAGGTTAAATTATTTATTGAGCTTGCTCAATTGTGTAACCATCCTGTTATTTATGACATTCTTCCGCAAACCGCAAGATTTTCCAAAGTTGTTTTATCAAAACCATACGTTGCAAGATGGGTTGATATAAAAGAGCTTACAAACAGTATAACAGGATACCTGACGGCACTTCTTGCGCAAATAAAACTGAAAAGAACATACAAAGACGAAATTGTTGATTCTGCGGCGCAAAAATATATTGATAATCTGAAGGGAAATGATAAAAAATATTCGGATGAAGAAGCAAAAATAATATCGGAAATCGAAGATGACTTAAGAGAATATAAAATACTTGTTTCGTACAATATGAGTTTTGCTCAAAAACAGGACGAGCTTCAAAAAAGAGCGCAGGATATAATAAATGCTACTGCGGGTATAACGGTAAAGTCGGAAAGCGATATTAAAAATCAGGATGAAATAACGGAAGCTCTAATTAAAGCGGGTTTATGGACTCTTCCCGGCGGAGCATGGTGTTCTGCGGGTGTTCCGATTTTTGATAAAATGCATAAATCCAAAAAATATCCTTTATTCAAGCATTATAACTATAAAGAAGAAGATGTTACGCATTTTGCAAATTTGGATTGCCAGACCCCTTATTATTTCTATCATTTTGAAATAAATAAGTATAACGGAGATGTTATTGATTTCTTTATTGAATATATGCAAAAAATTCAGGAAGAATTTGACTTTGACGGATTTAGAGTTGACCATATAGACCATATTGTTGATGAAGTATCACAAAATAAAAAAGGTCAGCCGATTAGCTACAGAATTCCGGCTATGGTTCTCGGTAAATTAAATTCCACAATGAAAAAGAAAATCCCGTATTTTGCGGTACTGGCAGAATATATGCTCTGGGACGGATATTTTAAAGAATACCATAAGGATATGAATTTTGATTTGCTCTGGGGTGATGATATCGTTGCTCAAAGTTCAAAAACTCCGGAACAAATTATAAACGATAATTTAAGATTGTCGACCTATAATCAGAAAAACGGAAAGCAAAATCCTTTATCAATTTTAAAAGGTTACAATAATCAGGACGGTGAATTCAGAGATATTAACCAGTACCCCGGACAACTGGGAGTTCAGGGTGCGCTCTTCAAATGGTTTAAATTCAAATTCCTTCCGGGGGGAAAATTTGCTTCCCGTCCGGTTTTGATTGTTGACGGAGATGAAAGCTTTACAAAGACCGGTATAGAGCGTGTTATTTCAAAAGAAGTTTCCATGGTAAGAAATTTTGATTGGAATTTCTGGGAAAAATTTTCTGCAATAAATTATTTTGCGCAGAATGATAAACTTTTAAATCAGGGAAGGGCCGTTTTGCATAAACAGGAAAATAACGGTTTTGTTTGCTGGGAAATTGTTCCGGATTCGGCGGATAAAAATTCAAAACAGCCTACTTATCTTGTTGTTGCAAATTATTTTTCTCCCAACGAATTAAAGGATGTTCAATTAGAAGACGGGCATATTGAAAGAAAAGCTGTCAGAGGTGCAATTACAAAGAACAACTCCGTTGATTTAAAGAAAGATAAGAAGCTTGTTTCAATATATGAATTTGAGCTGGATAAAAATAAAAAATGTAAATTTGTCGAAAAACCTCTGGAAAATGAAATCAGAGGACAAATAACATTTAAAGAGCTTTATCCGGGCGAATTTAAAGTATATAAGATGGTTTAATTTAACCGAAAATTATAATCGGAAGATTGTTATCGGAAGCATATTTTCTTAAAAATACGGGTATGTCTTCATAGCTTTTGTCGTATGCAAATACGCCCTGAATTTTTGGTCTTGAAACAAGCATTTCATTATATGCTCTTCCAAACCTTCTTTTGCCTGCATGCATATTTTTAAATACGTTCAATAATCCGTCTGCAAGCTCTTTATCAACAGCTTCAATATCGGTTATTGATTTACAATCTTGAATTTTTTCCAGTCTTTTATAATATTCTTCCGGCGTCAAGTGCATTTTTTCCCTTATTTTATTCGAGATAAATGTTCTGTATTCGCTTCTGTCACTTCTCCAAAGATCTTTTTCGGTTAAGCTTTTTCTTTTTCCGTGGAATAAATAGTCTTCTTTTAAAATATCAAGAGTTTTTCCGTAGCCTGTACCGAAATCCATTTCGTAACCCGCATGGATATCGTTAAAATTAACATCTAAAATCAATCCTTGTTTTCTAAATACCTTGTATTCATCAGGATTAATAAAGGATGTTGATAAAAGTGCTTCAGTGTCAATTACGCTAAATGTGTCAAACTTGCTCATTTGTTCCGGACGTTCAAGTGCATGAACAAGAGCTGTCCAGTTTTCCTTTGTAGTACCCGCACTAAATCCGTATTTCGACAAGTCAGGGTCGGCGCTGTTCATATATATAACGACGTTACTTATGCCGTCCGCCGTTTTTTCCGTACCGTTTATAACCTCGGAGGCTTTCGGAATTTTTGTCTGCGGAAGAACAATTTGACTCTCGTGAAGCTGTTTAATATATCCGTCAACTTTTGCACTCATTTCTTGAAGATTTTTCTTGTGTGAATTAAAGAATGACGCATCTTTTCTTACGGATTTTAAATCGGCTTCGCACAGTATTTTTGCCATTTCAAAAGTATTGGTATGTCTTGAATCAAAAGCAATGTCCTGCGCTATATTTTCAATTATATCCTTATTTTTAGGGTTATTTAACTGCTGAAGCCAGTTATGAGTTTTAATCAATTCGTAAACTTTTAATTGTTGACCTTCAGGTAAGTTTAATTTTTGAATAATATAATAAGCATCAAAAGCCGATTCAATAGGATGCATATAATCCCTTAAACCCTCGGCTTTTGTTATATCATGCAGCAAGGATGCAATTTCAAGAACTTTTTTATCATCATCCGAAAGTTCTTTAAACTTAGGATTAGTGCAAACATTTTGCAATACTTTAAATACATGGATATCCAAAGTGAAAGCGTGAGTTTCATGCTGTGCTTTTTGAATCATTGTTTTTAATTCAGGGAAACTTTCAAAGAGTTTATTAACACTATCGTTAAATTCCTTGCTTGCGCCTTTAATTGTTACTTTGTTATCTTTTGATGTAAATCTTTCTACGGTATCTTTAACTTTTGTTATAACTTTTTTTACTTTCGGGGAACTTATTTCATTTAACCTTCCGTTATCATCAATATTTATCGGGTAGCCGATAAGTTTTCCGTCTTTAATTTCAAAGCCGAAGTAATCTGATACTTCAATTTTTTCTTTATCCGATAGTTTTGCTGTTTTCTTTTCAACTTCGGCTATAAAATCTTGTCTTGAAAAATTAAGTTCAAAAGTTGCTTTATTAAAATCAACGCTTCCGATAGTTTCGGCTAATTCTTTAATTGTTTTATTGAAGCTTAAAATTTCGGCTTTGGATAATTGTTTAGTGTCAACACCTATTGATTTAGCCAGTTTGTCCATCAAAGCACAATATTCCCTCTGATTAGACGGAAGAATTTTTGAAACGGATTTTCCTGAAGCAAAAGTCGAGCTGTTTGTACTTACAAGTTTTCTTAAAAGCACTCTTTTTTGTTCAATGCTTAGTTGATGAATGTTATCTATGCCGTAATATTCATTATATACTACATAGACGGGAAGGTCTTCTGCTTCTAATTTTTTTAATATGTTTTTAGGCGTATTATTTAAAATCTTGGATATTTCAACCGAATTTTTATCTTTTACTCTTAGTAAATCGCTTATATCTTGTATTTCAAGTTTCTTTAATACATTACCGTTTAAGCTTTCATAAAATTTTCTTGCCTTTTTAAAATCTTCAATAGATTCATAGCCATAAAAGATTCTTTGAATATCATAAGGTGAGCTTTGTTTTAAAGTTCCTTTTTTCAGTGTCTCAAGAAAACTTAAAAATTCACTGATGTCGGCATTGGGATTTTTTGCGGGATTTAAATGCAAAGCATCAATAAAATATTCGTGATTTCTGATAGCGGATTTTTTACCCGTTTTTCTGTATATTTCTTCAAGAATTGAAGATAATCCCATAATTTCTTTTCTGTTGTTGAGTAAATCTTCAATTTTGAATTTTGAACCGATGCCCTTATAAGGGGATTTTTTTGTATTTAACATGCATGAAATTTTTTGTTCAAAAGCGGCAAGCCTTTTCCGGCCGGTTTTAGAAGCAAAATTGCCTTCGAATGCTGTTACAAATTTTCCCGCAAGGTCAATTTCATCGACACTGATATTATTATCTATTTTATCAAAAAGCGTATAATTGAACGGGGATACGGTTTTTGAATTAAAAACAGAAAAAACATTTAAAAGATGCAGCAAATTCGGTTTTGCTTTTACAAGCTGCTTGTATTCTTCAATATCAGAATCAAAAATTCCGATTTTTCTCAAGCACTTAACTATTGTATCATCATCAACTTTTGCTTCATCAAAAGATAAGTTTAATTTCACACCCTTTATTTTATCAAGCATTTTTTGATAATATTTTTCAAGGCTAATAGGTTCGGTAAATAATTTCTTATTATCAAAAGGCCGAAGTTTTTTTATTAACTTACTTATTTTTTCGGGGTTTATGTTATCTATGGCAATAAACGGAGCGATTACTGCTGCCGAAATTAAAATTCCTTTAAGAAAGTCTTTAAAGGCAGGTCTTTTAAGCTGCTTTTTAGAATTTACAAAAATGTCATGCGGGGTATTGTTAATTTTAACGGCAGGCTTTGGAGTTTTTGTTTTATAAGAATTTATATATTTTTGATTAGCCTGACTTAAATGATTAATTGAATTACCTTGCGACATGCTAAAAGCCTTATTTTCCCTATGTATATAAAAACCATAATTTTTTAAAAGTTTGTTATTAATGTTAACAAATGTAACATTAATAAAACAAAAATCTAAAGTTTCTGCTAATTGTGTCGAATATTAAAATGTAAGGAAAAAAGACAATAAGGTGGAGACAATAAGGCAAATGAATTTGAATGTTGGAAAAACATTATATTCTATGAAGGGTGTGGATGTAAACAATGTTGAAAACGTTGCAAACAAAATCCTGAGCCAACCGGCAAAGAAGCAACCTACTGTTCAAAACATTGATTATACACAATTCAACAGAAATACACTCGGCGTTAATCTCTACTCTTCAAGAACAAATGTTGATTTACAAAAACAAATAAGCCAGATAAACGCAGGGCTTTATGCAAAATCGATAGACGTTTCTCAATTAAATTCGGCAGCAGCACAAAACTTGTATTCTGCAGCTGCGGTACAAAAAAATGTTGAATTAACTCAAAGCGTACAGCAGATTGAATTAGTTGCACCTAAAGCAATTCAGCAACAATCAAACATAATCAAACTGTTCAATATATCTGATAAAAACGCTTCTTCATCAAACGGATTTAACCCGTTCGATAAAGAAGAAGACAAAAAACAAAAATAACTAAGTTTATTTCTATACTTTTCCTTTCAATAACATCAAAGCTTCGGATGAAATGTTCGAAGCGTTTTTTTAACTTGATGTTTGAAAATTATTCATTAAATATATTACCCTGTTCAACGGAATTTAATTCTTCTTTAGCTTCTTGAACGAGAGTATTTTTATCCTTTTCGTCT
>CADBOZ010000054.1 GCA_902796515.1 uncultured bacterium | reverse complement strand
ATACCGATACCCGAGCGATGCCCCATTAGAAGTAATATCCTACATTCAATCATAATTGTAAAAATTAAAAGGAGCACCATATCGGTACTCCTTTTAATTTGGGCCATCTTGGACTCGAACCAAGGACCTCACCCTTATCAGGGGTGCGCTCTAGCCACCTGAGCTAATAGCCCGCAGTTACTTGCAGAATCAAGATTAACATGAAAAAAATATAAAATCAACTACATTTTTTCAACAGCTTCTACGCCGATTAAATCAAGTAATGTTTTCATAACAATTTCAAAACAGTTTACAAGAGATAATTTCATCAAGCTGTCTTTTTTGTTATCCGATAAAACTCTTGTACAGTTATAGAAGTAATGGAATAAATTAGCAAGCTCTGTTAAATACTTGCATATCATATAAGGTGCTCTGTATTTAACCGCATTAGACAGCAATGCCTTTCCTTCTTCCAGTTTTAATACAAGATTTTTAATTGCTTCATCCGATTCTTTTGAAATGTCATCGAATAATTCAAGAATTGAAGCATTTTTATTGAAATTATCAATTTCTTCCTTTGTTAATACGGGCGGAAGTTCTGTTTTGTTGTCTACATCAAGGCGTTTTTCAATTGCTTTTCTTAATATCGAGCATGCTCTGGCATGTGCATATTGAACATAAAATACGGGGTTTTTATCCGTTTGTGATTTCGCTAAATCGATATCAAAGTCAATTGTTGTATCAGATGAGCGCATTAACATCCAAAATCTTGTTGCATCAACCCCGACTTCTTCTATTAAATCATCAAGTGTAACCATTTTTTTACGCTTGCCCATGCGCTGCTGTTCACCGTTTTGTATAAGATTCACGAGCTGTCCTAAAATAATTTCAAGCTTAGAGCTGTCATAACCCAGAGCTTCCATTGCAGCTTTCATTCTGGGAATATAGCCGTGGTGATCCGCACCCCAAATATTAATCAGTCTGTTAAAGCCTCTTTCAAATTTATTTTTATGATATGCAATATCAGCGGTCAGGTATGTATTTTTTCCGTCCGATTTTACAAGAACTCTGTCCTGATCATCGCCGTAATCAGAGCTTTTAAACCATACGGCATCATCTTTTTTGAAGATTTTACCCGATTTTTGAAGTGAGTCCATACATTTTTCAACTTCGCCGTCATTATATAGAGTTAGCTCTGAAAAGAAGACATCAAAATATGTTCTGAATTTAACCAATAATTCCTTTTGTTGTTTTAACATATCCTGTTTTGCAAAATCGGAATAGCTTAAGCCTTTATTATCCTGAATATATCTTTTTGCACAATCTATAAGATATTCTCCGGGATACAACCCTTCTTCCATCTCGATTTTTTCGCCTTTAAGCTGACGCACTCTTATTTCAAGGGATTTGCCGAGTTTATTAATTTGATTTCCGGCATCGTTAATATAAAATTCTTGAGTTACGTCGTAATTGCAATACTTCATTATGTTGGCTAATGCAGAACCCAATGCTGCCCATCTGCCGTGACCTATATGGAAAGGCCCTGTCGGATTAGCACTTACATATTCGATATTTACTTTTTCGCCTTTGCCGATATCTGTTTTAAGGTAGTTTTCTTTTTTATCTAAAATTTCAACAACAATATCGTTTAAAAAACTTTTTTCAAGTTTGAAATTAATAAACCCTGCAACGGTGTTCACCGTGAAGTTTTTCTTTTCGATGTATTCCGCTATCGTTTGAGCAATAACGGGCGGTGCCATTTTTGCATATCTTGCAAGAGATGATACATTGATTGCAAAATCACCGAAATCTCTGTTTTTTGGTGTATCACATACCAGCTCGACCGTATTTTCTTTGGTTTCTCCAAGTTTATTTAATTTAATCGCTTTATCAATAGCGTCTTTTGTAACATTTATGAAATAATCTTTTAGCATAATCTTTATTTTATTATAAAAATAATTATAAATAAATAAGGAAGTGTAAAATTCAAAATATGTTAAAAAATGTAAAATTATTGAAAAAATAGCGCCATTTTAGTAAACTTTCAAGGTTGAGAACAGTTATAAAAGTTGCAAAGATAAAAAAGAGAACAAATGCCAAACATAGACAAAATTACATCAAGCCATAACAGTGATTTTATAAGGTTATATACTAAGAGAACCTGCTCCGATAATTCCGAATTGTATATAACTTCTAAACTTGATATGCTTTATGAACAAGCTATTTCAAACAAAAATCTTTTCAACAGTATGCGCAATTTAAGAAAAATGGTTCAAAAAAATCATCTTGATGAAATTGTTTAGTTGAATTTTTTATTTATTTTTGTTTCTATTTCGTTTGCATATTTTATATATTTGATAAGACCGTCATACCTTGCCTGTTCTTCTCCGTATGGTATTGTTTTATTCAGAAGCTCTCGGGTGTCTATATCAAGCTCTTTTAATTTTTGAAGAGCATCTTTTGCAAGTCTTGCTTTATATATTTTCGGAAAAAATCTTATCAGGAATTTTTCTGTTTTAGACAACTTCTTGTCCTTTAAAAGAGCGATAATATTATTATTTTGAATATTTGTATTTTCTCCTTCAAATTCAAACCGGTTTAATCTTCTCTTGCTGCTTGAAAATACAGGGTTGCTTGTTTCTGGTGCATCCTTTTTTAAATTTTCATCTTTAATTTCTTTTTGATTAAAGAAATTTTCATGTTCTGCGGATGCATCCGAAACGGGACTATTTATAATGCCGTTTTGGATTAATTGATTTTTTAAAGAGTTATAAGGAGAATTTTCCATAATAGATATTATGCACTCTTTAACTAATTTTTTTTACATATACAAGTAGGATTTTTAAGTGATATAATACAATTTGTAAGAAAAGGAAACAGGTTATGTGGGAATATTCAGATAAAGTTAAAGACCATTTTAAAAACCCGAGAAATGTGGGTTCTATTGAAAACGCAGATGCAATAGGAGAAGCGGGTGCATTGTCCTGCGGTGATAAATTAAAATTGTATTTAAAAATTGATAACGGAATAATAACGGATGCTAAATTTCAGACATTCGGCTGCGGGTCTGCCGTTGCAGCTTCAAGTATTTTAACCGAAATGGTTATAGGTAAAACACTTGATGAAGCTAAGAAAATAACAAACAAACAAATAGCGGATGCACTTGACGGGCTTCCTCCCGAAAAATTGCACTGTTCGGTTATGGGAAGAGAAGCGCTTGAAGATGCTCTTAAAAATTACGAAGGTGAAGATTGGGAAGAACTTGATATTGAAGAAAGTAAGCAATCAAAAGTAATTTGTCATTGTTTTGATGTGACGGAAGACGCAATAATCGAAGCTGTTACGAAAAACGGTGCACATACGCTTGAAGATGTCGGAAAATTAACAGGTGCCGGAACTGCCTGCGGCAGGTGTAAAGAACTAATACAAAGTATAATAAATAAATATGTTAAGAACGAAAAAGAAAAATTAAATCCGGTTCAAAAAATTATTAAAATAAATACGATAATAGAAACCGTAATTGCCCCCGAATTAAAAAAAGATATGGGTGATATTGAGCTTGTTAACGTTGATAATAACAATGTTTACGTAAAATTAAAAGGTCATTGTTCAAGCTGTGCAAATTCAAAACTCACGCTTAAAAACTTTGTTGAAACAAAATTAAAAGAACTTGTTGACGACGAAATAGTTGTAATTAACGAATAGGAAAAATAATGAAAAACGTATATCTTGATAATAATGCAACAACGAAAATTGATGATAAAGTAGTTGAAAAAATGATGCCGTATCTTACGGAAAATTATGCAAATCCTTCAAGTATGTATGATACGGCACATGTTTGCGCAAATGCTATTGAAGAAGCAAGGGTTCAGGTTGCTGAATTTCTGGGTGTTAAAAATGAAAAAAATATTATTTTCACATCCTGTGCTACAGAGTCGGCTAATACCGCAATAAAGGGTGTTGTTAACAGATGCGAAAATAAAAATTGTCATATAATAACAACTCAAGTTGAACACCCTTGCGTTTTATCGGTATATGAAAATTTAGAAAAAAAAGGATGCAAGGCAACTTATGTTCCCGTTAATGAAAACGGCGAATTAAATATTGAATATCTTTTATCTAAAGTTACGCCTGAAACCGTTCTTGTTTCCGTTATGCATGCTAATAACGAAACAGGGGCAATATATCCTGTATATGATATAGCAAAAGAGGTCAAAAAAATAAATAAAGATACAAAAGTATTTGTTGATGGAGTTCAAGCGGCAGGAAAAATTCCTATTGAGCTTGAAGATACGGATATTGACTTTTATTCCGTATCGGGTCATAAATTTCATGCGCCCAAAGGTGTCGGAGTTTTGTATGTTAAAAAAGGAAATTTATTTGAACCTTTGCTTTTAGGCGGTCATCAGGAAAGCTCTTTAAGAGCGGGCACTCAAAATACTCCTTATATTGTGGGTTTGGGTGAAGCTGCAAGACTTGCAAAAGAAAATTTAACTTATGAATTAACCGAAGTAAAAAGATTACGGGATAAACTCGAAAACGGGATATTATCCGCCGTAAAAAATGCAAAATTAAATTCAAAAAGTAAAGAAAGAGTGCCAAATACAACAAATATCGGATTTGAATATATCGAAGGCGAGCTCATTCTTTTATATTTGAATGAATTAAACATAAATGCTTCCTCCGGAAGTGCTTGTACATCAGGAAGCCTTGATCCTTCGCATGTTTTAAGAGCGCAAAAAGTTCCTTTTACATCCCTTCACGGCTCAATCAGGTTTTCTCTTTCCAGATTTACAACTGAAGAAGAAATTGATTACGCCGTTAAAAATGTCCCCGAAGTCATAAAGAAGCTTGCCCGTATTTCTCCTTTTCAGGATGAACTCAGAGCTCTCGGACTATAAAATTAAACAAACGTTTTTTGATTGCTTTAAATATGGCGGCAAAAAATAATGATAATAATATGCTGAATATAATGTATAACGGGAAAGTATGCTCAATATTGCAGTATTCATATATCTCAACTCCGCTTTTTGTTATCGGAATTTTAAATACTTTGTTTAAAATTTGAGTCAGTATAAAAAATGAAAAAAGATGGTTTGCTAATATGTGGTATGTGTTTTTTCCGATGAGTGATATTATCCTTGTATCTTTAATGTATTTAAACAATATTTGAACAATATACATAATAAACCAAATTCCCGTGAGGCTTGTCAAAATCGGAAGAAACATTAAATCATTAAAATATCCCCACGCAAGCTCGTATCCTAAATCTATGTCATTATATTTTGCAAATAAGAATATGATTGTTTGCAAAATAAGTACAAAAATCAAGGATTTTGGTGAAAATATATTTTTTTTAAATCTTAATTTATTTATATACAAATTTCCAATGTATACAAAAAATAATGAAAACATTGTCCGAATGCTGACAAGTAATATTAAAGATGACTCCGCATTGTTAAATTTTGCAAGAACCAATGAAGACAAGCATAAAATAAAATAAAAAATATTTTTTGCTTTATAGTGTTTATTTAAAACTTTTTCAATTAATAAAAAAACAATAAGAGTTATAAAAAGCTGAGGAACAAACCATGCAGGGCTGTATAAATCAAGCTGCTGACCGTTTATAAACGGAGTTAAAAATATATTTTTTATGTTTAATTCTAAACCTAAAAAAGTACCGGAAAACTTAAAATAAATAAAAGTTATAAATATGTAGAACAGGAAATAAAGATAATACGGAATAATAAGACTTTTAATTCTTCTTTTTATATAGTTTTTAGCGTTATTTACGTGTTGATTTTTAAAAAGCATACCCGAAATAAAAAAGAAAAGCACAACGTGGAATGAGTATGGCGGAAAAAGCGTATTATTCCATAATCCGAGATGTCCCGCAATAACAACAATAATTCCAAACGCTTTTAAAATGTTTATCTTTTCGGATAAGGTTTTGTCCATACTTATTAATTTGATACTTCTTCGGTTTTGCTTTCGGTTGAAGTTTCAACTTTTTTTTCTGCTTCCGCCTTAGCCTTTGCTTCGGCTTCGGCTTTTGCCTTAGCTTCTGCTTCGGCTTTTGCTTTAGCTTCTGCTTCGGCTTTAGCCTTGGCTTCTGCTTCGGCTTTAGCTTTAGCTTCTGCTTCGGCTTTAGCCTTGGCTTCTGCTTCGGCTTTAGCTTCAGCTTCTGCTTTTGCTTTTCTTTGTTGTTCTATAAAATTATCCAGTTTTTCCTGCGCTTTTTTATTTGCAGCATCTTTTATTTGTTCTTTTAGTTCATTTTTTGCTTTTTGAAGCTCTTCAGTGTTTGTTGAAGTGCCTGTTTTTTTGGTTTGAACGGTTTTAATTACTTCTTCAACAAGAACTTTTTTAACGGCGGGTGCTGTTGTATCCATTTGCAGAACTTTTTCTACGCCAACTTTAACTTTATTATTGCTTTCATAGTCTTTTTGAAGTTTGTTTATTAATTCCTGTTTTGCAAGTTCTTCCTGTTCTTTAACATATTGATTTGCAAATTCGTTCGCCTTATCCATATCAGCCTGAAGAGCGAGCCACTTGAATGACTTAACGAGTTTAATCGGTTTTGAAACATCGCCCTTTAAAACAATTTGAAATTTAGTTGCGTTAGCATCTTTATGTTTTGAAGCAAAGTCCGGTATTTCTTTGTATTCGCTTTCCGTTACGACAGATGTGAATATTTTAAACAGTTTTGCTGTTGCTATATTTAGTCCCGGTGTCTTTTTAATCAGGTTTACTGGGTTTGCAACCGCTAAAGGCCCTAACATATCCGATATTGCCGATGCAAGACGCACTCTTACATTTGATTCTATTTCGTTTGTTAATAAATTCATCTGACCTTTAATCAGTACACATAAAATGTCGCCCTGTGAGCCTATTGAGTCAAGATATGCTATACCGTCTTTAAAATTGAGAGTTCCTTCAAGGTTTTCATATCTTGAACTGTTAATTGTAGTCAGGGGAGTCAGAATAACTCCTATAGTATTGGCAAATATCGGGTTATTTCTTATGTTTTCGGCAAGGAAAAAGTTTTCCAGTTTTGAAAACGGGCCGTAGATACCGTCTTTAAGATGGAAATTTACGGTACCTTTGAGGGATTTAACCTGCTGTTCGTATGTTGTTCCTTTTAGGGTTACATCTGTTTTAAATTGAGCAGTACCTGTTATTGTGTTTTTCATATTTGCCGTATCAACAAGCAATTTATCGGCATTAACATTTTTACCTTTTAATTTTGCACCTATAAGCTGGCTTAAAAGATTTACCGTGATATTGCCCGATATATCTCCTTCAAAAGCTTTACAATTAAGTTTGTCTATTAAAAGATGGTTGTTTTTAATTTTTAAATTACCTTTTGAATTATAAATATGAATGTTACCTGTTTTTATTTCTTTGATGTTAAATTTTCCGTCTGCCAGAAGCGGAATATCGCCATTTGCTTGTTTTGATGACGATGCTTTAGTTGGAGCGGGGTTTTGAGGAAGATATTTCATCAAAGCATCAACCGTTACCATTAGCTTATCCGCATCGATTAAATTTGAGTTTATACTTACATCATTTGCACTCAGGACTTTTGAAGGTACAAGATTTGTTTTAAATGATGCATCTATATCGGAGCCGTTTAAATTCAAACCTTTTGCATTAGCATTAAGGCTTTTTGAAAACAGACTTATATCCAGATTGCTTAATTTTGTTTTTATTTCCGGAATATTTACATTATTTACTTTTAAGTCGCCTCCGAAATTAATATCATTAAAGTATCCGTTAAGATTTACTTTGCCTTTTGTTTTAAAATCCGATTTTTTAAATATCGCAAATGAACCCGTTAATTCATTGGGTATGTTCAACCTGAGCAGATTTATGTGATTATTGTCTATGGATGCCGTTAAGTCTGCTATTTGAGATGCGCCTATAATATTTTCTTCCAAAATATCACTAAAACCGTTTTGCGCTTTTTTATAAAGACCGGAGTTTTTTATTCTTATTTTATTTCCATGTAATTTAACATCGGCATGAAAAACGCAAGGTGCGTTGTGCAATTCTTTAATATTTATCGGGGTGATGAAATTGTTTGCATCCGTATAAACTTGAGCTAAAATATTTTGCTTTTTAGCATCTCCGACAATTGATACTTTAGCCGGAATTGTTCCTTTTGAATCTATATAATGGGAAATTTCCCTGCCCAAAGATTGCTTTATATTACTTGTTAAGATATTGCCTTTTGCAAGAAAGTCAACATTCGGGTCTTTAAGATAATTTGATACTTGACCTTTAATATTGATTTTGGACAAATTATTAAACACTATATCGAAGGGCTTAAGGTATATTCTGTCATTATTGATATCAACTATAACATTATCCGCTTTAATTGTTGTTTTAGATTTTGGCATATTGAATAAAAATCCGTAATCATCAACTGTTCCTTTAATTTCTGCAGCGTTTGCAAAGAAGTCAATGTCAGCTTTCGAATTACTGACAAACATTGTTTTTTTCTTGTCGGAAAGATTTAAATTGCTTAATGTTGTTTTTAACTTGGCATTAAGAGAATTTAATTTTCCGTTAACATTGATGTGTGAAGTTAAAACAGCCGAATTCAAAAGTATTTCTTTTTTTATTTCTTTCGGAGCAAATGCCGTATATACCGCAGGAAGTGATAAATTATTTACGTCAAGTTTGATATCGACATTTGAGTTGTTGTCAATTTTTCCTTCTGCCGTCAATTTTGAATTGTTGATTGTTGCCGAAGAATCTTTGATATTTAATGCATCTCCGTCAAAAATTAAATTAGCTACAATATCTTTAATACCTATTCCGGTTTTGTAATTTACAAAAGAACCGTCTTTAATCAGTATTGAGCCGTTAGATTTCAGCTTTTTAAAATCGGTTTTAACGTTTGCATCTGCGGTTAAATATCCGGTGACATTAATCGATGCCAAATCATTTTTAATATTTAAACTGTCCAATAACCCTTTTGCAAGTGCAAGAAGGTTTTTAAACTGAATTTTTTCCGACAGAATATTTGTGTATATACCGGAATGTTTCCCGAATTTGAAAAATCCGTCAAGAGCAAGTTTTTCATCTTCTGTTGCATACAAATTACTGTCATATTCAATCGTTTTTCCATGAAATCTTGAATGGATATAGCTTTTCGGAAGCTGTATATCGGATAGTTTAAGAGTGATATTATCGGCATCCAGAAAGCCTCTTGCAACAAATCCTCTGTTTTCAATATGTTTAAATCTCAGTTTTGAAATGATATCCGCTTTAAAATCGTATGTTTGATAAATCTGAATTAAATTAATAAAAGGTATTTCAATTTGTTCTTCAGGGTCTTTTTCTTCATTTGATTTTTCAAATCTGGGGATGGAAGATATTATATCAATATCGGCAGTTACGTTAGTTTTATCATCGGATAGAAGAATGGCATTTGTTTTAACTTTGGCTCTGCTTAATTTGCTGTTATATCCGAGAATAAGATTTTCACCTTTAAGTTTGAGGTTATGATTTGTTTTGTTATCAAAGACATTAACCGAGTAGTCGGAAATATTAACCATCGGAACTTTAAATGTTACCTTATTAATGTCTATAGGCAAAGTATTTTCGTCAACATCCGTGTCTTTTGGTTTTGCATTATTTTCGTTTATCAGCTGTTCTATTACTTTTACTATTTTATATTGCTTGCCGTTATCAACTTCCAAATTGATTTTTGGATTTTCAATATAACAATTTGCCGTTTTAACGGTCAGGGTTAATAAAGAAGGAAGTGCAATCCCTGCTTTTATTTTTGGTGTTTCAAGTAAAACAGTATCGTCGGGGAGTGTAATTTTGACGTTTTCCAATACCGCTCCGACCGATAACAGCGGGGTACTGTACAGTTTTATGTTTGAATAGTCAAGGTTTAATTTTGATTTTTCAAGAACTATCTTCTTAACTTCCGGCTTATACTTATCAAGATTTATAAACGGCGGAACCGCTAAAAAAGTAATATAAATAAGTATAATAAGACCAAGTACGGTACTTGATATTAAAAGAAAAAAGTTTTTCATTTTTTTTAACCCCAATGTAATACTTAATTACTGTTAACATTATATTCTAAAATAAAAAATTAATAGCCGAACTTTTAAAATGTTTACAAATTAATTATTTTAGCCAGTCTATATCGGTTTCAAATTTTGTTAAATTATAGTACGAGTCGTCTTTGTCGGGTAACTTGAATTGCTTATTTTTATATTTGTTTAATAAAAACAGTGCAAATTTTTGGTCTTCAAATGCCAAAAACCGGTCATTATCTTTTTTTAATGCAGTGTATAAAGGATAATACTTTTCGATTATTATAATTTCATGGTTTGATTTTTCAAGATTTTTCTTATAATCAATATTTCTGAAAATATCTGCCATGTAATTTATCAGTTTGTTGTCATAGACTTCCTCATATCTTCCGTCCATATAAATAAGATTATTAGGATACAGCTTGTATGAAGCATAGCTTCCGAGATGAAAGTTTACAAGTAAATTCCCTTTTATTTTGTTTATCTTTAAAAATTCAATACAATTAACCGGATATATACCGTTTTTTACGGTGTTTATAAAATTATAATCTTTCAGGTGTGAAACTAAAGATATAAATAAAAGAATGCATATAACGATTTCTTTAGCTTTATCTATAGTTTTTGGCAATTTATATATTGAAAATATTTTGTAAAAATCGCAATAGCACAGCGCTATTATGCTGTATGTAAAAAATACGTGAAATCTTAAAGATTTAACGGAAATTATTAACATAAAAATAAGCAGCAAATATTTTGTTTTATCAATGTTTTTATAAAATTCTTTTATACCCTTTAAATTTATATTTTTAAATATAGAATACAGAAATATACCAATAACAGGGAAAAAGAACAGCTTATATTTCAAAAGCATGTATTTGTTTATTCCCCAAAAAGAACTTTGCCATTCAAGCACATGTACTCTGTTTAAAAGAAGAGCGTTAAATATAAAATAAATGTATTTAATTCCGTACGGATTAATTAATGAGGTTAAAGATGCGGCAATAAAAGTGTAAAAGTATGGCTTCCATTTGCTTTTGTTTAAATATTCTCCGACGGCAAAAATTAAAACAGTAACTAATCCTATTGAAAAACCGCCGTGCAAATTTGCCCAAACTATGTTTAGTAAAGGAATACAGTATAAAATTTTATATGATTTTTCTTTTTGAACTTTTTTTAATATGTATAAATAGAATATGAAGAAGAAAAAAGAAAAAGTTTGACATCTTATGGTGGAAAAAATATTATAAGTTATTCCCTGAAGGGTAAAAAAGAAAAATAAAAAATAAAGAGGAATTTTTTTATCTTCCAGCCTTATTATTTTTGTAATCAGAAAAACAGTGAAAAATATTACTACCGATTTAAAAATATAAAGTCCGGTATCGCCGAAATTATTCTGTATAAGATAGAAAATTAAACTTGAGCCCCACTCGTGGTCGATAAATTCTCCTGTTGTACCGTATGATTGAAAATCATTATGAAACAGTGCTCCTGTTTGAAAATAACTTTTTCCGACAACAAGCCTTGCCCAGAAATCATAATCTATACATTTATCTATTGCTCCGAATAAAAATATAAAAGATGCAACAGATACATAAAAAATAAAATCCATGACAAATATTATAGTATAAATTTTTTGTTTAAGCTATGATTATAGTCAGGAGAATAAAGATGGAAAACAAAATAAACGAAATAAGAACCAATGCTCTTGCCGCGATTGATAAAGCGGATGATTTAAAGTCGCTTGAAGCTGTTAAAAATGAATTTTTATCGAGAAATTCGGAATTTAATAATTTAAAAAAGGGAATGAAAGACTTATCACCCGAACAAAAGCCGGTTATAGGTGCGCTTTTGAATAAAGTGTCGGCTGAGCTTTCAAAGTTAATTGAAGAAAAGAACGAAATTTTTTATAAAAAAGAGCTTAACGAAAGACTTTTGAAAGAAAAAATTGATATAACCCTTGACGGTAAATACATTCCGATGGGACATGTACATCCTTTAACTCAGACAATTAATGAAATAACAACAATATTTAACCATCTCGGTTTTTCTCTTGTCGAACCGCAATATTCTCCTGAGGTTGAAGTTGAAAAATTTAACTTTGATCTTTTAAATGTACCGAAAGAACACCCCGCAAGAGATGTTCAGGACACTTTCTATTGTGAAAACGGAGAAAACGTTGTTTTAAGAAGTCAAACTTCTAATTCTCAGGCAAGACAAATGCTTCACTCCAAGCCTCCGATTAAAGTTATTTCACCGGGAAGAGTGTACAGAAATGAGTCGGTAAGTGCAAGAAAAAATAATCTGTTTCACCAAATCGAAGGTTTGTATGTGGATAAAAATGTTACCATGGCACACCTCAAGGGCGTTTTAAACGAGTTTACAAGACTTTATTTCGGACAAAGCCGTCCTACAAGATTTAGAAGCAGTTTCTTTCCTTTTACCGAACCGTCTGTTGAAATCGATGTTCAATGTATAATGTGTCAGGGCAAGGGTTGTCCCGTATGCTCTCATACAGGCTGGCTTGAAATATTGGGAGCAGGCATGGTTGATCCCAATGTTCTTAGAGATGTCGGCATAGACCCTAATACCTATTCGGGATTTGCATTCGGTATGGGAGTTGAAAGACTTACCATGTTAAAATATGCAATTGATGATATAAGACTGTTCTTTAATGACGATATCAGATTTTTAAAACAGTTTTAAATTATTTCCCGCTATCAGGGATTAAATACATCAATTTTTTCTTTTTAATAATTTGAATTGAACGATTATCGGCGTATGCGCCTCTTTCAATTAATTGGCGTGCAATGTCGTACATGCTATTTTTTAGTGCCATTGATAAAATTGTGTTATTCGTAATGGCATCCGTATAATTAACTTTTGCATTTTTATCAAGCAAAAACTGTGCCAATTCATTATTTTTGTTTCTTACCGCTTCGTATAACTCGCTATAAAAGCCTTTGTCAAGCTTTGCGCCGTATTCATACAAAAGATAAACTATTTCGGTTCTGTTTAATCTTGCAGCATAATAAATCGGATAATCACTCATATAGCTTACATTCGGATTTAGTTTTGCTTCAAGCAGCGTTTTTACATTGTTGTAGTCGTTTTTTTTAATTTGATTAAAAAGGCATATTGTTGTCGGGGTAAGTTTTTTTTCGGACAGTGTATCCCTATCCTGTTGGTTCATTCTATCCCGTCCTTCAATAGAGTGCATTATCATTGAGCGTTCGGAAAAACTGCCTGTATAATCGCTATAGTCCAATGCATATACCGATAGGGATATGTTAAACAAGAAAAGTGTGTATAGTATTTTTTTCATTACTAAATTACCATACCGCCGTCAACTTCAAGCACCTGACCCGTTATATAATCCGTATCCAGTGCTAAAAATTTAACTGCTGCGGCAACGTCTTCCGCTGTTCCGAAACGTTTTAGCGAAATTAATTTTAAGTATTCATCAATATTTGTCAGGTTTTTTGTCATATCGGTTGAAATAAATCCGGGGGCTACGGCATTGACTCTGATATTTCTTCCGCCGAGTTCTTTTGCTAATGATTTTGTAAACCCGATTAAACCGGCTTTTGCCGAAGAATAGTTCGCCTGACCCGCATTACCGTATACGCCTACAACGCTTGTTGTATTTATGATTGCTCCGAATCTTTGCTTCATCATAACTTTTACGACGGGTTTTGTAAGATAAAATGCGCTGTTTAAATTTGTATTGATAACATCAAGCCATTTATCATCCGTCATTCTTATAAACAGGTCATCCCTTGTAATACCTGCATTATTAACAAGTACATCAATTCTTTGGTATTTTTCAATTATTTTTGCAATATTTTCATTTACTTCATCCTTGTTTGAAACATCAAACTTATAGGCTTCAGCATTAACATTTAGCGCTTTAATTTCTTCAATTGTTTTATTGGCAGCTTCCGTGTTTCCTGCATAGTTAATAACTATATCACATCCTGCCTGAGCAAGTTTAAGTGCTATTGCTTTTCCGATACCTCTCGAACCGCCCGTAATAAGTGCAACTTTATTATCCTGCATAATTAAACTCCTATCATTAATTCATTTTTTACCGCTTCAACTGAAGCAAAATCAGACACGTTGTAAGTTTTTATTTCGGGGCAGATTTTTCTGTTTAATCCTGCAAGTACTCTGCCGTTTCCGAATTCAATAAATGTGTCAACACCGTTTTCTATGGCTTTCTGTATTGATTGAAGCCACATTACCGATGAATTTATTTGATGAGGCATTTTTTCTCTGAAATCTTCAGCTTTTGTTGTAATTTTAGCATCAACATTGGTTATAACGGGTATAATCGCATCGGATAAATTCAGGTTTTTAACAAATATTTCAAAACCTTCTTTGGCGCTATTCATAAGTTTAGAATGAAAACCTCCGGATACGGCAAGAGGCACCACTTTTTTTGCACCTTTTTCTTTTATTATCTCGCTTGCTTTTTGAACAGCTTTAATCTCGCCTGTTATAACTATTTGTGTCGGGTCATTATAATTTGCAATCTGAACAAGACCCAGCGAGCTTGCTTCACTGATTGCCGAGTTAATTATTTCAATGTTTGAACCTAAAATTGCCGCCATAGTGCCGCTTGTTGTCCTTGTAGCCGCATCCATAAGTTCGGATCTTTTTTGAATTGCCTGAAGAGTTGTTTTTAAGTCCATAACTTTAGCTGTATACATAGCACAATATTCACCGAGAGAATGTCCGAGTACAAAATCCGGTGTGATATCGGGACATTCGCGTTTAAATGCTTCATAGGCCGCAATTGAAGTCGTAACAATTGCACTTTGTGAATTGATTGTTTGTTTTAATATTTCATCCGGCCCTTCAAAACAAATCTTAGAAATTTTTTTATCTAAAATATCATCAGCTTTTTGATATATTTCTTTTGCAATATCAAAATTGTTGTATAAATCAAGTCCCATTCCGGTACTTTGAGAACCTTGCCCCGGAAATATAAACGCAAATTTTTTCATTTTCTCCCCTTTAATATTGGTTTTAGTTGATGAGTTCGGCAATTTTCTTATTTACACCGGATTCTACGGCTTCTTTTGCTACTTTTACCGCATTTCTTATTGCGTAAGACGAACTTCTTCCGTGAGAAATAACGGTAATTCCTTTAACACCGAGAAGCAGAGCGCCGCCAAATTCTTCATAATTAACTCTTTTATATATTCTCTTCATAAAAGGCTTTGCAAGAAGCCCTACTATCATTGAAATAATATCGTTTTTAAATTCCTGTTTGATTAATCTAAAGAGCATCATTGAAGAGCCTTCAATTGTTTTAAGAGCTACGTTGCCTACAAAACCGTCACAAACGACTACATCAACATTTCCCTGAAAAAGCTCTTTACCTTCCACATTTCCGATGAAATGCAGACCGATATTATTTTCTTTTAAAAGTTTATGAACATCTTTAACAAGCTGATTGCCTTTTTCTTCCTCTTCACCTATGTTTAAAACGCCAATCTTCGGGTCTTTCCTGTTGTATACGTTTTTAACAAATGTTGAACCCATCGTTGCAAATTGGAATAACATTTCGGAAGTGCAAGAACTGTTTGCTCCGGCATCTATTAGTATTACGGGTTCTTTCATTGTAGGAAGAGTTACGGCTATTGCAGGACGTTCAATTCCCGGTAATCTGCCAAGACCGAACAAAGAACTTGCCATGGCAGCACCCGTCGAACCTGCCGCTACTACCGCATCCGAGCTTCCTTTTGCAACCGAATCGACCGCTAAAACAATCGATGATTTTCTCTTTTTTCTTAAAGCGGTTCCCGGTGCTTCTCCCATTTCAATAACTTCATCCGCTTGAGTTATTTTTATGTCAAGCTTTGACAAATCAACTTTAAATTTCTTGACAAAGTATCCGCCTCTGTTTGAACGGATACCTTTTCTTGAAATTTCATCAAGCACACGCTGAATTTCATCGGTTTTGCCGACAAGTTCAATCGGTACATTATAATCATGTGCTGCCCATACAGCACCTTTTACTATTTCTCCGGGAGCGTAATCTCCCCCCATTGCATCAACTGCAATTCTAGTCATATACTAAATTCCTCGAAAAAATATTTATTATTTATGCTTCTTTAGATTTGTCCGAATCTTCAGCTTTTTTAGCTCTCGGTTTTCTTGTTGTAGTTTTAGCTTCTTTGGTTTCACCTTCAGCTTTTTTAGCTCTTGGTTTTCTTGTTGTTTTTTTAGCTTCAGCTTTTTCTTCAACTTTTTCTTCAACTTTAGCTTCAGCTACAACTTCCGCTTCTTTAATTTCTTCAGCTTTTGATTCTATTTTTTCAACTTTAGTTGCTTTAACTTTCTTAGAAGCAAAGCCGTTTTTATAGTATCCGCATTCAGGACATACAGTATGAGTTAAAATAACCGTTTTGCAATTCGGACAAATTGTTGTAGCAGGGATGCTGCCTTTCCAATTTGCTCTTCTTGTTGCCTGACTTGCTTTTCCTGTTCTTTTCTTTGGTGTAGCCATTTTTATTTCCTTTTCTAATTGTTTTATTATTTTTTTAATTTAACGACTTAATTCTATTCTCTAAAAAAAAGATGTACTTGTCAATAACAAGTACATCTATAAGTAAATTTTTTTAATTTATCTTACTATCTTAAGCTAACTTTAGTGTAAGAACCTTTTTTATTGAAGTTAACTTTGTCTTCACGAGCTAACCAACCTAAGCCAAGGCTTGTGAAGTTTTCGCTTAAACCAAGGTCTTTGTTCATTTTCTTAGTTGTAACTTCGCCGTTTTCATTTAGGTAAGACCAAATTTTACCAGCTGTTTCAATAATTGTTTCTTGCATTGTTGTACTCCTTTTAAAATGCTATCGT
>CADBOZ010000053.1 GCA_902796515.1 uncultured bacterium | reverse complement strand
TAAATTTTTCATAAAGTAATATCTTTTGAAATTGCAAACAAAAGTCAATTGAATATCATCTCTTTTTTTTAGTTCTCTAAAAAGATTCAGTGCAACATAAAACACTCCGGCACGGTGTCCGCTGTTTTCAAGATAGTGAGAGAGTTCGGTTGAATCATATAGAATTTTCAATTTTTAGTACCTTTTAGTTTATTAGTTACTTTTAACAGCAAACAATATAATTTATAGATATGTTTCATGGGAAATTCGTTATAATGCTTCATCGTAACTTGCATTTGAAATCTTTCAGCACCTGATAGTGATAAATATTCCGCAAACGGATATTTTGTGTAGTAAACATTTCTGTTGTTTTCCAAATTTTGGTCTAATTTTTTTGATGTTATTGAGCCAAAATGGAAGAAACATGCTGTATTTACTACATAAATCCCGTATCCTGCTTCAATTGCGCGATATTTGTAATCATTGTCTTCAAAGAAAGCTTGAATATAATTTTCGTCAAAGACTCCAATTTTATTTACAACATCACGCTTGGTGATAACGCAAGAAAAAACGCATTCATCAAAGCTTTTTTGATATGGTGTTTTATATTTAAAGTTTTTTCGAAAATATTTTATATAGCTATTTTCATCCGTAACATCATAATGTGGATTTATATGTCTTGGGGAAACAAATGCGGCATTTTCTTTTTGAAAAACTTTTTCACACTCTTCAAACCAATTGGGGTATAGAAGTATGTCATTATTTAAAAAACCGATATACTCGCCTTGAGCAATTTCTATCCCTTGATTATTCCCTTTAGAGAATCCTAAATTTTCAGTGTTAAAAATAATTTTTATATTATCATAATTAAGGGATTTTAGATATTCAACAGTCTTGTCTGTTGAACCGTTATCAACAATGATTAATTCAAAGTCGGATGTGTATTTATACAAGCTTTCAATGAATTTTTTTGTGTATTGTAGATGATTATAAGTTAAAGTTATTATACTTAATTTCATTCCTTAATTCTACCTCAAAAATTTTTAGGGTAAAATTAAAGAATGGATGAGCTTATTTCTATAATAACAACAAGTTATAATTACGCTGATTATATTTCGGAAACGATTGAAAGTGTAATTAATCAAACATACAAAAACTGGGAGCTTATCGTTATTGATGATGCTTCTTCCGACAATTCTGTAGAAATTATAGACAGATATGCAAAAAATGATTCCAGAATTAAATTAATTATAAATAATAAAAATTTGGGTCTTGCAAAGTCTATACAAAAAGCTTTAAACTATACAAACGGGAATTGGATTGCATTTCTGGAAAGCGATGATATATTTACACCTGATTCTTTGGAGGAAAAAGTTAAGGCGATTTCAATAGGTGCAGATATTATATATACTGATGTTGAGCCGTTTCAAGATGAGGTAGAAGTTCAAAAATGTTACAAATATTTAAGTGATGTAAAAAAACTTTTCATAAAAACAGATAAATCCGGATTTATCGACAATTTTAAAAACACAATTACCAAGGTGAATATAATACCAACATTTTCTGTTGTTATGTTAAGAAAAAATTTATTGGAGAGTTGTGACTATAATTCAATCAGCAAAGCTTCTTTGGATTATTATTTATGGGCACAGCTTTCAAGTTATAAAATATATTATATTAATAAAAAACTAACAAAATGGAGAATGCATAAAAATAGTTATATAAATACTTACAAATTTTCTTGGTTTAAAAATTACAAATTTTATATAAGCTTGTACTACCAAACAATAAAAAATAAACCTTTTTATATAAGATATTTGCTACTTTTAAATTATATGAGGACGAGAATAATTTATTTAAAAATTAACAGAAGCGGAATTAAATTGAATATCGGTAACAACAAATTTATTTTTGAAAAAAGTTTTAATAAGGAGAAAATATGAGAACAGCACTTATAATCGGCGGGGGAGCTGCAGGGATTACAGCTGCGTATGAATTGGCTGTGAATTCAGACATAAAACCAATTGTTATAGAATCACAAAATTCAATTGGCGGATTAGCGAAAACACTTGATTTTGAAGGCTTAAAGGCAGATATAGGCCCGCACAGATTTTTTACTAAAGACGATAGTGTAATGAAGCTTTGGACGGAGGTTTTGCCGCTTCAGGGTGAAGGTGCAAAAGACGACAAGCTT
>CADBOZ010000052.1 GCA_902796515.1 uncultured bacterium | reverse complement strand
CTCTCTTTTTGGTAATGGTATATACTCAATATTTCCGTAGACTCCTATATTTCTACGGTTTCCGATAGAGTTCCCGCCTTCAATCACGTGTGATTCGGTAAAGAAGTACTCGATATCATTATTCTGCAGAGTTACTTCTATAGCGGGACGCCATTTTTTCTTACCGTCTTTTCCAATATATTCATAGCCTTGACGGTAAGCACATTCGGGAAGCCAGCAGCCTTTTGCTTTCTTTCCGAATAATTTTTTTGTTGTATCGGAACCTACCTTAAATTGCGCATTTAAGTTAGTATCCGTTGCAAGTAACGGTGAAAATCCGTGGGTTGCACCGGAAGTTGTAATTTCAATACAACCTAAATCCTGAAATTTCTTAAATCCTGAAATTAAATCCTTATTGAATTTATTAATAAATAAATCCTTAATTCTGTTGTACCAGTCAAAATAATATTTAGCTAAGTATTTTAAATGCTGACTATGAGCAACTTCAGGGTCAGGGTATCTTTCTAAATCCTCTGATACTGCTTTAATTCTTGAATCCAGATATTCTATAAATCCGTTTTGCAAGTGTTCATCATTTAACTGCTCTGCTAATATCGGGGTAATTCCGATTGTTAAATGAGCTTTAATACCTTCGTCGTATAACTCCGAAATCATGTTTAACAGGGGAACGTACGTTTCTTCCATACATTCATATAAACATTCCTCTCCAAACGGCCACATACCTGCCATTCTGTAATACGGCAGATGCGAATGTAACATAAAGACAAACTGTCCTATCTTTTGAACCATTTTTTATTGTCTCCGATTTTCTATTTTAATAACATTAGTCTACCACAATTTTACACAAAAAATAATCATTTAGAATTAGTACATGAGTATAAATTTACTAAAGTTAATATAATTCTTTAACAGTATTAAGGGGATTAATTTTTATTTTTATTATTAGGGTGATAATAATAATTTAAACGGATTACCACAAGGCTTTTAAACCTCTCGCAATGACTTGTATTTATGGATTGCAAGCATTCATGTCATTACAAGCGCAAGCGAAGTAATCCAAAACATTACAGCAAGAGCCAAAACAGACAAGATAATACAAAGTAAAATAAGATTACAAAAAAACAATCTATTTCACAAGTGTCTTTGCAAAATCAATAGTTTGCTGTGTAACTTCTCCGCTTGCAAGCTGGGCCAGTGCTTCAAGACGTTTATTTTCATCCAAAATTTCAATCTTTATCGAAGTATTTTCATTATGAGTTTTGGTTATCCAGATAAAATTATCCGCTCTTGCACAGATTATGGGTTGATGAGTAATGCATATTATCTGTGTTGATTTTGATAAATCAAGCATACATTCCGCAACAGAGCCCGATGTCACACCCGAAATACCCGTATCTATTTCATCAAATACAACCGTTGAAACTTTATCAACGGAAGCAAAAATTGTTTTAAGAGCAAGCATTACCCTTGAAATTTCGCCGCCGGATGCAACTTTTGACATAGGCATCGGATTTTGGTTTTTATTTGTCGTAATCAAAAATTCAACATTATCAAAACCGTTTTCGCCTTTTTGCGTGTCCTTTAAGGATATTTCAAACTTTGCCTCGGTCAGCATCAAATCTTTAAGTTTTTCTTCAATTAACTTTGAAAGTTCAACAGAGCTTTCTTTTCTGTATTCTCTTATTTTTTCGCATAAAACATTTAAACTGTCCGATACCGAATTAAATTCTTCTTCCAATAGTTCAAGATTATTTTCGGGACTCAGTAATTCATTTAATTTTTTTTCAATATTATTTCTTTCTTCGTCAAGATTTGCACCGTATTTTCTTTTTAATTTTTGAATGAGAGATAATCTTTCATTCAATTCATCAATTCTTGAAGGATTAAGTTCAAGATTTTCCGAATAATTTCTCAAAAAATTAGCACATTCTTTTAAATTTTCAAAAGCATCAAACAGGGTTTCTTCCGCTTCTTTTAAATTTTTATCCAGACCTGCACAATTTGAAATTTCATATTTTATTTTTGATAAAGCTTCAACAATGCTTTGATTATCGCCGTATAGCGCATAATAAGCGCCGTATGACCCTTCTTTTAATTCCTGAACATTAGATAATATATTAAGTTCGCTTTTTATTTCATCCTCTTCGTTTTCTTTTACGGCGGCATCATCAAGTTCTTTTAATTGAAAACGCAAATACTCAATTTCTTTTTCATTCGCTTCATTATTTTCTTTTAAGCTTTTCAATTTTGCTTCAAGCGTTCTGAATTCCCTGTATGACTCTTTGCAAGTTTTTAAAATGTCTTTAAATTCAGGGCTTTTCTTAATTATATAATCATCAAGTAAAATTATATGGTTTTTCGGCTGGATATATGCATATGTTTGATGTTGAGAATGAATATCAACGAGCATTTCTCTTTTTTCTTTGATTTCATCCGAATTTGACATTATTCCGTTAAGGCGAAATTTCGAAGTTGAAGAAATCTCTCTTGAGATAACGGTTTCTTCTCCTTTATTTTCAAAAACAGCTTCAATAACGGCAGGTTTTTTATTATCCAAAATCATTTCTTTTTGGACTTTTGCCCCCAGAACTATATCAAGAGCTTTAATTATAATACTTTTTCCCGCTCCCGTTTCACCGCAGAGAACATTAAAACCGTTTTTAAATTCCAAAAAGGCTTCGTCTATCAATATAAAATTTTTAATTAACAGTGATTTCAGCATTTTTATTTTTTAGGTGCAACCGACCAGTGTAACTTCTCTTTTAAGATATCATAAAATTTATCTTTTTTTCCGTTTAAGGTCAAGAGTTTGGCATAATTTTGATTTTTTTCAATTTTAATTTCATCGCTTACCGTTATGTCATCCTGCCCGTCAAACGAAATGTTTAATTTTTGATTTTTTTCTAAAGTCCTGACAAGTATTTTTTCGCTGCTCGGAATAATTATCGGACGGGTATTTAAGGTATGCGGACAAATCGGGATTACAAGAAAACAATCTATTTCCGGAGAAACAATCGGGCCTCCCGCAGAAAGTGAATAAGCCGTTGAACCCGTAGGAGTTGCGATTATAAGCCCGTCAGCCACATAAGAACACAGCTTTTTATTATTAATATATAAATCAAGAGTTGCCGTTCTTGCGCAATTCAACCCCTTTATTACAATATCGTTAAGGGCTGTTTTATTTTCGGATTTTAACATCAATCTGTTTTCGATTGTAAAATGCCTGTTTTTAAGCGCATCGGCAACAAAATCTATTTCATCGGGTCTGCAAGAAGTTAAATAGCCCAATCTTCCCGCATTAAAACCGAGTACCGGAATGTTGCATCCTCCGTAGAACCTTGAAGCTTTGAGAAATGTCCCGTCCCCTCCGATTACAATGACCAAATCAACATCTTTTTTAAAGTTATCAATTGAAAAAATTTCGGAATTTTTAATTTTTTTATTAATTTCTCTTGCTATGTTTTTAGCTTCTTTTATATCAGGATTAAATATTATCCCTGTTTTTTCAAATTCTTTTTTCATTATCTATATTTTATCAAAAAATCAAATAATATTTTATTTTATTTCTGACGGTTTTTAAATCTTTATTGCTTCGTTGTATAATAATTTTGAAAGAAGGTTATTATGATACACAAAAAATCCAGAGAAGAAATAAAAATAATGCGCCACGCAGGCAATATTGTAGCACTTGTTCATGACGAGATGAAACGGGTTGTCGAACCGGGAATTTCAACTCTTGAACTTGATAAAATCGCTTATGATATTATCAAAAAAAATAAAGCAATTCCGACATTTTTGGGATATAACGGCTTCCCGAATTCAATTTGCACATCGGTTAACGAACAGGTTGTACACGGAATTCCTTCTAAAGACATTATTTTAAAAGAAGGGGATATAATATCAATCGATGTCGGCGCAACCTTCAGAGGAATGGTGGGAGATAGTGCGTGGACTTATGCGGTCGGAAAAATCGCACCCGAAATTCAAAACCTGATGAATGTAACCGAAAAAGCACTTTTTGCCGGCATTGAACAAATGATACCGGACAGCCCGCTTGAAAATGTATCTGCCGCAATTGAAGATGTTGCGCTTGCAAATAAAGTCGGCATAGTAAGACAATACGGTGGACATGGTGTCGGATATGAAATGCATGAAGAACCGTTTTTGTTTAATTACAGGACAAATTCCGACATTATAATTAAAAAGAACTGCGCTATTGCAATTGAACCGATGTTAAATCTCGGATGTGACGAAGTTCATACATTAGCGGACGATTGGACTGTAGTAACCGATGATAATAAACCTTCCGCGCATTTTGAACATACGGTTATCGCAACGGAAGACGGCCCTGTTATTACAACAAAATTAATGTAAAAAATGAGCGAAACTTTTTTATATTCAAAACCGGAACAAAAAAATCCGAAAATTAACGTATGGTTTTCATATCCTGCCATAGAAAGCTTTGCAATGGCATCTTTGGGGTTTTTAAGTATTTATAAAGACCTTGACTGCGATGAAGAACTGTATGTTGAAAGAATATATGAAGACACGAAAACAACCCGTATAAATCCGAAACTTGTTGATGCTATGGGTTTTTCGATTAGTTTTGAACTTGATATACTTGCCGTAATTAAAATGCTTAAAAGATATTCCTTCAATCTTAAAGCAAAAGAAAGAAGCGAAGAAGAACCGATTATTTTTGCGGGAGGCCCTGTTCTTATGGCAAACCCGATACCCTACGAGGATTTTTTTGACTTTATATGCATAGGTGAAAAAATTGCGCTAAAAGATGCTTTTAAGGTTTTAAAAGAAAAAAATAACCTTTCAAGAGATGAGCTTTTAAAGAAATTATCAAAAATAGAGGGAATTTACGTTCCGAAGTATAAAAAAAACAAAGTAAAAATAACAAGGGATGAAATTGCGGATAATATTATCTATACACCGATTTTATCCGACAAAAGCTTTTTTAAAAACACCTTTATAATTGAACTTGAACGCGGATGCCCTAAAATGTGCAAGTTTTGTCTTGCAAGCTGGTTAAATATCCCTGTCAGATTTGTAAAATATGAAAAAATAATTGAAGCTGTTGAAATCGGATTAAAACACACAAATAAAATTGCGCTCCTTGGCGCATACGTTGCGGGACATCCCGACTTTAACAAAATTATTGAATATATCTCAAAAAGAAATAAAATATCCCCGATAGAGCTTTCTGTTTCTTCCCTGAGAGCGGATTTAACCGACATTAACCTTGTTAAAACGCTTGTTGAATGCGGTCAAAAATCTGCGACGATTGCAATTGAAGCGGGAAGTCGGAAATTAAGAGATAAAATCGGTAAAAAATTAAGCGAAGAACAAATTTTAAACACTGTTCTAACCGCTAAAAAAGGCGGTCTTCAGGGCTTAAAAATGTATTTTATGCTTGGATTACCCGATGAAAACGAGTCGGATATTGATGAAATTATTGAGCTTGCAAAAAAAATGAAAAATAAATTAAAAGAAGAAAACGATAAGAAAAATTTTGAGCTTACTTTTTCATTTTCAACATATATTCCAAAACCGCATACACCATTTGAAAAAGCAACAAGATGCGATAAAAAAATTCTTGAAAAAAGAATTCAATATCTTAAAAAAAATCTTTCAAAGCTCGGCGTCCAATTCCGTGCGCCCAGCATTGAATGGGATATTATTCAAACAATATTATCAAGATATCAAAACAGTTTGAGCGATTATTTGATTGATGTTGAAAATGCAGGCGGTAATATAGGCGCATTTAAGCAAATATGGAGAAAATATGCCAAAAAAGGGTGTTTGGAAACTTTCGAAGATTCCGTAAACACCCCTTTTGGCAACATCAAAGCTCCAAAGTGGAATTTTATTGAAACGGGTGCCTCTCTATAAAAGGCTATGGTTGTATCGTTATATCATTCTAACCCTGTTAAGATTAGATATGTTGTTCATTTGTACTGTCAGCAAAGATTTAGAAGAAACGTTGTTTTTTGTAAATGTTATATACAATTTTTCAACATAATCTTCCAGATCCGTTATATCTTGTTCAAGCTCTTCATCCTTAATGTCGGACAAAAGTTTTGCAAGTTCTTCTTTAATATCTTCTATATCATCAAGCGGATCTTCATTGAAAGTAAGATTAAGCTGATACATTATATCAGCCCAGGGTCTGTCCGCTTTTGATTCTTTTTCTTCTTTTACGGATTTTTGAGCTTCTTTTGCTTGTTTTGCTCTCTGAAGCAAAACAGCATTAAGCGCCTCGTCATCTGTCGGTTTCAAGCCGTATTTTTGCATTTCGTCCGCGAGCGGGGATTTTTTATCTTTTTCTTTATTATTATTTATCGTATAGTAGTATTCATACAAGGATACACTACTTATTGCATTAATTGACATAGAAGTAAACTCTTCTTTGATATCTTCCTTTAGGCATAAAATTCCACAAAATGTATTATTAATAACAAGCTCTTTGCGATTTGTTAATTTGTAATGTATAATAGTTTTTACGATAATATTAAACTCTGAAATGCGAGGGTTTTATGGAACAGAACAAGATTTTAATTAACAAAGCAAAAGAAGTGTCGAAAAATGCTTATGCACCGTATTCAAAATTTAAAGTAGGTGCAGCCGCAGAATTTGAAAGCGGAAATATATATACCGGCTGTAATGTTGAAAATGCAAGCTACGGATTGACTGTTTGCGCCGAAAGGAATGCCATTTCAAGCGCTATAGCATCGGGAGAAAAAACAAAACTTAAGAAATTAGCCATATTTTCGCCAAACCAAAAAAAGTGTGTGCCTTGCGGGGCTTGCAGACAATGGCTTGCTGAATTTGCATGCAGCAGCGCAGAAATTATCCTTGAAGGCGAAAACGAGGAAATAATTGTTATGACTCTTGAAGAAATATTTCCGAACGCATTTTCTATTAACTAGCGCTTTTTAGAAAGTTTTCATAAGGTTTAGGGCATTGAATATTGCTTTTACATTTGCAATTGCAGTAGAATCATCGATTGCTCTTCCGATGACTTCTTCACCGTTTTTATCCTGCATTATTATAACAGACATCGCTCTTGCGCTTGACCCTTTTTTATCTCCGTCAAGAGAATACTGGCTGTAATCTATCAATTTATTATCAAATCCCAGTTCCTTAAGAGCATTCAAACAAGCATCAACAGGCCCGTTGCCAACTCCGTCCGTTTCCTTTTTTTCGCCCTTGTATTCAAAACACAGGTTAAATACACCTTTTTTTAATTGCTTGAATGAAATTAAACTAAATACACCTTTGATTTCGCATATTTCATTGAAATACAACTCGAGCACTTCATCGGGAGTAAGCTCTCCTTTTGATTCTGCCGATTTTTTTGCAATTGGCGTAAGATATATTGACTCCTGAATTGTAATCGGATATTTAAGAGCCTTGATAATATCATATATTGCGGTTTTACCTGATTGGGAAGTAAATCCGATTTTTTCATTATCGTATCTTCCGATAAGTGTGGGATTAATGGGTCTGTATGCACCGAAATCCATATTTTTTGTTTTTATTGCGCCGTCCTGATGTATTCCGCTTCTGTGCGCAAGGGCTTCAGGCCCTATAAGCGGTGCTTTTTCATATATTTTTACTTTCGACATTTGAGAAACGGTAAGAGCGGTTTCATATATTTTAGATAAATCTATTCCGGTTTCAACCCCGCAATTATGAAGAGCAACCGCAACCTGAGCAAAATCCGTATTTCCCGAACGTTCACCCAATCCGTTCAGGCAGCATTCAAGCTGTTTTGCCCCCGCAAAAAAGCTTTCAACAGTTGTAGCTGTTGCCATGCCTAAATCATTATGATTATGAACCGAGATTGTGACAAATTCGGGCAAATTTTCTTTAACACGACTTACCATATCAACAAATAATTTCGGGCGGTATCTTTCAACGGTATTTGGAAGATTTATTGTTGTCGCACCGTTTTTTACAACTTCTTTCAATACTTCAATCACAAAATCAAGATTTGAAGAGCAATCACCGAAATGTTCGACAGAAAACTCAATATCTTTACCTTTAAAGTTATCCGAGGCAAATTTTACCGCATCAGTTGCCATTTTTGCAACAACATCCGGTTTTTTATTTAAAACATTTTCCATATGAAACGGTGAAAGTGTGATAAATGTGTGCAATCTTGAATTTGAAGAGTTTTCAACAGCTTCGATTGCTCTTGTAATATCCTTTTCATTTGCTCTTGCAAGTACGGAAACAAGTGTTTTTCCTTCCGAATGCTCCGCAATTGTTTTGCATGACTCAAAATCCATGTCGGACGATGCCGGAAAACCAATTTCTACCGCAGGAATACCGAGAGATGTTATTTTATCAAATATTATTAGCTTTTCCTTTAAATTCCATGGTTTTTTTAAAGATTGATTTCCGTCCCTTAATGTTATGTCATAAAAAAACGGGCTAAATTCTTTATTTTCAGCATCTTTTGTTCTTTGCATAATCTTAATATCCTACTCGGTTTATTTTTTAAAATCTTTCTGTTATAATAAATTTTATTCTAAAAACTTGATAGGGGTCAACAAGGTTTTTGTAAAAAAATGTAAAAGCTATACGGTAAAAATAGCAAATTGCAATATTGAGCAGTTTTAAAAGAATTGGTTCAGAATAAAAATTATGAAAATAAACAGCATTCAACAACAGAATTTTAGAGGTAACTTTGGCGACAAAATCGTCAGGAAAATTGCGGAAAGTCCAAACCTCCCGGCTAAAATTGCAGGGCTTGCAGGCTGCTCCGTCGTAGCACAAAAACTTGTTATGTCGGCAGGTGAAGCAACAATAGGCCCCGCTGTTGATATTGGGGTAGGTAAAGCAATAACAAAGTTAACCGACGAAAAAGACGGAAGAACAAACCAGAGTTCCAAAGTTCAGGCAGTAAGAACATTTGCTCAAACCATCGGAGGAACAATAACAGGTATTGCAATTCGTCTTGCATGCATCGGTGCTGCTACAGCTTTATGCGCTTCCGCAGGCAAGAAAGCCGGAAGTAGTATTGCCAATATTCTTACTCAAACTAAAGAAGGTAAAATTTCCTCTGCCGATGCATATAAATACAAAGAATTGATGTCGAAATGGGGAAAAAACATAGGCGGAGCGCTTGCAACCTGTGTTATGATGGTTACAAATTTCGTCATTGACGCACCTTTAATTAACGTAATTAATAAAAAAGTAGCTTCGGTTGTAGGCTTAAATGATAAACCGAAAACGGCAAAGGAGGTTAAATAATCATGGCACCTCTTATTGAAAATGTTTTAAATGTTTTAAAACCCGGAAATACCGGAAAGATGCTTATGGGTTTAAATGCTCTCGGCATCGCATTTGCTGCCGCATCTAATACATTTGCCGCCGCAACCGATAAAAATACTTCCGCGGAAGATAAAAAGTTTCTTGTTCCCGCAGGCGGAGCAACAGGCGTAGCCAATGTTGCAATTTATCTTGGTATGACAAGCAAACTTGTTGATAAATTATCGGGAAGCGGAAAATATCAAGGCAAGGGTCTTGCAGATAAAGTAATCAAATATATGCAAGAAAAAGGACTTTACGACAAAAAAGCGCTGGCCTTTATTGACGGCAACATTGCAAAAACAGCAAAAAAAGTTAAAGACGGTGCGTTTGTCGAAAACATGAAAAATACCCTTAAAAAGGACGGAAATTTAACCGAATACGCGCATAAATTATTTAAAAACAATATAAAAGACGGCTTTGGCGTTTTTGGTGCTTTTGTGGGTGCCGTTGTCGGTTGTGCAATTATAACTCCGATTTTAAGAGATGTCAGCGCATATATCGTTCAAAAGGTAAGAGAATCTAAAGACCCATCTTTAAAAGATAAGCCTTACAGACCGTATTTTGATATATCTCACGTCAGAGCAGGCAAATATCCGTACGGAAAGCCCGCAAATACGAAACGTCCGCTTTCAATGACAAGTTACCTTGCTTTTTCACACGGTCGTACGAGAGTTTAACGGCATTAAAACAAGTAATGCGGAATTAACCATATTGCCGCATTGCAAGAATTCCGCTTTTACACGGTTTTTTGTTTTATAAATTATTCTTTGTTAACAGACAGCGGGGTTCCTTTTTCGCCGAGATAAAAAACAATAAGTTCAATCGGCTCGTTTCCCGTATTTTTGCCGTAATGATACTTTCCTATTAATTCAGGCAAAACTTCCCCTTCATGAAGAGTAATTTCTTTATTATCATCCGTAATAACCGTTAAAGTACCTTTTTTCACATAAGCAATATTTACTAAATCATGTTTATGCATTGGTAATTCTTCATTAACGCCTATTACAATCTTCAATACAGTTGCTTCAGGCTGTTTGATTTTTAATTTTTTATATTCGGCTTTGTCCCATGTGCTTGTAGTTTTTAATAAGACGTCTTTTTGCGCCGAATATGATAAATTAGTCGTGCATAAAATCATTACAAAAAGTGTAACTGCCAGTTTTATTGTTTTTTTCATACCTTTTAACCATCAAAATTAAATACTAAACTCAGGATTATAATATAACAGATTTTTATTAAAAACAATACTAATACATTTTTTATATGATGGCACAAAAACAAAACTCTTGACTAAGATATTTAATTGTCATAAGCAATTTAACTCTGTATTGAAGCAACATCAAGTGTTTTTATCTTACACTTGCCGATTTGTATCATGTATCAAAATTAAAAAATCTCTATTTTTTTATTTTAAAAATCACACAATTTAAAGAAAGGCACACAATGTAGAACAAACAGGGAAAACAGAGGGATGATGACGGTAAATTTACTTTTAAAAACGGAGGTGATACAGGGACAATAACACCTGCCAATCAAGCAGGAAGAAATCAAATGTTAAAAGGTAATTTAAAACCATTTTTCAGCATATATGATATAATTATTTCCAAATGTAAATTAGATGAAATATGGAAATAAAATTAACAGATAAACATAAGATAGTAATTGAAGGTATAATTCGCTCGGGTGTTTTCCTCGTTGTTATGAGAGAATATGACTTATTAGTCTTTGATTGTATTACAGGACCAATTATAGACTTAATTTCTTATATTCAAAGTTTAGTGCCTGATATAGACCAGTTTATTCATATTAATCAAGATATAATTAATATTATTTCAATTCCTGCCGTTATATTAATATTTTTTGCTGGTTTTACGTTTAACACTTACGTTATAGCAAAATTCTGCGGATTATT
>CADBOZ010000051.1 GCA_902796515.1 uncultured bacterium | reverse complement strand
CACGAAGTTGACTCGTCCGAAATGGCATTCAAAATCGCAGGTTCAATGGCAATGAAGGAAGGTTGTAAAAAAGCAAGTCCTTGCATATTAGAACCTATGATGAAAGTTGAAATTGAAATTCCTGACGAATTTACAGGTACAATCATCGGTGACATCTCAAGAAGAAGAGGCAGAATTGAAGGTCAAGAACCTCAAGGAAACACCGGTAATGTAATCGTTAGAGCAATCGTACCTCTTGCTAATATGTTCGGTTATGCAACAGACTTACGTTCAAATACTCAAGGCAGAGGCACATTCTCAATGGAATTCTGCAAATACGAACAAGTTCCGGCAAATGTTGAAAAAGAAATTATTTCTAAATCAGCAACTCATGCGGAATAATTTAAAATATATTTAATTTAAAAATCTGCAAGATAAATCCCTTGCAGATTTTTTATTAAATTGACCAACGTCAATTATTTGCATAACTTAGAAATAAATATAATTAAATCAGAAAAACTTTCCTGAATAAAATCCTTGGTAAGAGTTGATAATGAAGTTTCCTGAATTGAATTAAATACAAGATTTATAGGATCTTCGGTATTTTTATAGCGAAATCTTATACTTTTCTTATCAATTTCATTTAAACACGACCTTAATAATTTAGAATTATCTTTAATTTCAAAAGGATTATAGTTTTCCGTATCATAATTTGAAAAATTTCTCATGTGTTCACTCTTATTATCTACATATTAATAAAGTATTTTTGTATATAAAAATTGCCTAATTAATATATACTAAATATATATCTAAGAAAAAAATCCTGCAAATTTCAGTAGTAACAACATATACAGAATTTTTAAAATATTAAGAAATGTTAACTTAAAAGAATTATAAAACAAATTTTGAACTTTTTTTAACATAAAACGTTATAATAATAAAAGGAATTAATTATGGATAAATTATCAGAACTGTTAAAAGAAGCAAAACCTCTTTATAAAAGACGCAAAAGGATAAAAATGTATATAATGTCGCTTATAATTTTAATTATTCCGGCATTTACATTCTGCGCATATGACGTATATAATAAAGGTAATGACATCTACATCTCGTTAAATAAAAATATATTGCAGGATGAGTTGATGTTCGACAGTATGAATTTATTAAGGTAAAAATTTGATAAAGCTTATATCCGAAAACGCAAATAAAATTAAAAAAATAATCAAAGATTACATAGGCTTTTATGATGAGGATATAGAACAAGAAGTCAAAATCAGAGCTTGGAAAAACAAAGATAAGTATCAGGAACAAAATAAGTTTTCCAGCTGGATTTGTACAATAACTGCAAATATATGTAAAGACTACCTGAAAAGCAAACAGTTTAAACAAAGAATTGTAACGGACGGGGATGAAGAAGTACTTCAAAACATAAAAACCACAAATACACCCGAAAAAATACTAACTCAAAAAGAACGGCAGAAAATGATTTTAAAAGCCGTAAATTCACTTCCCGTAAAAATGAAAACAGTTGTTACACTGTATGAATTTGAAGACTATTCTTATGAAGAAATTGCAAAAAAACTAAAAATTCCAACCGGAACGGTTAAATCAAGAATGAATAACGCAAGAAAAATTCTGTCAGAGAAACTTGCCTGTTTATTGGAGGAATAAAATGAAAAATAAAATAATCGTACTAATGATAATGCTTGTACTCAGCCCCGTTGCGGCGTTAGCCAACTATCCGAAAGAACCGCCGAAAATGAGGGATTTAAAGGAACTTGATAAAGAAATAAGCACAAGATTAAATTTAACCGATGAACAATTAAAAATTCTGAGAAAAAATAAAACAAAAAATATAAAATCAATGGAAGAAACCATCAGCAAAATGGAATCTGTCAGAAAAAAAATTAAAAACGTGTATATAATTGGAATACCAAAATATCAGGCAGATATAAGAACGGCCCCGATGAAGATGGAGCTTGTCCTATTAAAACAAAATGCAGACAAAATACGTTATGAAAACAGAAAAAATTTCGAAAGCATACTGACTCCCGAACAAAAGAAGGAATTTGAACAAATCAGGAAAGAATTAATTCAGGAGCGAAGACAAAATTTTGCAAAATAGTTAATATGCTATATCTGTGTTGCTATTTCGAATTCTGACCGGAACGAAGCTTAGAGAATAATTTCTTAACAATACCGATTTTATCAGATTGAGCAGCATCTGAAGCATCATTTTTTGTTTTTCTAACATTTTCTAACACCTTATTTTTAATTTTTGAAAATATTCCGCCTGCCCCTGATTTGTTTTTCTTAAACAGTGACACTACCGCAAATAAACTCATTACAATAGCACCGCCTGTCAAGATATCTTTAAGCCGACTTTTTTGCTGCAAATCAGACTGCGGATATCTTCTCCAAGAGCCGACACCGTAATTTCCGGTTTCTATATAGTGCCTGAGCGAACCCGGAATACCTAACGCTCTGTATGCACCATAATCACCGCGCAATTTATAATTATTCATGTAATCCAAGTACATACATTAATAAACAATTTTTCTGTAAAAAAATTGCCAAAATAATCAATATTTGTTATAAAAATTAAATGAAATTTAAAAATAAAGACTATTTATTTATTTTAATTTTATTTATAATTTTTTACCTGATATATGGCTCTAAAATAGGCAATATGCTTATTGATTTTTCAAGAGAAAGTTATATACCTTTTAAAATGCTAAAAGGCGGAGTGTTATTTAAAGATATTTTTGTCATATACGGAATTTTCGGATACATTATCAATTCTTTAATTTATAAAATTTCAGAAAATTTCAATCTGCTGATAGCTCTTTCAAGCGGTATATCGCTTGCAATTACGTACCTTTATTACTTTATTCTTAAAAAATTTATTAATGAGAAACACATAATTTACATACTGCTTTTAGGTTTTATTTCTCTTAGTATTTTTTCAAATTCAACATTTTCGTTTGTTCTTCCTTATTCATATTCGACACTATGGGCAGTTTTGGGATTATATTGTTTATTAACGTCAATATTATATAAAAAAAAGATTTATGCTTTTTTATCGCTCGGATTAATTCTTGCAAACAGGATTGAATTTTTTATACCCGCATTAATAGTTTCAATTGCTTACTATTTATTTAAAAAAGAAAAAATATTAAAATATATACCGCTCATATTTGTATTTTCAAGCGTAAACCTTATTTATATTATTAAAAACAATATAGCTCTTGAAGATATCAAAAACAATCTGAGTTTCATTAAAAATATGACCGAAAGTCCGGCACTTGCATATCTGTATAAGTCGCTCGGAGGCTTTTTTGAACCGAAAAATTTTTTAATTTGTTTTATAGTTATTCTGTTTTTTTCAATTACCGTATTTTTCTTTAAATATAAGCGATTAAATATTCTAAAATATTTAATTTATACCGCAGGACTCATCATTATAAGCCCGTTTGAAGCATTAAATCTGGTTTTAATACCGATTTTAATAATGTACTTTATAAAAAGAAAAAGTTTAGATTCCGACCATTACGTTGTTTTGCTTACGGGTATCATTTTATCCTTAAAATCATTATTTAAAACAGGCACATTATCGTATTCAAATTTCGGCTTTTTTATACTTCTTTTATGCTTGTATTTCGTGCTTGAAAAAACCTTAAACAACAAAAAAGTAATATTTAACATCTTTTGTATTTATATAATTTGCTGCAATATATTTAATCTTAGTTACTTTTTTTCAAACCCTAAATTCAAAATCAATACAACAAGAGGAACTTTATACCTTAAAGATTACGAAAAAGAGCTTTTTTATCAACTTAAAGATTATGTAAATACCGAAATGAAAAATAAGGATTTTATAACAGTTCCCGAGGGTGAGATATTTAATTTTATATTTAACGGCACTCATAAGTTCTACAATTCAACATTTACACCTCTTGATTTTGATGCATTCAAAGAAGAAAATTTAATCAAAGAACTTCAAAGCAAAAAACCCGAATATATAATATTTTTCCCGAGAAACACAAAAGACTACGGTAAACCGGCGATTTGTTATAATTATGCAATTGATTTTTGTACATATATTATGGATAATTATCAAAGGAAAAAGATACTAAACAGCAGATATAAAGCTTTGATATTTGAAAGATTAAAAAATGAAAAATAAAGAAACAATCGGCGTTTTACAATTTGGATGTGCAAAAAATCTGGTAGATTTAGAACTTATGCTGGGACTTCTGGTTAAAAACGGTTACAGCTATACACTTGACCCCTATCAAAAAGACATCAAAACGGTAATAGTTAATACCTGTTCTTTTATTCTTGATGCCGAAAAAGAAAGCGTTAGGGCAATTATGGATATGATTGCTTTAAAGAAAAAAGTGATTTTAACAGGTTGTCTTGTTCAAAAATACAAAGAAAAACTGCAAGAACTTCTCCCTGAAGTTAAAAACTATATCGGAACAAGCAGTTACGATAAAATAGTCGAAGCCGTCGAATCCGATAATTACGTAAATATATCCGAAAACCCGGTATGTACATACAGAGAAGATGTAAAAAGAGAACAAATAACAGTGGGTTCATCAAGCTATATTAAAATTGCCGAAGGATGCTACTATAACTGTGGATATTGCGTTATTCCGCAGCTTCGGGGTTCTTATAAATCAAGAAAGATTGAAGATATAGTTCAAGAAGCAGAAGCCCTTGCCAAAAAAGGTGTGTCTGAAATTATATTAATTGCACAGGATACAACAAGCTACGGACTGGACTTATACAATAAGCCTATGCTTTCCGATTTACTCTGCGAGCTTAATAAAATTAATGAATTAAACTGGATAAGGCTGATGTATGCATATCCTACCAATTTTGACGAAAAGCTGATGAAAGCAATAAATAATCTTGATAAAGTAGTTAAATATATTGATATTCCGCTTCAACATTCAAATATTGAAGTACTAAAAAGAATGAAACGCCCCGCAATCGATTACAGAGAATTTATTAAAAAAATAAGAAAAAACATTAAAAATGTTTCAATAAGAACCACTTTTATTGTCGGATATCCGGGTGAAACAGACGAAGAATTTAATGATTTGCTTGAATTTATAAAAGATATTAAATTTGATAAAGCAGGCGTATTTACTTATTCAAGAGAAAAAAACACGTATGCATACAGTCTTAAACCGCAAATTAAGCAATCAATAAAAAACAAAAGAAAAAAAATATTAATGGAAGAACAGAAAAAAATATCTTTCGAAATAAATAAAAAATACATAGGAAAAGAAATTCCTTGTATAATTGAAGAATTGCATAATGACGGCACGGTTATTGCAAGAAGTTACAAGGATGCCCCCGAAGTTGACGGACTTGTATACATAAAGACAGATGAATATGTCACCCCCGGTGATATTGTAAATGTAAAAATTACCGATTGCACATGCTACGATATGTATGGTGTGATATAATATTTTAAATTGTATTACTTCTGGGATTAAGATTATGAATAAATCGGAGAATAAATTTGATACAAGTACGCTTGCATTTCCTATCGGAACGTTTGCGCAGGCGCTTAAGGTTCATCAAAGAACATTAAGAATTTGGGACAAAGAAGGAATTCTTGTTTCAAAAAGAACGGCAAAAAACAGAAGATATTACACCGTGGATGATTTAAAAAGAGGGGAACTTGTACTTTTTTTCACCAGAAATTTAGCGCTTAATATTTCGGGAATAAAAATAATTTTTGCAATTTTGGATGAAGGAAATTTATCCGAAAGCGAAAAACTTAACTATATAAAGTCCATGGCAAAAAAAGCAAATATATCCGAGGAAGAACAACAGAACAACATTTTAAAAATTTCAAGCAAGGGCAGAAAACCTTCTAACAATGAGTAATTTTCATATATGTTTCAAAAGCCTGATATGAACTTCTTGCAAGCGGCGCACAAACAGGATATATCGAGGTATTATTTTTAATATATTCTTCTAAATCCTTAAATTCCTGCTCGGTATAATACTTTGATACATTAAGATGTTTTTTTGAAGGCTGAATATACTGACCTACGGTTACTATATCGAGTTTTATATCATCAAGGATATGAATTAAATCATGTATTTCACTGATATCTTCTCCAAGACCAAGCATAAATCCTGATTTTGTAATAAAATTTTTCTCTTTCATGTATCTTAAAACATCAAGGGAACGGGCAAAATTTGCCATTTGTCTTGCAACGGGGTAAAGACGTGCAATTGTTTCGATATTATGATTAAAAACATCCGGCTTGGCTTCAACAATTCTATCCAGTGCAATTTTATTTCCGCAAAAATCAGGAGTTAAAACCTCAATTTTAACATCGGGGCAACAGTGCCTAAGCTTATCAATGACATTAAAATAATGAACGGAGCCAAAATCGTTGTCCTGATATAAATCATCTCTTGTAACCGAAGTTATGACACAATACTTTAAACCCAATTTGTTTACGGCATCAGCTATATGTTCAGGCTCATTTATATCAACAACTGCGGGTTTATCCCCGCAAACATTACAAAACGCACAATTTCTTGTGCAATTTTTACCCAGTATCATAAATGTAGCCGTTAAGCTCGAATAACATTTACATTTATTCGGGCATCTCGCTTCATTACATACTGTATTAAGGTTGTTTTCAAGTAAAATTTTTTTTACTTTTTTATATTCGGCATTATCAAGGCTTGCAATTGAAGTTTTAAGATAATCCGGCAATCTTAATCTGGTATTCAATTTTTATAAAGCCTCCTGAATAATCTCGCTATATGTCGGATGAGGATATATCATTCTTTTAGCCGCATTTGTCGGAATATTATTTTGAATAATAAACGATAAAACCATAACTAAGCTTGAAGCTTCAGGAGATACAATATGTGCACCTTTAACAAGGTTATCCTTTGTAATTAATTTCAACATACCGCCCGTTGAATTATCGCACCATGCTTTTTGACTCGAAGTTAAGCTTATCTTTTTTACGGAGTATGATTCGTCAATATCCTGTTCTCTTATACCGACAGAAGCAATCTCAGGAGATAAATATACTACCGAAGGAACAGGATAAAATTCTTCATCTTTTCCAAGAATTATATTTACCGCATTTCTTGCCTGATAAGAAGCGTAGTGCGCAAGCATGGTATTTGAAGAAGCATCACCCGCAATAAAGACATTTTCAAAATCCGTTGTGCAGGAATTTAATTGAGCTTTTAAAGTGAATGCTCCGCCATACCCTTGATAATGAATATCAGGCATAACGGGTTTTCGTCCGACACATGACAATACAATATCAGGCGAAATTTCTTTACCCGAATTTAAAACTAATTTATTCAAAGAATAGTCTTTAACAAAATCATCCTTATATATATGTACATTGTTGGTTTTTAATGTTCTCTCCGCCAATTTTTGAATATCACTATCCATATTAGGAAGAACGGAAGAAGCTTTTTCTATAAGACTTACATCAACGCCGAATGAAGAAAAGATATATGCCCACTCGCAGCCAATAGCTCCGGAACCTACTATTGCAACGGATTTTGGAAGATATTCAAGATTAAAAATATCATCGGATGACAGTATAAATTTTCCGTCAAAAGGCATATTTTCTAATTCATACGGCCTTGAACCGGTTGCAATAATAATATTTTTCGCTTCATATACATTATAATCCGCCTCAATCAGTATATTATCATTATCTATGGTAATTTCGGCAAAAGAATTAACGTACTTTAAATTTTCCGTATTATTTACATATTTATCAAGAGCTGATGAAAATTTTTGAACAATTGATTTTTCTCTTTCTATGATTTTCTGCCAGTCAACTTCATAAGAGCTTTCACCTTTAAGACCGATTTTATCAAACGTTTTAGCTAAATTATTACAAACTGCACTGTGAAGTATAGATTTTGTCGGAATACAACCAACGTTTAAACAGGTTCCGCCCAACTTATTTCCGTCAAAAGCAACGACTGAAAGTCCGTTTGCTAACGCACATTTCACGGCTTCAATTCCTGCAGGCCCAAGACCGATTACAGCTAAATCATACATAAAAGTTATCCTTAATTTTAATACATGATTGATTCTACTACATTTTTTGCAACAATGTAAGCCGTTGACCAGCAATTTTGCAAATTAAAACCTCCGCAAAAACCGTCAATGTTTAATATTTCACCGCAGAACCAGAGATTCGGGTATAATCTAGATTTACAATTCTTATCAATTTCATTCAAATCTACGCCGCCTGCATTAACTATTTCTCCGTGATTTTTAAGTCCCGAAACAGTTAAATTCAAAACGGAATATTTTGCAAGAGTATTATCGGATATTTCACAAATATTTTTACCGTAATCGGGTACAATGACTTTAGCAAGAGATTTCGGAATAAACCTTGAAACAAGCGAACCTACAGATTTTTTGGGGTATTGTTTTGAAAGCTCCGTTAATTTATCGCTATCGAAAAGTTTAATTGATATTTTATACGGAAAACTTAAAAAAGCATTCAGGGAAGAAATTTTAAAAGCAAGAGGGCCTGTTATGCCGTCATTCGTAAATAAAAAATCGCCATCCAAAGATTTAACGCTAACCCCTTCGGGGTATTTAAAATCTTCAACTTGAAGAGCACAAAGTGATTTTCTGAAAGGAACAGGGTTGTGTCCGAAAGATTTAATCAGATTTTCAGTATTTCTTGAACCTGCAGATAAAATTTTATAACCGAAATCTTTAATATCGGATGCACCGTTAACGGTTTTTTTATAAAATTTAACGTTATTTTTTATTTTTAAAAAATTCAACATTTTATTTTTTACATCTTTTGCGCTGTTTGAAACGGGGAAAACTCTGCCGTCAGACTGCGTATAGGTATCAACTCCGATAGTTTTAAAAAATTCAAGTGTATCAAAGTTAGAAAATCTTGAAAAAATTGAATATAAAAATTTTTCGCCTCTCGGATAGTTAGAAGCAAAATCTTTAATATCAAAGACGGAATTTGTTATATTACATCTTCCTCCGCCCGTTACAAGAAGAGTTTTGAGATAATCCGACTTATCAAATAGTGTAATTGAATAATCATTAAATTGAACTTCTTCAAAAAGTTTAACAACGGAAACGGCACAAAAAACACCGGCAGGCCCGCAGCCTGCAATTACGATATTATTCCTGTCTTGGTAAGATTGTTCCATATAAAAATACATCCTCGGGGTTTTCAAGTTCGTCATACAGTTCCGATATTGTTTTGTTAAAAACGGGATGGATTAAATCAGCCTTAACTTCAAGCATGGGAACAAGGACAAAAGCTCTTAAATGCATATAAGGATGCGGAATCGTAAGAGTATTTTCAATATTTATAATCTTATCATCGTATGCAAGAATATCGATATCAATTGCTCTTGCCTGCCATTTTTCCTTTTGATTTCTGATTCTCCCGAGAGTATATTCAATATTCTGGCAATATTTCAAAAGTTCAAGAGGTTCCATTCCCGTATCAATTGCAACTGCAGCGTTAACAAACCAGTTTTGATTTTTATTGCCCCACGGTTCGGTTTCATAAAATGAAGATGTTTTTATAATTTTTACTTTATCGGACATACTCAAAGTGCTGACAGCCTGCTGTATATTAGACAGCCTGTCTCCCAGATTTGAACCCAGTGATAAGAATACACGTGCCATATAAAATCCTGTTATTGTATATTTAACATTTTATTATTCTTTTGTTATAATATCAATAGATTTATATTGTTTAGACGAGGAGAACATGAATAAAAATCAATCAACATCAATGATATTAATAGCTGTACTTATTGCAATTATTCTTGCAACCGTAAGCTTAAAAGATATAAGAACTTCAACATCGGAAATTTCATATACGCAATTTCTCAATAAAGTTCAAACGGGAAAAATCGAAAGCGTTCTGATATCAAAAGAAAGCTTAATTGCAATTCCGAAAGAAGAAAAAAGCTCTGAAAATAAAAAAACTCCCGCCGCAAACACCGTACAGCAAAACCTCATTTTAGCGGGTCAACAATTACCAAAAACACAGTATAAAGTACAAATCCCCGAAAATGATAAGGAAATGTACGACCTTTTAAAGGATAACAGTGTTGAAATTACGCTTGCCAAAACTCAGGACGGTTCATGGATGGGATTACTCGGAACGGTAATTATTCCGATAATTTTTATAATAATTATGATAGCCTTAATAGTAAAAGGCATACAGTCGACGGGGTCTTCAGCTCTTAACTTCGGAAAATCCAGAGCAAAAATGCTTGTTGATGACAAAATAAAAATCACATTTAAAGATGTGGCGGGAATTGATGAAGAAAGACAGGAACTTGAAGAAATAGTTGATTTTTTAAAAAACAGCGATAAATATACAAAACTCGGAGCAAAAATTCCGAAAGGTGTTTTATTGGTCGGCGCACCCGGTACAGGTAAAACATTAATGGCAAAAGCAGTTGCAGGTGAAGCGGGTGTTCCGTTTTTCTCAATTTCAGGTTCCGATTTTGTTGAAATGTTCGTCGGAGTCGGCGCAAGCAGAGTCAGAGATTTATTCGAACAAGCAAAAAAACATCAGCCATGTATGATATTCATAGATGAAATCGATGCCGTCGGCAGACAAAGAGGTGCCGGAATGGGCGGCGGACATGACGAAAGAGAACAAACCTTAAACCAATTACTTGTTGAAATGGACGGCTTTGATGAAAATACGAATATAATAGTTCTGGCGGCAACAAACAGACCTGATATTCTGGATAGCGCTCTTCTTCGCCCCGGAAGATTTGACAGACAAATATATGTAAACGAACCGGATGTAAAAGGCAGAGAAGAAATATTAAAAGTTCATGCAAAAAATAAAAAACTGTCACCCGACGTTGACTTAAAAGCATTAGCAAAAAGAGTACCGGGCTTTACGGGCGCGGATTTAAAAAATCTGCTAAACGAAGCGGCGCTTCTTGCTGCAAGGAATGACGGTGAAAGTATAACAATGGCAGACATTGATAAATCAATAGACAGAGTAATAGCCGGTATTGAAAAGAAAAGCACCGTTCTTACTCAGGAGGACAAAGAAAGAACAAGCTACCATGAAGCAGGGCATGCAATAATACTGAAAATGCTTGAAGATTGTGAGGAAGTACAAAAAATATCCATAATTCCGAGAGGAAGAGCGTTGGGCTTAACATGGTATACACCCAAAGATGACAGTAAACATCAGACAAAAAGAAAACTTCTGGCACATATTACAGACCTTTTGGGCGGAAGAGTAGCCGAAGAAATTATATACGGAGATAATATTTCAACAGGCGCATCAAATGATATGCAAAGAGCAACAAAACTCGCACGCAACATGGTTTCTCAATGGGGAATGAGCGAAAAAATGGGAAGTATGACATACGGTGAACCCCACGAGCATGTATTTATGGGCAGAGATTTCGGACAAACAAAAGATTATTCCGAACAAGTTGCATACGAACTTGATAAAGAAGTAAAAAGAATAATTGATGAAAAATATGAACTTGCAAAGGAAATTTTAAACAACAACAGAGATATATTGAATGAATTAGCATTATCTTTACTTGAAAATGAAAGTATTAATGCGGAAGAATTTGATGAACTGGTTGAAAAAGTAAAAGCAAGAAGACAATAGTTTTCTTATATTTTTTTAAAAGCATATTACCCTGAATAAAACAGATATTGTACCAAATACGGATAACATATTAAAATTGACCGCTGAAATGTGCGGTATATAATTATAGTAAACGATGTTCAGAGTATTTAAGTACAAAAACTTCAGACTATTCTTTCCGGGATTAATTATCTCACAAATCGGTATATGGATGCAAAATGTTGCTATAAGCTGGCTTGTATATGAGGTTACAAATTCCGCTTTTATAACAGGTTTTACAACTTTTGTAAGCACTTTGCCGCTGTTCTTCTTTACGCCTGTTGCGGGAGTATTAATTGATAAATTCAACAAACACAAATTCCTTCTGCTTCTTCAGGTATTGTTTTTGATACAAGCCGTTATAATAACAACTCTTTTTTATACGGATAAGATACATCTTTTAAACATAATTTTTTCGGGTATCTTTATGAATACACTTATATCAATAGACGGCCCGTTAAGGCAATCATTGTTTATCAATCTTGTTGACGATAAAAAAGATTTAACAAACGCAATATCCGTTAATTCGTCATGCTTTAATTTAGTCAAACTTCTGGGCCCTGCCATATCGGGAATTGTTATTGTCAACCTCAGCGTTGGCGTATGTTTTATAGCAAATGCAATTTTAATTATACCAAACATAATACTTGTTGCATTAATGAACATCAAAGATAACAGCAAGCATGAAGAAAAAAACTTTCTGAACAATCTTAAAGACGGAATAAGGTATGTTGCTAAAACACCTAAAATACTTTATTTACAGCTATTTTTAGCTTTATTTTGTTTTATTATTATGATATATCCGATGCTGATGCCTATTTTTACAAAAGATATCTATAACGCAAATGCGGATATTTTAGGATACATAATGGCATCAATAGGTTTTGGCGCACTTATTTCATCGCTCTTAATTGCATCCAAAAAAAATAACGATAATTTAAAAACGATTATGCTTACCGCATGCTTTACGCTTGGTATAAGTCTGATACTCTTCGGAACAATAAAAAATATATATTTTTCTCTTATAATTGCATTTTTAATCGGACTTTGCATAACAGGGTTTGTAACACCTCAGATTTCCCTTCTTCAAAGCGTCATCGATAATAATTTAAGAGGAAGAGTTATGAGTTATAATACAATTGCAATTCTTGGCACATCATCACTTGGCACAATATTTTCAGGAATAGTAACAGAGCTAATCGGGATTACAAACACATTTATACTGTACGGAATTATTTTGATTACCATAGCTTGCATTTTTTATAAAAAATTAAAAAATATAAATTACTGATATAAGGAATAAATTACTGTTTTAAACAAAATACTTTTTATTTATAATTAACTAAAAGTCAAAGGAGTAACAAATGGAAAACACAAGAAATATAACAGAGGATTTAATATATATAGGTGCAAGCGACAGAAAAATTGCGCTTTTTGAGAGCGTTTACCCTGTTCCAAACGGCATAAGCTATAATTCATATCTGCTAAAGGACAATAAAACCGTATTGTTTGATACTGTCGACAAATCGGTTGAGGAAAGTTTTTTTGAAAATCTAAAGTATGCACTCGGCGGAAAAAAATTGGATTATATGATTATAAATCATATGGAGCCTGACCATAGTGCGATGATAAAACGCACAACAGAGCTCTACCCCGATATAAAAATAGTATGTAACCAAAAGACAAAGCAGCTTATTTGTCAGTTTTTTAATCTTGAAAATGAATTTGAAAACAAATTTCAAATAGTAAAAGAAGGGGATACTTTAAATACAGGTAAACACGAACTTACATTTGTAATGGCTCCGATGGTTCATTGGCCTGAAGTTATGGTAACTTATGACAAAACAGATAAAATATTATTTTCGGCTGATGCATTTGGCTCTTTTGGGGCAATAAACGGCAATCTGTTTGATGATGAAGTTGATTTTGCAAGTTTAATTCCCGAATACGGAAGATATTATACCAATATCGTCGGAAAATACGGAATGCAAGTAAATATGCTTTTAAACAAAGCAAAAAACATAGAAATTAAAACAATTTGTCCTCTTCATGGACTTGTTATAAGAAAAAACATTGAAAAAATTGTTGAAAAATATTACAATTGGGCAAATTATAAATCTTCTAAAAAATCCGTGTTGATTGCATATACGTCGGTTTACGGCTCAACACAAAATACGGCAGAGATACTTGCAGCCAAATTAGCTCAAAAAGGAATTTGCGACATAAAGATGTATGATGTTTCAATGACGCATGATTCATACATAATTTCGGACATATTTGAATATTCCCATATAGTTCTTGCTTCAACAACATATAATAACGGAATATTTGTAAATATGGAAAACTTAATTAATGAAATTATAAGCCATAATATTCAAAATAAAATCTGGGCATTTATTGAAAACGGAAGTTGGGCGCCTGTTTGCGGAGATTTAATGCGTGAAAAAATATCTCAAATAAAAAACACTACAATACTTGATAAAAAAGTTACAATCAAATCCTCACCGGACAAAACCGCAAAAGAGGATATAGTTAAACTCGCAGAAGCAATAATAAACAGTTTAAATTAAAATAATTAAATACGGTCAAATGCATCAGCATAAGCCCGTATTTTTTTATATGTATTAAATTTATTTTAAGTTTTAGCAGACATTTAATAATTCAGTTCACCGGAATTTTAGTCTTTAGCTTTAACTTATTGTGATTTTTATTTTTCTAATATCTTCTTATTACTCAAATATTGACTATAGGATTAATTGTTTTCCGGCATCTTATCAATCAAATATTGACTATAGGATTTATTGTTTTTAATTTTTTTTGCTATTTCGTCTAATATATTGATTTTGCGAGGTTCTTTAGTATTAAATTCTTTTGTTTTTTCTTGTTCACTTTGAAGTGCATCTAATATACTGTTATTATCACGTATTTTAGTTTTAACGTCACTATCTTTATTATTCAGTTTTGAATTAAAAATTGAATTTAATGCTTCTTTGCTTTCTTTTTTTACATTTTCAGCTTTCGTACCGGCTGCAGTTTGTACTTCAACGCCTTTTACAAAATGTAATATACGATCTGTTAACATAAATCTCTCCTTATAATTAGTATATCCAACGTATATACTAATAAAAAAAATAACGTTAAAAAAAATGACAAAATTATAAATATTAAGTTACAAATCTTAACAAATAAAAAAACAAAAGTAAGTGAAAATAAGATAAAACAAAGGAACAGAGAGAACTTACAATGTTTTATCAATGCACATTTTATATATATCGTTTTTATTTATTTCATATAATGACGATAAAATTTTTGCAATTTCCTTATCTTTTAGACCTAAAGATTTTAATTTTGCTATTTTATCCGAAATATCAACAGTATTAGTGCAATTGTCGGCATACAACATAGCGGCAATTTCACCTTTTAGTGTATTTGTTTTATAGTATTCAATAATATCCGAAATATTGCCGATTTTTATTTCTTCAAATTTCTTTGTAAGTTCTCTTCCGATTGCAATCTTTTTATCAGGAAAAACATCAGCTATTGTTTCAAGAGTAGAAATAAGCCTCAAAGGGCTTTCATAAAAAACAAGGTTTTCATATCTGTTATTTTTAACTGTATCAATAATTTGATTTTTATTCCTTGAAATAAACCCGATAAATTTAAAATCTTCTTTATCTCTGGGGATAGAAGAAAGGAGTGTAATAACAGCACAAGCACCTGCTATAGGAATAACCCTGTAACCGGAATTTATAACCTTATCTGTAAGAATTTCCCCGGGGTCTGATATAAGCGGAGTTCCCGCATCCGAAACAAGTGCAACTGATTTACCTTCATTTAAAAAATCTAAAAATAAGTCTGATTTTTTGCTTTCCGAAAACTTATGATAACTTACAAGTTTTGTATTGATTTTATATCTTTCAAGTAAAACGGATGTATTCCTTGTATCTTCACAGGCTATAACATCGGCGTTTTTTAATACATTTAGAGCTCTTAACGTAATGTCTTCCAGATTACCTATCGGAGTAGCAACGACATACAAAGCATTTTCGAGATTTTCAGTTTTTATAAAATCTGCCAAGTTGTACCTTCTTTAGAATCATTCAGTTGGATTTTATTTTTTAACAAAATATCTCTTATTTCATCGGACTTTGCCCAATCTTTATTTGCTCTTGCTTCTTTTCTGAGATTAATAATCCGTTCTAACAGTTTATCCGGTTCAACCGCCTTATCAACAGAAAATTCGTCATACAAAGGTTCAACAATTTTTAATAATTCTTCTTTTGAAACTTCTTTTTTTGCTAAATCAAAGTTAAATCCCAATACACCCCCTAAATAACGAAGTGTATTTGCCATAATATCGGCTCTGTCGTTTTTCTTAATTTTGTCAACAAGTTTAAATAACACCGCAAGCGCCTTAGAAGTATTAAGGTCGTCATCCATGGCTTCTTTAAAATCTTTTATTGTATCTTCATCATAAATATCATTTTTATCAAAACCCGCAACTGCATTGATTAACCTTTTTGCGCCGTTTGAAGCGGCAGTCAATGCTTCATCATTAAATTCAACCGGCATTCTATAATGATTGGTCAGGATAAACAATCTTATCGCATTGCAGTCATATTTTTTCAGCAAGTCATCGATTGTAAGGAAATTATTCAAAGATTTTGACATTTTTTCCTTATTGATTGTCACAAACCCGTTATGCATCCAGTATTTGCTGAATATACAACCGTTAGCACACTCTGACTGCGCTCTTTCATTTTCATGATGCGGAAACGCAAGGTCAGCTCCGCCTGCATGGATATCAATAGTATCACCCAGATGTTTCTTATTCATGGCAGAACATTCAATATGCCATCCCGGTCTGCCTTTTCCCCATGGAGAATTATATCCGTGGGCTTCATCTTTTTTCCAGAGTGCAAAATCAAGAGGATTTTCTTTTTTATCGCTTGTTTCTACTCTTGCGCCCTTCATTAAATCTTTTATCGGTTGAGAAGACAATTCACCGTATTTTGAATACTTTTCAACTCTAAAATAAACATCCCCGTCGACGGCATAGGCAAAACCTGTTTGCTCAAGCTTTTTAACCATTGCAATCATTTCACCGATTGTTTTTGTTGCTCTCGGTTCAATATCAGGTTTTAAACAATTCAAATTTTTCATTGAATCGGAAAATGATTTATAATATTTATCGGTAATAACTTCAGGTAAAACCTTCTGTTCATCAGCTTTTTTTAGGATTTTATCATCAACATCGGTTACATTTCTGCAATATGTGACATTATATCCTGAAAATTTAAGATATCTGTATAATGTATCCCAGGTTATATAGCATCTTGCATGCCCAAGATGTGCTTTATCATACACTGTAGGCCCGCAAACGTACATTTTAACACTATTTTCGACCGTCGGAATAAAATCCTCAATTTTGTTTGATAAGGTATTATATATTTTTAGCATAGAAGTATTTTACAATAAAATTCAGAAGAATTAAATAGTTTTAAAAATTTAGAAATTCAGACAAGGTAAGATTAAATGCTTTTGATATTTTATATAATTTTGTAAAAGTAATATCGTTTTTGGCGACTTCTATATTACCTAAAGTTGAGCGTTCAACACCTGAAATAAATGACAAATCATCTTGTGTTAACCCCTGTGCTTTTCTAAGTTCTTTTATTCTTTTAGCTAATTTTTTAAGTAATATCTTGTCCACATATAAATTGTCCGCTATAATGACAAAGTAACAAACTGTCACACGGACAAAAAATGGTATAATACGCTTATGGGAAAAATAATATCGACATTAGTTTTAATAACAGCAATAATTTTTACTTTTTCTGCAGATACATATACTTACGGGGAAACCATGCATAAAAAAACAATAGCAATAGATTTAGACGGAGTACTCAATAATTATACAAAATACACCGATGATATACCCGAAATAAAAGACGGTGCAAAAGATTTTATAATAAATCTGGCTAAAAGCAATGAATTAATACTCTATACAAACAGAAGTCCGAAGCTTGCAACAAAATGGCTTATAAAACATAATCTTGACAAATATTTTACGGAAGTTACAAACGTAAAACCCGTTGCATATATGTATATAGACGACAGAGCAATTCAATTTAACGGCGACTACAATAAAACTCTTGAAGAAATACAAAACTTCAAAGTTTATTGGAATGAATAATTTTTTGTTGTACAATTCCTCTGTAAAATTAATTATAAGAGGAAAGTTATGGAAAATATATGCGTAGTCGGTGCACAATTCGGCGACGAAGGAAAAGCAAAAATTACCGATTTACTTGCTCAAAAAGCTGATTTTATTACAAGATTTCAGGGCGGCTCAAATGCAGGTCATACTGTTGTTACAAACGGAAAGAAATTTGCATTTCATCTTATCCCGTCAGGCATACTGTATGAAAATAAAACCTGTATGATAGGTGCAGGATGCGTTATTAAGCCTGATGATTTAAAAAATGAAATAGAAAATATAATATCACAAGGGATTTCAAGAGAACATTTTAAGAAATATCTTAAAATATCGCCTCTGGCACATATTACAATGAAATATCACACGGATATTGACGGATACAGCGAAAATTCACTCGGTCAAAATAAAATCGGAACTACAAAAAAAGGTATAGGCCCTACTTATGCGGATAAATACAATCGTTCGGGAATAAGAGTCGAAGATTTATTCGACAATGAAACGTTAAATAAAAAAACCGATATTATTCTAAATATGATAAATAAAGAACTTGAATTTGTTTATAACTTAAAGCCTTATACAAAAGAGGAAATATTAAAAGAGCTTTCGGAATACAAGGAAATTTTAGCACCTTATGTGGATTTTAACTGGCAGAAAAACCTTACCGAAATCAAAGAAAATAAAACGATACTGTTTGAAGGCGCACAAGGGGTAATGCTTGATGTTGATTACGGAACATATCCTTATGTTACAAGTTCAAATCCGATATCGGGAGGTGCCGCAACGGGAGCGTCAATGGGCGCAGGTGCCGTACAAAGAGTAATCGGAGTATTTAAAGCATATATGACACGTGTCGGAGAAGGTGCATTCATTACGGAATTAAAGGATAATACCGGAGAAACACTGAGAACCGTCGGCGGAGAGTTCGGTGTTACAACGGGAAGACCCAGAAGATGCGGATGGTTTGATATGGTAAGCGCCAAATATTCAATACTTGTCGGAGGAATAACAGAAATTGCACTTACAAAACTTGATGTACTTGATAATTTCGATGAAATTAAGGTTGCGACGGCATACAAAAATAAATTAACCGGCGAAATAACAGAATATTATCCGACGAATGTATTTACGCACCAAAATTACGAACCTGTTTATAAAACATTCAAAGGTTGGAAAACAAGCATATCGGCTTGCAAAGAGTATTCCGAATTGCCTGAAAATGCAAAAATTTATTTAAAGTATCTTGAAGAAAACTTAAAAACAAAAATATCAATCGTAAGTGTCGGCGCTGACAGAGAACAAACAATTTTTGTATAGATTAATAACTTTATTATATACTTAGATAATAGTGAAATTAGGAGAATATTATGTTAGCAAAATGCAAAAAATGGACAGAAGAATTTAAATCATTTGCAATCAAAGGTAACGTTATTGATATGGCAGTCGGTATCATTATCGGTGCATCATTCGGTAAAGTTGTTGATTCAATGGTAAATGACATTATAATGCCGCCTTTGGGATGGCTGCTCGGTAAAGTTGATTTTTCAAATCTTTATTTTACAATTCCGACAACATTTGACGGAACTTTTCCGAGTTATCCTTCACTGGAAGCAGCAAAAGCGGCAGGAGCGGTTACAATTAATTACGGTTTATTTATCAACACAATAATAAGCTTTATAATGGTTGCTTTTGCGGTATTTTTACTGATTAAAGGTATTAACAAACTAAAAGCATCGGCAGAAAAAGAAGCTCAAGCGGAAGCTGCGGCAACCACCAAAACTTGCCCCAAATGTTTTAGTGAAATTAATATTAATGCAACAAAATGTCCTCATTGCACAAGCGATATATAGACTTGAAGCAAAATAAAATAACGGCAAACAAATAAAAATTAACTATTAAAAGGGAATAATCATGTTAAAAGCAGGCATAGTCGGATTGCCAAATGTAGGAAAGTCGACACTTTTTAATGCACTCACAAATGCAAAAAACGCACAAAGCGCAAACTATCCGTTTTGTACGATTGAACCGAATGTTGGGGTTGTAAATGTACCTGATGAAAGGCTATATAAAATCCAACCTCTTGTTAAAACAGATACGGTTATACCTGCAACAATAGAATTTGTTGATATTGCAGGACTGGTTAAAGGTGCAAGCAAGGGAGAAGGGCTTGGAAATCAATTTTTACATAATATAAGAGAAGTTGATGCCATAGTACAGGTTGTGAGATGCTTTGACGACGTCAATACAATACATGTTGCGGGAAAAGTTGACCCTATTTCAGATATTGAAACGATAAATATGGAGCTTGCGCTTGCCGATATATCGACGCTTGAAAATATTCAAAAAAGAATATCAAAAACCGTAAAATCGGGTGATAAAGAAGCTAAAATTCAGGAAAGTGTTATAAATAAATGTATGCCGTATCTTGAAAAAGGCGAATTTATAAATACCGACGATTTTACCGACGACGAAAAACACGCGCTGCATTTCTTTCATCTTTTAATGGCAAAACCAGTTATATATTGCTGTAATGTATCTGAAGCCGATTTGAAAAGCGGAAATGATTACACTAAAAAAGTTAAAGAATATGTAAACGGGAAATCGCCAATAGCACTAATTTGTGCAAATCTTGAAGAAGAACTTATTGATCTGGGTGAAGAAGAGGCAAAAAAATATCTGAAAGAGCTCGGAATTCAAAATTCGGGAATTGAGCAAATGATAAAATGCGCGTATGATATTTTGAATTTAAGAACATACATAACCGCAGGAGAAAAGGAAGTCAAAGCCTGGACTATTAAAAAGGGTATGAAAGCTCCTGCTGCAGCCGGTGTTATCCATACGGATTTTGAAAAAGGCTTTGTTAAAGCAGAAGTCGTATCCTATGATGATTTTATATCAACCGGTTCGTGGGCTGCCGCAAGAGAAAAAGGATTAGCAAGGCTCGAAGGAAAAGATTACGTCGTTCAAGATGGCGATATTATGCTGTTTAGATTTACTTCGTAAAGTTTTAAATAAAGCGGTAAATAAAACAGAGGCAGGTAATAATACCGCCTCTGTTTTATTTTTCAAAACTCATTTACCATCTTATAATTAGCATACCGTCTTTGCCGTCCGAAGCACTAACAAGAGGTGTTTTGTAGTCTTTATCGGTAGAATCCGTACATTTGCGCGGAACTATCCTGTTTTCTTTTTTTATTTTTGCAATATCACTACTTGTAATACCCGGATTTAAACGCAAAAGTTTTTGCAACTGAAGATTTAATTTGTTTGCAATATCACTGTTGTCATTAGTTGAACCTTCGGGGTATAAAAATACGCTTTTATTAAGCATTAATTTGTCATTTACAAAACTTAGATACTGACCGGCAAGACAACTTGAATCATTATAAACCACTCTGCTTCCAATGCCTGAATATCCTGCGGTTTTTACAATTTCGTACTTATTTGAATCAACGTTTTTAATCATCTCAAGAATTGAATCTATAGAATTATCCTGCTTGGCAGAGCACAAATTGCCTTTGTAAATATTACAGTCTTCCATGCTGAATTTTTGATTTTGCTTATTTTTACCATCATAAACAGGCAGTATAACGTAACTTCTTTTATCTGAAAGATTACCTTTTCCTCCTGCGCCACCTTTGGCATAAACTATTTCGCTGCCTTTTGTGCCGATATACGTGGCAGAACCGCTTCCGCCATCCTGATTTCCTTTATTTCCGCCTCTTCCAACATGTATATCAATGTCTTTATCTGCAAGAGAACGAACAACGATTGTTTTAATTTCCCCCGGAAGACCGCTTTTTCCGGCATAAAAATTAGCCTTAGTTTGAACAGAAAAATACTCAAGAAGACCATTCTTTTCAGCCAACTTGCCATCTTTAGAATAGCAATAGCCGTATGGCGACATATCGTTTGCATCTAAACAATTTGGAACGGTATCATTGGGATCCAAATCCGAAACACAAACACCGGGTTTGCCATGGATATAATCAAAATTACCACCTTTTTCCTCTAATGTAGAGCTTCCTGGCGTTGATCGATTTGCAGTAACAGCAAGGACCTTAGTATTTTTTGTATCTTTTAGGCTGACCTTAGTATCAGCTTTAGCCTCGGCACCTTTTTCAGCCGTGCTTGCAGTATAGGTTATAGGGAATTTGGTCTCAGCATCAATCTTCAAACCGGGTTTGAGTGTTGTCGCCTTGCTATAGCATAACACCCCCGGTGCTCCGTGTGAAGAATAATAAGGCTCTTTTTGATTCTTCGGATTACCGCGAACTATGCTAAGTGTATACGGTTCAGGTACCTTAATATAACCGTTGGGACAATTTATTTGGCCCTCTATCTTAAGAACGTTAATATCGCTATTCGCATTTATATAAGATGTCTGTTTACTTTTGTAAAAAGTTTTATTGCATGAAGACACAGACTCTTTTGGTTTACAATTATCGTTTATAATATCATCAGCTGTATCGCACCCTGTATACGAGATAGAATTACAATCACTATTTAACCCTTGATATTCAGTGTATTCGCTAAATTTTTTGCTATCAGTTCTGGTATCATGAACAATGGGAACCACACTACAATTATTTATGGAATTATTTGTAACTGTACTAGTCCCACAGTACAGACATGTATAATCAGTACCCCACGAACCGTTTTGCCATATTTTAGCTCTGCATTCTCCTTTATTACCACTAACCCAGTATAATTCCCAGCCGTTCGCGCGACTGTGCAGACCACCGTAAAAATCAGTACAACTGTTGCTGCAGTTACTCTGTGTACATACAGAACTTGAATTTAAAGTTTCAGTTTTTTTTGAGGGTACTTCGGAACAGTTTGGTGCGCCTTTACCATCTTTTTTACAATATATGTAATTAGTCGTATCCAATTTAAGTTTAGCAATGTTTGATTGGCCGGATGCAGCACCGCGAGCATACAACCACAGCTTACCTGCTTTTTCGCTCAATTCATTACTATCAATTCTATATTGATTCAGTAAATCTTGTGTCAGAGCACCTTTAGTATTGCCAAAATCTACCGGCGCAAATTTTCTTTCATTTGTTTTTACATCACTTAATTTAACTTTATTGTCCAAAATTCCGGCTCCGCCTGCGCCCCCACCACCGATTGCGGTAATTTCAAAATATGAGGCATTTTTTGGAGGATTAAAAGTACAATTTAAAACTTCTTTTTCTTTTCCCATTTTTCTAAGCACGGTTTTGCCGCTATATTTTGCTTCATAGAGTTTTCCATTGTCGCCATAATAACAAAAATACATACCATGAACAGCGGAAGGAGGAGTCTGAAAAGCACCTTTTGTAACAACGGGTAAAACCGCCGCTATAATAAGCGAAGAAACAACAAGTATAAAAGTTGCCTCCATTAAAGAAAAAGCTTTATTGTATTTTTTATGACGATTTAAACTCAAAAGGTTCATTTTTTATAACTCCTAACTAATATAAAAGAACAATTCCGCCTGTATGACCGTCTTTACTTGACGGGCTTCCGCCGTCACCAGGTGAAACCGAAGCAATTCCTGAATTTAGATTTACATTACCTGCTTTTGTTTCATAAAACTGCATAGATTTAACATATCTTGTAAGCTGCGATATTTCACCGTTTTCATTTGCTCCCGGAAGATTAAAACGCAACTCCAGCTTAAATAAACAAGGAGACTTATTGCTATTTACATTCTTAAATTCATTGACATTAAAAATACTATATAATTTTTCACAAGTTTCACTGCCGGTTTCCTTATTGCTATCGCCCGGAAATTGGCATCCGCGTTCTTTGTAATAAACATCGGAATAAAAATTCCAAACATTTGTTTTGCCCTTCACGGGTTCAAGCAAATTGTCATATGATAAAATATCATATAGGTTATATTCAACGGTCCTGTAACTCGTTTTTGAACTACAGTATCCTACAATAATTTTTTTATCCTCTATAGTACACTCTGTATTGTTTAAAGGATAACATTTTAAAGTATCGCGCAGGGAAGAAGAACCCTGATAACCGTTGTCAACTATTGTGCAGCTCGGTGCAATATTACAATCATATTGAGAATTAGTCATAACAACATTACAACTTTGCAGCTTATCAGGAGAGATATTTGAAATACCGTTACTATTAGTACCACCTGAAGCTATAACAGGGTAAAATTCTGACTTACCTGAAATTATACTTGTTCTTATGTAAGATTTCATACTTTTTATTTGAGCATCTGTAAGTGCTTTTGAAGAAGAAACAGGTTTTCCCGGATAAAGGAAATAATTATACGCAGGAGATGAAAAGAATTTACTTTCAAATTGTCCTGCCGTACCGCCCATGTTTGAAACCGCAGGAGCACCCGCGCCTACCACATTTGCAACCAGATATCTTACGTATTGATTTGGTTTAAATAAACAAAAATCTTTATTGGATGATTTTTGTACGCCAAAATCTCTGTCATTTATAACGGAATGTTGCATTAAATCATTTCCGACATAATAACATTCAAATCTTCCATGGGGTCTTGTATTTGTTTTTGACTTGATTTTTGAAACTATAACATTAGTTGATAAAGAAATAATGACAGAAACCATAATAAGTACAATGGAAGCTTCGAGAAGTGAGTATGCAAATTTAATTTTTTTACTAAATCTTACCATACTATAACCACTCCGCCATTATTTCCGCTTGTCGCAGGACTCTGTGTACTGCAATTTGCACATCCCTTACTGCATTTAAATTCACCGTTTGACAACTCACAATTACCTACATTGTAGTTAAAATTATTTATATTCAAGGTCTTTAGAACATCTGTAGTTAATGTATTTGTAATATCAATTTTACTTGCAGCACCGTCAATCTGATAATAAAACTTGATATTATTTCTTGTATCTTTTGCGGTATCGTAAGCACCCTTACCGCCATCACCAAGTTCAAGTTTTAGTATCCGTGATTCCATTTTTGAATCGGAATCATTATCTTTAGCTGAATATTTTTTATCATTATCAAGATAATACTTAAAATTTGCTCCTTCACCAAGAACAAAAGGAAGTTTTCCTATTCCGTAATCCGCCGAATTAATTGTTTCACCGAGGGGGATAATATGACTTGTTGTCGGGAAGTCTTCGTTATTACTTAAACTTTTGATTTTTCCTCCTTCTCCGCCTTTTGCGACAATAATATTGCAGCAGGTATTATTACACTGTAAAGGTTTATCAAAACAAGTTGTTGTACTTGCTCCGTACACAAATTCAACAAGCGTATCGTTTCCGTTATTACCGTCGCTCGATGAATTACTGTTAGGAACCGTACCGCCGGCGCCAGGTTTAATGATTATTTTTGCATCTTCAGGGACACTCGGAAACATCATTTTTACGACTTTTCCGGCACGTCCGCCGTAAGCGTAGCGAAGATTCACCCAGTAGGACTCTAAAATGGCAGTTATTTTCTCACTATGATTAATATCCATACAATTGTTTTTGAAATCAGAATTTCTGCAAATACTTGCAAGTGCGACTTTAAACCATTCTGCCCAATCGGAATAAATAACGTCATCATCCATATTATTTATGTAAGTATTTGTTTGAGAAACTTTATTACGACTATTAGGATTATTGCTTAATTTTGCACCCGAACCTCCGCCTCCAACAGCGCTTATCATAATATAATTTGTATTTCTCGGAGGATTAAAAGTGCAATATTTACCTGCATTAGTCGGCTCCTGAGATGATATTTTTCCGAACGGGGATTTTTCAACATAATATTGTTTGATTTTTCCGCCTTCAATCCAACATTCAAACCTTCCATGCGCAACTTTAGCATCGGTCACATTATTTACTTTTTTTACAGCAACCGGAATAGACATAATAATTATTGAAACTATTATCATAACCATGAACATTTCAAGCATGCTATATGCTCTTTTAACAGATATAAAATTATTTTTATTGCTTATAAACTCCATATCTTTAATATTTTAAAACATCCTCGGTCGCAAATCAAAATTCTGTTAACAATAATTCCCGAAATTATTCTAACAGAAACAATAAATAAATTGAAATTATTAATTTATGTAAAAAACAAATGTTTTAATTTTGCTTGTGATATAAAATTTAGTATGTATTGATAAATACGAGGAGTTAAGATTAATGTTTCCGTTGAAGTTTATTTCAAATTTGTGCTTGAATAAAAAAATTAAAGGGTTTACGCTTGCAGAACTGCTGATAGCACTGACTGTGGTTGGCGTAACAGCAACAATGACTGTTCCGGTATTAGAAAAAGCAACCATGACCGGAGATGAAAAGTTACATCAAAAGGCATCTCAACAAATCGAACAGATTGTTGCGGAAATGTATGATGATAATAATTTGTATAAAAACAAAAATGAAGGCTTTAGAAATACCGACACGGCAACCGATAAAGAAATTAGTTTTTCGGGTAACGACAAATTTTGTAAAATTTTTGCAAGTAAATTTGAAGAAGTAGATGTAAGTTCCGTAAAATGTCATAATCCAAGCGTTCTTGAAAACGGTCAAATTAATAATTTGGAACCTTCATTTGTATCATCGGACGGAATAAGCTGGTATCTTCCTTCAAGTAATTTTTCAGACGGAAATTCAGTTATATATATAGATGTTAACGGTAAAAGCTCCGGAAGCAACTGCGAACTTGACAGTTCCGATAAAAACTATCCGAATAACAAATATTGCGCTTCAACCAAAAACATAGCAGACAGAATGAAATACTACGTAAACGACAACGGAACAATAGGTCTGACTAATGTTAAAAAAGAAGCAAATAACGCTTATGATATAGTTGTTAAAATCATAACAAAAAAGAAAGACGGAAGCATTGATGAAGTTTCATCAGGAGGAAGCGTAACAATTACCGAAGGAAATATCGGAAGCGAAAAAGGTAAAGCCGGTACAGGAACGAAGCCTGTATTTAAAAACCTAAAAAAAGATACGGCTTATACATTGAGAGCTATTCCTAAAAACAATTACTACTCAACATGGCAAAATAACGAAAAGAGAATAGTAACAAACAAAAATACAACAAATTTAACATTGATATTCTATGAGTATGCAACATATAACATAAATTTTAAAATTAACGGTTGTGAATCAGGAGAGTTGAACAAGTGTTTAGAACAACAAGCTTGTACCTACAATAACACAAAGGTAAAAAACTCTGATATCAACGGAACATTGCTCACACTGAAAGATAATAGAAGTGGCAAGTATGATATATATCTAAAAATAAAAAACGGAAGCGAATATTTATTTGCAAACAATAGTTCAGAATACAGGTTTACATTAAATGTCGGAACACAGGATAAAACCGTTAATATAAACTTACACAAAGACCCTAATTTTGATAAATACAGGTGTTCCGTTAATCAGGAATACAGTGCTACCGAGCACAAGTGTGCATGTAAAAATGGTTACAGCGGCAACCCGTGTGTTTGCCCGAATAACAAAGTGGAGTCAAACGGATACTGTTGTAAACCAATACAATGCTGTGACCTATACAACAAAGATTGCTTATGCATGAGATGTTCGGGGTCATATTTTCCAAGCGCAGACAACAGTGTGTGCTGTAGTAACAAAGTAAAAGTTAACTATAGCACAGGATACAACAGTTCATGCAAACCGCTGGGTTGTACTAGCGGTATGGTACTGAACGAGAAAAATAACAAATGTTGTATTGACAATGTGCAAAACTGTTCAACATATGATAACAATTGCCAATGTAAATCTTGTAATGACAGCAAATTGGTTTTAAACGACATAAAATCTGCTTGCTGCAATAAAGAGTATATCAAAAACTGCACAGCATACAAAAACACAAGCAAAAATCCATGTACATGTTCATCGTGTGCTACCGGTTACAAACTACAGGACGGCAAATGCATAGAATGCAACGTAGCAAAATGTTTAGGTTATTCTTCAGGTTGTACTTGTAATTCTTGTGAAACAGGTTATAAGACAGATAAAGGAATATGTAAAGGCTGCGGTATAGCAAAATGTTTAGGTTATTCTTCAGGCTGTACTTGTAATTCTTGCGAAACAGGTTATAAGCCAGATAAAGGAATATGT
>CADBOZ010000050.1 GCA_902796515.1 uncultured bacterium | reverse complement strand
GTTTGTTGAACATCATCAATAAGTTTGATAACTAATCTGTCTGCTAAAGGTTTAATCATAATATCCTCCATTTACTGATTAACTTTTAATTTTATAACTCTATAATAAATGGAAAATTTTAAAATCTTAATTATGTTAATAAAAAATTAATTATTCATTTTGCAAATTTTAAAAATTTCTGTATCGTTTTATTTTTTGGTTTTTCAGTTCTTATATTCTTTTATCCCTACAAATTCATCGTTGTTTGTTAATTTTTTTCTTATCATATATTGAATTTTAGGAATTAATGTTCCGAGGGCAAAAATCGAAATTGCCGTTCCGACAGCATAATAAGCAAAGTTTTTTAACATATTTTTATTTGCAACTTTTTCAATAAACTTTTTATCCAAAAGCCCTGTTGTTTTTTTGGCTTCTTTATTTATCTGCTCCGTAAATTCATCAACCGAAGTTCTTATATTATCAATCTCTTTTGCGGATATAAATTTTTCTTTTCTGTTATATTTGCCTTTTGTTGCTTTTGAATACAATTCATGGAGAAATTTATCATCATTTACCCAGCCTTTTGAAACAACATCAATTGCCTGAAGCTTTGTTAAAAGCCTTTTTCCCGAAAGCTCGGGCTGAAGTTTTGAGATTGAATTTGCTTTTTGAGTAAATGAGGGGAATATTTCATTAAATTGTTCAAGGGTTACAACTTTATTATCTTTGAATAATTTTTCAATTTTTCTTAAATCCGTAATATTTGCATCAGATTTTACTTTATTCAGAAAATTGAATTTATCTGTTTTTGTTTTTTCAAGATTATCCCCGAGCATTTCAACCGTTGCCTTTAGAGCTTCGGGGTTAATATTTGTATTTCCCGTTAATTTATTTAAAAGCTTTACAATGTGATTTGTTGAAAAAAGATAAAAGTATATTGAAGATACATCCCTAAAGATATTTTCAATTCTTTCATATTTATTTCTTCCGTTATAAAATCTTCCCGAAACAACGCCTGTATCTGTCATGAGAAGTCTTGCAGTCGAATTATTTTCAAGAAGATGAGTTACATATTTTGCACCGCCCGATAAAGATGTAAAAGATATAGACGATGAGGGTTTTAAACTCTTTTTAAAATCCTTAAAAGACGGTTGTTTTTGATAATAACTTTTTTCTTTTTTTGCCTGCTTTTGTTTTGAAAGGGTTTTATTCGTAATTAAATGATTAATTTTAGGTAATATAAACCCGATAAAAACGGTAGCCAATGCCGTGCTTGTTAAGATATTCGCTATCTTAAAATTCATTGCTCTTTTAGATATATTTTCAAGAGGATTTCTTAAATAATCAAAACCGACATCAAAATCCATATCGTTAATTTTGAATATTTTTTTTCCTATAAGCTCTCCGATTTTTTTAAATGTCTGAACACCCCACAACCACACAACAGCACTTGTTCCCTGTTCGACAAATCTTTCGGTTGCTTCTATTTTTCCGCTTTTTTTGTATGCGGCATTTGTTCTTCCGAGCGTTACTCCGCTTTCGATTATTAAAGTCGGAATTGTTGCGTTCGGATTATGAAACATAGCCAAGGGTTTTGCAATCGAGCTCAATGATTTAAAATATATATTTTTGTTGTTATTTGTATGCATAATTATCTATTAATTTAAAACACAAACATTATTTTTTTTGTTATTTAATATAAATAAAATCGGGAATTGTGAATTAATTTTGTAACTGATAATATAAAAATAAAAAGGAAAAACCATGCCTGTTCAAAATTGGATTAATACAATAATCGAAGATATTAAAACCATAAAAGAAAAGGATGTTGCGGCAAAAAGCACCATTGAAGTAGTTTTATTATATCAGGGCTTTCATGTTCTGCTTGCACACAGAATTGCTCATAAGCTTTTAAAATGGGGTGTTCCTTTTATTCCGAGATTAATTTCTCAAATCGCAAGATTTTTAACGGGCATTGAAATTCACCCCGGAGCAACTATCGGAAAAAGATTTTTTATAGACCACGGCATGGGCGTTGTTATAGGTGAAACTACCGTTATCGGGGATGATGTTTTGATTTATCAGGGCGTTACTTTAGGCGGTATAGGTCATTCAACGGGAAAACGCCACCCGACGCTCGGTGATTTTGTAACTGTCGGTGCGGGAGCTAAAATATTAGGCAACATCACAATCGGTAATCATTCAAGGATAGGTGCAAGCTCGGTTGTAATAAAAGACGTTCCCGAAAACTGTACGGTTGTAGGTATACCCGGAAGAATTGTAAAAGAAAGAAAATGCGTACAGGGGCAACTGCAGCATAATAAAATCCCCGACCCGATTTCAAATGAGATAAAACACTTAAAACAGGAAATTAAAGAATTAAAGCAAAAATTAAAGAACTAATCTTATTAATGTATTTGTTTAGTTTTATTTGCATGGGCTGAAAACATTATGCTAGAATTCGTTTGATACAAGGGAATTTATAACAAGTCTGTTGTGTGACTTTTTAAGATACAAACAAGATTAATCAAGGAGAAAATATGGCAATGGGATTTGATAGTATGCAAATAAATCTAATCAATGTGAAAAATACGGTAACTTCCGCTAAAACTGATATTATCGTAAATCTGTCGGATTTTACTTCGGATGGTTAAACAATGCAGATTTAAATCCCGAAGGATATAATGATCTTTATACCGTTATAAAAAATCAGGGCTTGCCCGAACTTGAAACAAGCATGAATCTTATCACATGGAATATAGGGTAATAAAAGCGGGAAAATTATAATTCTCCGCCAAGAGCTTTATAAAGAGTTATGTAATCAATAAGTCTTGCGGCTTTTGCATTTGCAAAAAACTGTTCTTTTTGATTTGTGTTAATTTCATAATCTATGTAATCGGATTTTGAAATAATCCCTTTATCAAGTTTTGATTTAGCAATATTTTTATTTCTTTTTTCAAGGATAAGTTTTTCTTTTGAATTATTTTCAAGCAGCTTATCCTGCTTTATTAAATTTAGTGCATTGCTGATTTCTTGTATTGCGGTTAAATCCGTTTGTCTGTATCTTTCAAAAAGCTCTTTGTATCTTGCTTTTTTAATTTTTAAATTTGCGATTTTTCTTCCGCCGTTAAATAAATCCTGAGCCGCTCCCGCAAGAAGAAAAGCAAAACTTGAATTCCAATTAAAAAAATTACCTCCGCCCGCCGTATCAAAAAACATTAACGCCATTATATTAAATCTGGGGAAAAAATCTTTTTTTGCCGCCGTAATATCAAATTTAGCACTTTTTAACCTGTTTTCCGCTTCGATTACATCGGGGCGGGAATATATTAAATCACTGCAAATAATCTCGGGGATTGATTCCGTGTAATCAAAATCTTCTATTTTTCCTCTTTTAATTTCTTCAAAATTAACGGCACTTTCCCCGATTAAAGTTGAAAAATTATAGAGCATTGTTTTTTGATTTTTAATAAGATTATCGAAATAATCAACCTCGTTTTTCAGGCTTTGTTTTTCTTTATTAAGGCTATATTCGTCCGAAATTCCGAATTGAAATTTTTTATTTTCAAAATCTACATTAAGGTTTTTATTTTTTAAAATATCTTTTTGTTTTTCAATTAAATAATCATATAAAAGAATATTTATATAAGCACCTGCCACATCACTTAAAAGTGAAATATATGTTGCTTTTTGATTTGCAAGCTCGGCTTCATAAACAGCTTCTTTGCTTTTTATTTTATCTTTATTTTTTAACAATAAATCAACCTCCCAATTTACAAGAAAAGGAAGGATAAAAGAATTTCTTTTTATAAAAATATTATTGTCGCCCGTCGGAAAATGTACACCAAGATAATTTGCATTAGCCGATAATTGCGGAAATTCATCAGCAAATGTTTTTTTAATTTCGTATCTGAAGCGGTCAATTCTTGAATTTGCTTCTTTAATTTGGTGATTATTCGCAATTGCCTGATAAATATATTTTGTTAAATATTCATCATCAAATTTTTTAAAAAAATCAGTGTTTACGCATACAGGCTTTGCAAAAGCACTTAAAAAGAATTGAAATACGGCAAAAAATACAAAAACGAAACTCTTCATATTATGAATTTTTTATCTTTTTTTAAAAAAAATAAACCGTAAAACAGGCTAGTTAAATCGGCATATAAATTATTCAAAAATCAAATTCGCAACAAAACTATACAAAAAATTGAAAATAAAAATATATCCATGATACAATTTGATGAAAACAAGGAAAGTATTGCTTATATGTATG
>CADBOZ010000049.1 GCA_902796515.1 uncultured bacterium | reverse complement strand
GGTTTTGCTTCTTTATATCCTTCAAGCGGTTCTTTTGCGGGGTTTTCCACGTGTGTTATAGTATCTCCGACAAATCTTGTTATTTCTTTAATAGAACCTGCAAAATAACCTACTTCACCTGTTTTAAGCTCTTCAACCGGATTTCTGTTCGGGTTTAAGAAGCCGAGTTCAACAACTTCAAATTCTTTGCCGGTTGCCATAAATTTAATTTTATCGCCAAGCTTTATATTGCCGTCAACCACTTTAAAAAAGCATATTGTACCGAGGTACGCATCATATGCACTATCAAAAACAAGTGCTCTTAAAGGTTTATCCGAAGTATCAACGGGAGAAGGAATGTATTTAATTATTGCTTCAAGCACGTTTTCAATTCCTTCGCCTGTTTTTGCGCTGACAGGAATTGCAAGACTTGCATCAATTCCGAGTACGTCTTCTATTTCTTTTTTTACCCTTTCAACATCTGCGGAAGGCAGGTCAATTTTATTTATTACGGGGATTATTTCAAGGTTTTGCTCCATGGCAAGATATACATTAGCTAATGTTTGCGCTTCAACACCCTGAGTGGCGTCAACAATAAGCAAAGCCCCTTCGCAAGCCGCAAGAGAGCGGGAAACTTCATAAGAAAAATCAACGTGTCCGGGGGTATCGATTAAATTCAATATATAATTTTTGCCGTCGGCTCCTTTATAATTCATCTTTGCAGCATTAAGCTTAATTGTAATACCGCGTTCGCGTTCGATATCCATTGTATCTAAAAGTTGATCCTGCATATCACGTTTAGCGATTGTTCCTGTTTTTTCAAGAAGCCTGTCGGCTAAAGTTGATTTACCGTGGTCAATATGGGCTATTATGCTAAAATTTCTTATGTGCTCTAAATTTTTCATAAAAAAATTATATAACAAAAATAATCGTTTTGAATTTTAAATGCTTGAATATTAAAAACTATACTATTGCTTTTGAGCGCGAAAGTTTGAATTCGTGATTATCAAGCAGTTCTTTTTTGCATCCTATCATCATATTTTCGGCACTTTCAAGAATTTTAACTATCATATAACCGTTTTCTCCGTCCGAACGGGGAGTTTTATCATGTTCTATGCAGTTTAAGAAGTGCTGGCATTCAAGCTTTAACGGTTCAATTTCAAGGTAATCAAAAACTTCTATTTCGTTTTGTGAACCTTTTTTATTGTCGTATACTTTTAACTTGCCTTCTTGCAGTGTATCATCAAGAATTGCAGTAGATTTTTCACCCCTTACAAGCAATGTAACTCTTTTTTGAGGATGAATCCAACTGTCTGAAACCTGACCTATGATACCGTCTTCAAATTCAATTGTAAGATGTGTAATATCGCAGATATTGTCAAATTCACAACATGCTCCGGCGGCATTTAAAACTTTTACGGGAGCTTTTCCCGTTATATGGGCAATCATTGATACATCATGCGGAGCTAAATCCCACATAACGCTTCTGTCGTTTTTAAAGTAGTTAATGTTTAATCTGTCCGATTGAACATATTTAATTTTTCCGAGTACGCCTTCAGCTATAAGCATTTTTAATCTGTTAACGGCAGGATGGTATAATAACAAGTGTCCGACAAGAAGCTTTACTCCCATTTTTTCCGCAAGTTCTTTTAATTCAAGCGCTTCGGCTGACGATGTTGATATCGGTTTTTCAACATATACGTGTTTTTTTGCAAGCAGTGCTTCTTTTACGATTTTAAAATGAGTGTGGCTCGGTGTAACGACGCAAACAGCCTTTATTTCAGGATTTTGTAAAACGTCGGCAAAGTTTTTAGTGGTATTTATATCGGGATAAAGTTCGTTTATCATTTTGATATTATCGCTGTCCAAATCACATACGGTATGAAGTGCATTCAGATTATAAAAATTTCTGACTATGTTTCTTCCCCAAAGACCGCATCCTGTAACTGCAACACACCTGTTCATATATTAAAATCCTTAATTTTTCATATCTTCCCAGTCCAATTTTAATAAACAAAAAAAATATAGTCAATTATTTATATTTTCAATTTTTATGTTAGAATTTGAATATGGAAAAGAGAAATGTCACCGTTTTAAAATGCCCTGTTGATATCCTGAGTTTGGATGAGGCTTTGAGTTGTACCGTTAATGCCGTTAAAAACAATCAAAATTTCCATGTAATAACAATAAATCCGGAAATGATTATGAATGCACAAAAAAATTCGGATTTTTTTGAAATTATCAAAAATTCGGATTTGAATATACCTGACGGAGTCGGTGTTGAAATTGCCTTGAAACTTAAAAAGGTAGGACAGCAAAGAATAAGAGGTATAGATTTTTCCAGGGAGTTATTAAAATCAGCTTCTGAAAACGGGTTTAGAGTTGCGCTTGTCGGCGCAAAAGAGGATGTAATCCAAAAAGCAAAAGAAAATATTTTAGCTAAATATCCCGATTTAAACATTGTTTATTCAAGAAACGGGTATTTTAGCAATGATGATGAAATAATTAATGAATTGAAAAACACAAAACCGCAGATATTGCTTCTGGGATTGGGTTCTCCCGCGCAGGAAGAATTTATTGCAAAAGCAAAAAATCAATTATCGGGCTGCGCTATGGTAGGAGTGGGCGGTAGCTTTGATGTATTTTCGGGAATTGTAAAAGAATCACCCGTAATATTCAGAAAACTGGGTCTGGAATGGCTATACAGGACAGCTCTTCAGCCGGAGCGCATCAAGAGAATTTTTCCTGTTTTGCCAATATTTTTATTAAAGTGTATAATGAATACTGATAAGGATTAATATTTTGAAAAAAATTACAAACAAAATCAGAGCTGATGTATTGAAAATGATACACAATGCAAAATCCGGACACCCCGGAGGAGCTTTATCATCGGTTGATATACTCACGGTATTATACAAAAAAGTGTTAAATGTTCCGAAAGAATGGGATAAATCTCCTAATTTTAAGGAAAGGGACAGATTTATTCTTTCAAAAGGGCATGCAAGTACTGCGTTGTATGCAACTTTATCTTATTTCGGATTTTTCCCCGAGAAGCTTCTTATGGGTTTCAGAATGTTAGGTTCTAAACTTCAGGGGCATCCGAGTTCAAGGACAAAACTTCCGGGAATTGAAGTTTCAACGGGTTCTCTCGGTCAGGGGTTATCAATTGGTGTCGGAATTGCACTGGCGCTGAGATTGGATAATATTAAATCAAAAGTTTTTGTGCTTATGGGCGATGGTGAAATGCAGGAAGGAAGTGTCTGGGAAAGCTTAATGAATGCAAATGCCAAAAAGCTTGACAATTTAGTTGTAATTATCGATAAAAATAATCTTCAAATTGACGGAAAAGTTCAGGATGTTAAAACGCTTGAACCTCTTGATAAAAAGCTTGAAGCCTTCGGATATAAAGTGTATTCGATAGACGGTCATAACTATGATGAAATTGAAAAAACTTTAACGGAAGCAAAAAAATCAGATAAACTTTGCGCAATCATTGCAAACACCATAAAAGGAAAAGGTGTTTCTTTTATGGAAAACAATGCGGGATGGCACGGAAAAGCCCCTAAAGATGAAGAATTAAAACTCGCACTGGAGGAATTAAATGCTAAGTAAAACAAATGAAACAAAATCTCCAAGAAATACATACGGCGAAACGCTTGTAAAACTGGGTGCGATAAATCCGAATATAGTTGTGCTGGATGCTGATTTATCTTCGTCCACTCAAACGTGCAAATTTGCAAAAGCTTATCCTGACAGATTTTTCAATTGCGGTATAGCGGAACAAGATATGATGGGAACGGCAGCAGGTCTTGCTTATGAAGGGAAAACCGTATTTGCAAGTACATTTGCCATGTTTGCAACCGCAAGATGCTTAGACCAAATCAGAAACACAATTTGTTATTCAAAATTAAATGTTAAAATTGTTGCAACCCATGGCGGAATTACGGTCGGCGAAGACGGAGCTTCTCATCAGGCTCTTGAAGATATATCTTATATGCGCTCAATTCCCGATATAAGAGTTATTGTTCCTGCGGATTGCACAGAGGTTGAAGAAGTTATAAAATATGCCGCAAATACTCCGGGGCCTATGTACATCAGAATTCCGAGAACAAACTTAAAAACAATTTTTGACCCTGAAAAATATAAATTCAACCCCGGTGCGGCGGTCAAAATAAGGGACGGAAAAGATTTAACCATAGTTTCAAACGGTGAAACGTTATGGGAAGTTATGGAAGCGGCAAAAAGTTTGCATAATGTCGGAATTGAAGCCGATGTTATACATTGCCCCGTAGTGAAACCTTTTCATCACAATATTTTAAAGGAAAGTGCAATAAAAACAAAACGGGTTGTTGTCGTTGAAAATCATAGTATAATTGGCGGATTAGGTTCTGCGGTATGTGAAACACTCGGGCAGTATGCTCCTTCCAAAACGTACAGAATAGGGATTAAAGATACCTTCGGACAATCGGGAGAACAAAGACAGTTAATGGATTTTTACGGTCTTACCGATAAAAAGATATATGAAAAAGTTATTAAATTCATGGATGTAAAATGATAAAACTCAGAGATGTAGTCAAACAATATAAAAATAAATATGCATTAAGAAGTGTCAGTCTTGATATAAATCCGGGAGAATTTGTTTTTCTTGTCGGTTCTTCGGGTGCGGGAAAATCAACGCTGATGAAAATGCTTTATCTTGAAGAACGACCGACACGCGGCAAAGTATATGTTGCGGGAATTGATATCGGAAATTTGTCGCCGAGTAAAATTCCCAGCCTGAGAAGATGTATGGGAATTGTTTTTCAAGATTATAAACTTCTTCAAAACCATACTGTATACGATAATATCGCGTATGTTATAAGAACTATGGGTATTTCTTCAAAAGAAATTGAGTCACGTGTTATGGGTGCACTTAAGGTTGTAGGTCTTGAAGATAAATATAAATCCAAACCTTCCGAATTATCGGGGGGAGAACAGCAAAGAGTTTCTATTGCAAGAGCAATAGTTAACGGGCCTCCGCTTTTGATTGCGGATGAACCTACGGGTAATCTTGATCCTAAGAATTCTCTTGAAGTTATGCAAATACTGGAGCAGGTTAATCACAGAGGAATTACCATTCTTGTTTCTACCCATGATCAAAATATGGTTAATTATTTCAGGAAAAGAGTAATTACGCTTGAACACGGTCAAATTGTAAGGGATATGGAAGCGGGAACATATGATTAAGAAGATAAAAGCTCAAACCTTAAAACAAAAAGTTAAGTCGCGCATCCCTAAAGACTGGATGACCGAGATTAGAATTACTTATCGAATTGTTATAGAAACAATAAAAGGTATTGTTCAGACGGGACTTGTAAATATTGCAATCGTTACGACAATTGCCGCAATTCTTACAATTTTCGGTTCAATATTCAGATTGACGCTTGCCGTTAATTCTTTTGTTAACTCAATGGGTTCAGCCCTTGAAATCAGTGCATATCTGAGCCCTGATGCGGATAATAACGAAACAATAGCAAGAGTAAAAGCTCTTGAACATGTTGACAAAGTAACATTTGTTTCAAAGGACGCCTCATGGCTTGAACTGAAAAAAGAGATTGATGTTCCGGATATTTCAAACCCCTTGCCGGACACACTCCATATTAAGCTTGATGATACAAAAAACATCAAGCCTGTGATGGATGAACTTAAAACCATAAAAGGTGTTAATGATACAAGCTACGCAAAAGAGCTTGTTGAAAAATTTGAAATGGTTAATGCGGTCATAAATACAGCTACTCTGGTCTTTGTATTTATAGTATGTATTTTAACAATTGCAATAATAAACAATACAATTGAGCTTGTAATTCAATCAAGAAAAGAAGAAATTGAAATTATGCGGCTTATGGGTGTGTCGAACTGGTATATAAAAACACCTCTTGTGCTTCAAGGTGCTATTTACGGATTCCTCGGAGCTCTGGTTGCAATTATTCCGATTAATTTTGTTCAAAGTAATATCATAAAAATGCATGAATTTTTTATGATTTCGATTGATTCATGGGCACAATTTATCGTATTATTTAGTGTACTTACTTTAGGTGTCGCGTTCGGTTCAATAGGCAGCTTTTTAAGTATCAAAAAACATTTGCAGGTATAACAATCATGATGAATAATAATCCTAATAAACTTGATGCACAACAGCTCGTTGCTGAGTTTAAAGACATTCCGCCGATGCCTAATGTTATGGTGAAAGCACTGAGTGTTATTAAAAATCCGGCGACAGGAATTGCCGAGTTGTCAAAAATAATGCAAGTGGATCAGGCTATAATGGCAAAAACTTTAAGCCTTGTTAATTCCGCATTTTACGGATTCAGACAACAGATTACCTCAATTCAAAAAGCTCTTGTTATATTAGGTATGATGAAGGCAAAAAATATTATCATGAGTCTTGCTCTTAAGCCTATGATGACCGCAAACGGAAGTCGCGAATTATGGGAGCATTCAATAAAATGTGCGGTTGCTGCCGAGTGCCTTGCAAAAGAACATAAAATAATTAACCCTGACGATGCTTTTGTTATCGGCTTTTTACACGATATAGGAAAAATGCTTTTAAATTCAAAAAATCCTCTTAAATATTCAAAGGTTAAATATTTAGCGGAGCAGGGAAACTTAAAATTAACCGATGTTGAAGATGCTCAATTCGGTACAAACCACTGCATACTCGGTGCTCTTGTATCTAAAAAGTGGCAATTGCCCGTTATTTTAACAAATTGCATCAGATATCATCATGATCCACTGCAAAGTTCACTTCCGTCCGTATGCGGGATTACATATTGTGCGGATAGATTGGTACAGACCAATTTACCTAACCCTATTCTTGAAGCACCTGTTATGAATAAGCTTGATTTTAGCATAAATGACCCCATAGCAACAAGGGAAACCCTTCTTGCCAAGGCTAATATTTTCTTAAAAGAAATGTCGGGAAATTAATTTTATATTTTAATCTGGCTTTTTGACTTATTTTAAAATAATATTTTAATATGCGGGAAAATAATTTAACGGAAATAAACCATCACTATAAGGCTCTTGAATTTGATAAAGTTTTGGAAAATCTTGCAAAATGCGCAAATTCAAGGTTATCCCGTGATGCGTGTTTAAATCCGGAAATTTATGACAATAAAGAAAAAATTGAATACAGTCTAAATCTGGTTGAAGAAGCAAGAAAGATTATTGATGATACTCAGTCTTCAATCCCGATTGATGATATTCTTGATATAAAAAGTGTATTCGGAAAGATAAATTTAGAAAAAGAAGATATATATTATCTTGCTTTTGCTTTAAAAACCGCAAGACTGGTAAGAAATTTTATTACCAAGTCGGAACAGGTTAAACTTAAGAATATAGTGCAAAATTTGTACACCGATAAAAATCTTGAAGATGAAACTTTTGATATATTTGATTCAAATCTTGATATAAAAGATGATGCATCGGATAAATTAAAATCATTGAGGCTGTCATATAAGGACAATAAGCAAAATTTAAAAAATGCGACAGACTTACTTCTTCAAAATGCTTCTTTTTGTAATAATCTTCAGGATACTGTTGTATCCACAAGGGATGACAGACCTGTTTTTCAGGTAAAAGCAAGTTGTAAAAACAAAGTTTCGGGTATTGTACATGATGTATCGGCAACAGGTTTAACATATTTTATTGAGCCTCAACAATTAATACCGTTGTCGAATAAATTAAGACAAATTGAAATTGAAATAAGAGCTGAAATAGAAAAGATAATTTCAACGTTTAGCGATAAATATAAAGAAATTAAAGATGTACTTATTTCAAATATGAATTTGCTTGTTGATTTGGATGTAATTTTTGCAAAAGCAAAATATTCTATCCGTATAAAAGGCGTAAGTGCCGATGTTACTAATGATAAAATTATATCAATACAAGCAATGCGTCACCCTTTACTGGTTGAAATAAAAGAAAATATTGTTGAAAATGATTTTAATCTCGGAATTGATTATAATTGTCTGCTTATAACGGGAGCAAACACGGGCGGAAAGACCGTTGCAATAAAAACAATGGGACTGATTGTGCTAATGACAAAAGCAGGAATGCAAGTCCCTGCACTCGGAGCAAAAATTTATCCTTTTAAAAATATTTTCTGCGATATATCTACGGAACAAAGCCTTGAGCAGGGTATTTCAACATTTGGCGCGCATATAAAAAACATTTCGGATATTCTAAATAATATAACGCCGGATTCCCTTATTATACTTGACGAATTGGGTTCGGGAACAGACCCAGTTGAAGGTGCAAGCCTTTCAAAAGCTATTTTGAAATATATTCTTGATAATAATGCCCTTTGTGCGGTTACATGTCATCTTGGAGAATTGAAGTCATTGAAATACGAGGATAAAAGGTTTGAGAATGCCTCTGTTTTATTTGATATAAAAACATTAAAACCCCAATACAATTTAATAACCGGTATTTCAGGAACTTCAAATGCCATAGATATCTCGTATGAACTCGGATTGAACGAAACCGTTATTCAAAATGCAAGATATTATCTGTTGAATAATAATTCCAAAACCTCAAAATTCTTTCAGGAGATGGAAAAAACAGGTCAAAGTCTGATTGAAAAAGAAAAAGAAGCCGATAATAATCTTGCGCAGACAAAAATAATTCAGGATGAGTTAAATTTAAAATTGCAGGATATTAAAAAATCAAAGAAAAAATCACTGGAAAGCTTCAAAAAGAAGTTTCAAAATGAGCTGGAAATTGCAAGAAACGAAATAAAAGAAGCAGTTGATGAAATCAGAAAAGAAAAATCCATCAAAGTTGCAATGCGCTCATATAACAGGTTAAGCAAGCTTGAAAATGCTGTTCGTGAAGAGTTTTCAAAAGAAGAAGATAAACTTTCGGATAAATACAAAGAGCTTGATATCTCAACTTTAAAAATCGGACAGAGTGTCTTAATTAAAAAATTAAATCAGGTTGCAATCCTTGATAGTATGCCGGATAAAAAAGGGAATGTGAATATCAGATTAGGAAATATAATTTCGAAAGTAAAATTGAGTGATATTGCATATACCGATAAAAAGGTATCCCCCGCTCTGAAGAAAATTCAGGTTAATTTTGATAATGAAGATAATTTGTTATCAAGGCTCGATTTAAGAGGCATGAGAGCCGAAGAAGCAATTAACTATCTTGACGAAAAGCTTGATAGAGCAAGCCTTAAAGGTTTAAATCAGGTAATTGTTATTCACGGTTTTGGCACGGGAGCATTGAAAAAAGCGGTAAATGATTATCTAAAAATTTCGCCGTATGTTGCAAAATATTGCTATGGCGATGAAAATGAAGGCAGAGAAGGAGTTACGATTGTTGATATAATTTAATTGTAACAATTGTTGCAATTTTTACTGTTTTTGTATTTTTTACCCTCAACAATACTTTATATCATTATAGAAGCTTTTGTCGGCACAAGGAATTTTGAGGATACACATAAATGACGGACAGAATAAAAAACAATCAGGAAAATGCGGATAATCTTGATAAATATGACTTTGGAAGTTATCTTTACGGATATGATTCAATAAAACGAAATGCCATTCAGGCAATATTTAAAGATGATAAACTTCAAAAAGTTTGTGTTGACGGCAAAACCATTGATTTTTCTTCCGAAAATAAATTTATAAAGGAAGTAAAGAATATGGTTGAACGTTTTTTCAATTTTAATTTAAAATCCCAATATAATTAAACTGGAAATTCAATTAAAAGTAATGTATAATGCCTTTATAAACACAACATACGAGGAGGCGTTTATGTGGGCATTACTTTTATGTCTGGGTATTACATTCTTGATTTTTGAAATGATATTTCCCGCAATATTTTTCTTAAATTTTGCAGTTGCGGCGTTTATTTGTGCCGGAATTTCATTTTTTACAGATAGTATAGTTATTCTGGTTGTATGTTTTGCTTTTTTATCGGTAATTTCTCTTTACACTCTTCGACCTTTGCTTGTAAAAAAAGATAAAGATAAAAAACAGCAATCAGGAATTGAAGCAAAGTATATAGGAAAAATAGCTGATGCTGTTTCAAAAATAGATAAAACAGGAGGTGCTATTTCAATTTATGACGAAAGATGGCAGGCAAGAACACAGGATGACTCGGTAATTGAAGAAGGTCAGAAAGTTGAAATAGTTTCAAATGAAAGTATAGTGATGATTGTTAGAAAGGCAGATTAACAAATGGGTTATTTTTTAGTTGCACTCATAGTTGTTGCATTGGTGTATGCTTTTAAAGGCGTAATTATCGTGCAGCAGGCAGAAGTGGTTATAGTTGAAAGATTAGGGAAATATGAAAAAACTCTTGATTCCGGTTTAAAATACATTATCCCGATTATTGAATGTCCGAGAGGTGTGGCATGGAAGGTTACGCAAAAAGGAATTGACGGAAGAAGCTATTCTTACATTAAAGAAAGAACAAGAATTGATTTAAGGGAGTCTGTATATGATTTTCCCCGTCAGACGGTTATTACAAAAGATAACGTATCTATCAGTATAAATGCACTTCTTTATTTCCAAATTGTTGACCCGAAATCTGCGGTTTATGAAATTCAAAATTTACCGGAGGCAATTGAAAAACTGACGCAAACCACATTAAGAAACCTTGTAGGTCAACTTGATTTGGATGAAACACTTGTATCACGTGATAAGATAAACGTTGAACTTCGTTCTATTCTTGATGAAGCTACAAATAAATGGGGTGTGAAGGTTAACAGAGTTGAATTACAGGATATTATCCCGCCGACCGATATTCAATCCGCCATGGTAAAACAAATGAAAGCCGAAAGGGACAGACGTGCGGCAATACTTGAAGCGGAAGGTTTGAAAAAATCCGCAATTTTAAAAGCTGAAGGTGACAGAGAAGCTGCAATCAATCAGGCTGAAGGTGCTAAAACCGCTGAAATACTAAGAGCTGAAGGTTTTGCAAAAGCAAGATTAATTGAAGCCGACGCCGAAAAAGAAGCAATCAGAAGAATTATAGAAGCTCTGGGTGAAAAAGGTCAGGCAGATAAGTATTTAATTGCAATGAAATACTTAGAATCTCTTAAAGACATTACAAAAGGACAAAACAACAAAGTTGTCTATATGCCTTATGAAGCTACAGGCATATTGTCTTCAATCGACGGAATTAAACAAATGTTGTCCCGTGAATAATCGTAATAAACAATATAAGCCTGTTAAGTATATATGCTTAACAGGCTATTTTATTCCAAAAATTAATTTATTATAGCTTCCAAGTGATGATAAACTGTCCATACCGTCATTTTTATTTACATATGTTGAGGATGTCTTATATCCTGTTTTCCAAAAATAGCCGGTCTGGCCGTTTAAAACCTCATTTGTTGTTTCGGATTGAACGGAGTCGCTAAGTTGTTTCATTGCCATTTTAACACATACGGTTGCATCTTTTTGGCTTATGTTGTACGCTTTTGATGCTTTTGATATCCAAACAAGCGGATTTGAGTCTTTTGTAATTCCCTTTTCGATAAGATTTTCAACAATTTTCTCGCAAGTTTCAAAATTATTCAAATCCTTGCTTTGCTTAGCTTTTTCTTCACGCTCATGTATTGCGTTTATTTGTCCCATCTTTTTATGTCCTAATAACTGCCTACATATAAATAAAAACATATATATATCAATTATTGCAAAAGTATATACTTTTTTTACAATTCTTAATATTAAAAAAGACCCGAAAATTTCGGGTCTTTTCCTATGAGTAAAAACAATTTATAGTGTACTTGCAAATTCACCGAGTAAATTCATTGAATTATTTAATACGCTTGAATTGTACCAGTCGGTAAATGTGTCGAATTTATCATTTAATTCTTCATCCGAGATATGGTTTTGGATTTCAACTTCCGCATTTTTTACACCTTTGAAACTCTTTATTTCGCAATTGTAAAGAGCAATTTTTTTGGCAATTTTTAATTTCGGAAGTGATTTTAAATCCGTGTTTGCAACAAACAAATTTTCAGTTTCGGCAAGGCTGTTCAATGCTATTAAAGGTAATTTATTGTTTTCATCGGTCGAACAAATAAATATGTCTTGCGCGAATTCTAATTTTTTTAAATCAGACACGGGGGAATCTATAATACACAGTTTTTCTGCTTTTTCTAATGCCGGAAGTTCTTCGAGTTTTGAATTTTGAATGGTAAGAATTCCTGCTTCTTTCAGTTTTGGCAATGATTTAATTAAAGAACCGTCCAAAGCTGCAGAACCTATTGTTTTTAGCTTGGGTGCTTTTTTAAGATGATTGTTTACGATAAACGTTCCTACTGCTCTTAAATTCGGAAATTCGCTGATTTTTGTATCTATTGCCATTCTGAGTTCGCTTACGGCATCCAGAGGAAAAGTTGTTAAAGCTGATTTTGCGGTGTCAAATCTGCCTTCGCAGATAGCAACATGCTGAATTAATTCATCTTCATTAATTCCCAGCTTTGTAAAAGTTGTACCCTTTGGCTGACAGTAATGAGAAATAACCAGTCTGTTATTATTGTCGGGCACTGCTTTTATTCCGTATTTTTCAAAAATTTCAATTGCTTGCTCAAGTTCAATCATAATTTTTCTCCATTTTCCGGTATACTAATTTATTTTTACTAATATTATAGCTTAATTTTTGATTTTGGCTTATCCAGTAAATATATGAATAATTTGCTGTTTTTGTGTATTTAAGATTGTCGTCCTTTGTATAAACTCCGTCCGCTGCGAGATAAATTTCATTAAATAAATCTATATTGTTATATACCCCGATGTGATTATTAAATAACAATCCGAATTGTGAAATGATAATTTTATTTATATATTGTGAGTCTTCACACTTTAAATCAGGGCCTGCGGGTATTGCTCTTGCGGCATTTTTCGGATTTGAAATCGTGCCCGTTGCTCTTAAAAGACAAATTCTTAATTCGTTTTTATAAATTTCGTATTCGTTTAGTCCTTTTGTTATAACAGACAAATTATTTGCCGAAACAAAACTTTGCATGGGGTATGAATTTGTTTTGAGCTCAAACGGACGTTTTGCGGGCATATTGTCCTGCATGTCATAGTTACAGTCGATATTTCTTTCGGTTATGCCTATTGCTTCGTCGCTTACGGTATTTTTAATATTTTTTTCGGATATAAAAACAGCCTGTAGCTTATGATTTTTCTTTTTATTGTTAATAACGGCTTCAAAACTTATAAATTCCGATTTATTATTTAATTTTGCATAGAGCTTTATGTTTTTGTATTCAATAAGCAGTTTCGACTCGATTATTCCGTCATATATTATTTTTGTGTTTTTAATATTTAATATTTCTTTTTTCCCGTAAGGTGCATAATTGTAACTATCGCCGTTATCCTTTATATCCGTCAATTTTAAAATACATTTTTTCTTATTTATTTTATCCGTTATAAATATTTCTTCCGCATTATTTTGTTTTACTTCAAGCTTGATATTTTTATTTTCAATTGAATTTTTTGTTATTTTTGTTTCTTTTTTCGGAAGAGTTATTTTTGCCGTTTTTTTACTGAAGCTTTCAATAAAATCGGTTTGAATTAAAGAAGTGTATATTGTTGTTATTTCTTCGGTAACCGGAACTTTATTTATATCAAACAATATATCATCAGGGAAACCTTTTTCTTTTGATATAATTTGAGAGTTTTTTATCTTATAAGGTGTTTTTATTTTAAAAATACAGTTTTTAGAATTGGAAAGATTGAATATTTCAACCTTATCTTCGGTTTTTCCCGTTATGTTATTTTTTTTCTTATAATCGGCAATTATGTTTTTAATCATTGATTGAGATGCTTGCAAACATTTATTAAATCTTGCTTCAACAGTCCTGTGCACTTCATCCGTGGAGCAGCCGTATATTCCGTCATGTGCGTAGTTTTTAATTAATGTTTCATATACATTATCAATATTTTTATAATATTTTCCGCTCTCAAATTCGTTTATAGGTTCTAATATTCTTGATAAAACAGTTTGCACTTTATTATTTAATATTTTCTGGTCTATTCTTGCGCTGTATACTCCGGGAAGTATGTATGTGTTTGAATTGTCAAGAAATTCATGGGGCGGTTTTTTGAAATTAAATTTATTATTTTTAAAATATTCAAACGGACTTGTTAAAATAATTTCATAGTCATTTAAAACTTTATTTATTTGTTTAATTTTTTTATCTGCATCACATAAGATATTAAGATGATCACCTCCGATTGGAAGCAGTATTGAATTTTCGGAATATTTTGCAATTTTATCAATATAATTTTTTATTCCTTCAATATTGCCGGTGTGAAAAAAGTCGTTAAAATAACCCTGAGCAAGCCATACTGTTTCAATATTGTTTTTAATAAAATTGCAATTATTATTTATTGATTTCGGGTTAACCCCTCTCCATATAATTGCTTTATCTATTTCTTTTATTTTTAGTGCTTCAAATGCGGAGTTTGAAATTCCGAATATATCCGCCATATATCCTATAAAATCTTTTTGCCCGAATTCTTTTGATATATTAATCCCTATTTCAAGATTTTTCAGCATTGAACAAAAGTTAACAAGGTAACTGTCTATGCTTGCAAAATATGGGCCGATGGCGAGTTTGTTTTTCTTGATTAAATTAATAACCGTATCTTTTTTTGATTCTCTGTATTTAAGATAGTCTAAAAGTGCTATCACCTGACCGTCAAGATAGAAAAAAGGTGCTTTATTATTTACAAGTTCATCAATAACGGTGTCAAAAACATCCAAAAGACGTATATTAAAATCTTCTTTGTTTCTGTACCATTCTCTGTCCCAGTGGGTATGTAAATATGCAAAAATCCTTCGTTTCATATCTATATTCTAATTGTTTTTATTTTTTATAAAAATACTATAAATAGCTGAATATCAATTAATTACATACATTGGATGAGTTTATTTTTTTTAAATAAGGTATTATGAATATGCAAAAGGTTATTTGCATGTGTTCACCCCATTAATAGAGTAAAAGAGATGAGTTGCGATAACAAGAAATCATTGGAAAAACAAATTTTAGATTACAAAAAAATGTTAAAAGAATTGGCTCCGTTTATTGAAGAGGACGAAGAAAAATCAAAAGAGTACAATAAAATCGTTGTGCAAAAAGCAATTCTTGTCGACAGATATAAAAAGCTTTGCTATAAGCCGTCTTTAAGCATGAGAATTAAAGAAATTATTAATAATCCTTTCAAAAAGAAAGAAAAATTAATTTGCGATTATTTTTTAACTTAACCCATATATAATTTTAGTGCTTTATATCAGCTGTTGCCGATATAAAGCACTAATGCGGTTAACCTCTTTTGATAACGCTTGTTAAAGGTTCGCCGTAGCTGTCAAAATGTCCTGTTGTTTCTTCAATTGTGTAGTTTATGGTGTCATCTTTTGACTTTAATTCTTCCGCCAGTTTAACAGCATCGTTTAAATTGCTGTATTCTCCGACTAAATCGGGATTGTACGAACCTTGTCTTTTTACATAAACATTATACATTGTCATTTCCTCATTAAAATTCTTATAAAATAATATTAACTCAAAAATAAATTGTAAATCTTTAATGTTTGTATGATTTTAAAATTTCATCTATTTCGTTGCTCAGTTCGTTTTTGAATTCATCCCTGTATAAAAAGCCCAGATGCGCACCGTTGCTGAATATTTTTAATTTATTTTCGCATTTTTCTTTTAAGGTTTTTAATTGCGAATTTGATATCAAATAATCATCAAGACTGTGGTATATTCTGTAATTATCCGAATTTATAAGATAATCCGATATGGAATTCATATTGTTTATTTTTTTTAACAATTCGTTTTCATTATTATCTGACAGATATTTACTCATATAGTCATTAAAATTTATTGTATAAATATTTTCATAGATTTCACTTTCTTTCAAACCGTTCTTTTTTGATTTTTCAATTTGGAATACTATATCGGAAAGCTTTTGATGAAAAAGATATCCGCTGATTAATTCGGCTTCATACTTTGAAAAAGGAAGCGTTTCGAATTTGTTTAAATTTTTTTCTTTGTATGCTCTCATTACTTTTGCGGTTGTTAGTGCAATTTTATTTTTTAAATCTCCGGGGTATTTTTGCCACGAAGACATTATTTTATCCAATTTATCTATAGCGTAAAAAAGGTCATAGGGCGGACAAATTGCAATAAAATTATCTATATTTCCGGCTCCGTCTTGATATTGCTTATTTCCGAGGTATAATACCGCATATGCTCCGAGAGAAGTTCCGATTGCGGTTCTTTTTAAAAATATTCTGTCATATTTTGATGACAATTTAATAATTGCCTTGTTAACAAGTTTGTTTATGTATTTTATATCTTCATTGATATTCCCTAATTTGTAATTGTCGTCAAGACTTTTTAAAAATTCCCATTGAAAATAGTTACCTAAAATCAGTACGCTGTAGCCTTTTTTATAAAATATACTGCCCAAAATTGCGCTGTGATTACTGTTTATCCCTTCTCCGACGGATGGAAATATTATTACAAGCGGAGAGGACTTTTCTTTTTGAAGAATATATTTAAAAGCATATTTTGGTTTATTCTGTGTAATTTCAACAAAATCAATTTTTAATTTTTTACTAAAATCTCTGTTCCATATTGAATATTCCTTCCAAAAATGTTTGTTTTCGTTTTTAATATCAAACAGAGCTGTTCTCATTGAATCGAGAATGGGATTTTGTGCCTTATAATCGGATAAATAGATGTCTGCTGTTAATTCTTGATTTATATCACTTGTTATTTTGTGTTCATTTTCAATTTTTCCTTTTACTTCAAGATGTTCTTCTGTATTTTTTTTATCAACAAGTTCTAATTCATCATCAAAATCATCTTTATTCTTTTCAAGCACATTTTTTCTGTCATAATTTGAAAGTTTAATTTGCTTTTGCACTCCGAAAAATTTCCTTGCTATATCGTAGGGGTCTGCAAAATTCGACTCAACCATTTTGATTACGGGTTGTATAAATTCCGTTCTGTTAATCAGAAGAGCGGTTTTTATTGCCGCTGCAACGGGTGCCATAAAATATGTTGTCGGTGTAAGCAAAAAGTCAATTATTCTTCCAAAAATATCTCTTGTGTTTGTTGATGATATAAACGGTAATACAAGATAGCTGCCGCTTTTAATTTTGCATTTTGCAAATGCCTGCTCCATATCCTCGTCATACATTTCAAGATTAAAAAATTTAAAAGCACTGTCAAACAATCCGCCGACGCCGATTGTGGTATTTATTATAAATCTTTTTGTTTCGTTTTTAATTGCATCCAAATCTCTTTGAAATAGTGCGCTTACAAGTCTTTTTGGATATTCTATATTGTAATATGCTCTGTTGATTGCATCAATTAAAAATGCGGGAAAAATAGAGTCCCAAACGATGTGCAGATTTTTAACAAATATTTTGTTCATTTTTAAATTAAAATTAAAAACTTTTCTGTTAAATTTTTCGTATTTATCTTGATTGATAAATATTTCATAGTACCTCGGATGTTTTAAATTTTTTTCAGAAACGGCCTCTGCAAAAGCAAAACCGTGCGCAAAAACAAAATTTAAAAGCAGAGCAAGAGTAATAATTTTTTTCAATTTTTTAAACCTTTTATTGTTTGCAACTTTTAAATTTATATTTGAATTTTAAGAAAAAAATAATTACCCTGTTTATTAATGTACTTCAGGAGTAAAATAAAAATCCTGCCGTTTGGCAGGATTAAAAATTATTCCTTATTCATATTTTTTAGTTTATTATGAATTGTATTGATGCATTTTATTGCAAGTATTGTTACTGTGGCAATTACTCCTGCACCAATAAGTGTTTTACCGTTTACTTTTCCTTTACAGGTTAAATCAATACCTTTGCTGTCGGCATAATTCAGAATTGCTCCCCCTGCTCTTTTAAGTCTTGAACAGGTACCTGCGTATGCCGTTTGTCCGACACGATTACAGTTATTTATTATATTGTTGCAAATTCCGTTTATTGTTGCCATATTAAAATCTCATTAACTTATGTTAAAGTTTCAATTGCAGCTGAAAAACCATTGAATCTTTGAACAGCGCCTTTAACTGCATTTACGCCTTTTTCTGCAATATCAGGAATACCGTTTTCATCGTAATCGGTTGCTGCAACATATGCTGTGCCTGCTGCTGCGCCAAGAATACTTGCAGCGTTATCGGGATGTTTTTTGATTGTTTCAACTACCTTTTTTGCCGCAGTTTTTAAACCTTCAGGTGTTAATTCATTAAGTTTTTTAGCAAGCTTATTGTTTTTTAAACTTTCCGGAATTTGTATCTTTCTCATTTTGCCTTTAACTGTATTTGTAATTTCTTTAATTGCTTCACTATTGTTAATTTTTTCTTGCAGTAGTTTTTTTAATGAGTTGTTTTTAAGTTGGTTTACAAGCTCGCCGCCATGTTTATATAATTTCTTTGCCATTAAAAATGCAACTAAAAATGTTGTAGCAAGTGACGCTACCACTTCAAAAAAGTTTTTCTTTTTTGATTTTTCAGTATTTTTTAGGTTGTCTGTTTTTAAAGCTTTCTGTAATTTTCTTGCTGCTTCGATGTCTTTTTTTGCATCATTAAAATCTATGTCTATTGAATTACTTCTAAAATTTACCGAATTAATAGAGCTAATTTGCATTTTTATCTCCTAGTTAAAGTCAATACACTTGTATAAAATATAAACAAAAATTTTATTGCGTGTTTTGAAATATTTTATTAACAAATCTTTACACTTAACAACCTGTGCTTATACATCGATTTTATGCCTAAAATACTAATTTTGCAATAGCTAATCAAAATATTTTTTATCTTTTATTTCATCCGGCATAAATTGTTGGATATATTCGGGGTTATTGTGTGTATATACATAATCTTTTCCAAAACCGTATTTGGCAGCATCTTTATAATGTGCATCTCTAAGGTGCATCGGAGGAAGAAAATCAAGTCCCGATTTAATATCCTTTATAGCGTTATCAATTGCCATAATTGCTCTGTTTGATTTTTTTGCACGGGCAACAAATTCCGTAGCTTGAGCAAGTGTAATTCTTGCTTCCGGCATACCGAGATGCTCTACTGCTCTTAGGGCGGCTTCCGCTACAAGCAGCGCTCTAAAATCCGCATTGCCGACATCTTCAGACGCTACGACAACAAGTCTTCTTGCAATAAATCTCGGGTCTTCTCCGGATACAAGCATTTTGGCAAGATAGTAGATTGCGGCATTAGGGTCGGAGCCTCTCAGGCTTTTTTGATATGCGCTTGCATAGTCATAGTGCATATCAATTGAATAGCGGACGCTGGATTTTTGAAGAAGCATTTCCGCTGTTTCTTTTTTTATATTTTCATTCGATGCAAAATACAGATTTTCAACGGCATTCAGTGCATATCTTGCATCTCCCTGCGACAGCTCCGTTATTGTTTCAAGAGTGTCCTCTTCAAGGATTTTTTTGCCGAAATGTTCACATAAATAATCAAAACCTTTTAAAATGATTTTTTTAATTGAGGAAGAATCAATCGCTTTTAGCATTATAACCTGCGCTCTTGAAATAAGGGCGGGTACGGTATGGAATGAAGGATTTTCGGTGGTTGAACCAATGAAATAGAACAATCCCGACTCAACATGCGGTAAAAGTGCGTCCTGCTGGGTTTTTGAAAACCTGTGAATTTCATCAATAAAAACAATTGTTTTAAAACCTTCTCTTAAATTTTGTTTTGCGATTTCAGCCGTTTCCTTAATTTCTTTAACACCGGAATTTACGGCGGAAAGCTCAATAAATTTTGCATTATGATATTTAACGCATAATCTTGCAAGAGTAGTTTTTCCGCAGCCTGGAGGCCCCCATAAAATAAATGAAAACAATCTCTTTGCCATAAGTAAATTGTAAAAAGGTGAGTTTTTATTTATAACTTCGGTTTGCCCCAAATATTCTTCAAGAGTTTTGGGGCGCATTAATTCGGCAAGAGGTATTTGTTTATTGTTATTTTCTAGCGCATCAAACAAATTCATTGTATAATTGTAGCACGGGAAATAAAAATGAGAAAAAATATTATTTTACTTTTAACGGCAATGTTTTTAATGGTTGCATCCTTTACATGCTTCAGTTATTTAGGATTAAAAAAGGAAAGCAATAAAAAGAAGCTTGTATTCTGGTCGATACAGCTTAAGCCCGTATACGAAAAGCAAATAAAAGATGTAATAAAGACCTTTGAAGCAAATAATCCTGAGTATAGTGTTGTTTGGGTTGATATACCCATTCAGGAAGCACAAAAAAGAACTCTTGCTTCTGTTTTGTCTTCCACTCCTCCGGATTTAATAAATCTTAATCCGGATTTTTCCGTAATGCTTGCTCAAAAAAATGCACTATATACGTTCAACGAAGAAGCATACTCCGAATTTCATCCGGGGCTTGTCGAAAGATTAAAATATAAAGATAAAGTATATGCTCTTCCGTTTTATGTAACCAGTCCCGTTACGGTTTACAATAAAGAAATATATCAAAAATGCATAGGCGGTGATTTTATTAAAACTTATGATGAGCTTTATAAAATTTCCGAAAAAATAAAAAAATGTTCAAACTCGACTTCTTTTGTTTCAAGCATTAATGAAAACGATGTTTTTGCAAAAATTTTAAACAAATATGATATTAAAAATTTTTCGGATGACAACGAAATTAAAAATGCAAAAAACGTATATTCAATGTTTAATCAAATGTATAAAAAGAATTTTATACCTAAAGATATACTTGCGATAAATCACAGAGAAGCCGTTGAAAAATACATGGCCGATAAGACGGTTGTTATGGTCGCGGGTTCTAATTTTATAAAAATGATTAAGCAAAATGCTCCCGCCGTTTATTCAAAATCCGAAATAGCAAGCCAGCTTACCGGTAAAAACGGTAAATACGATATTTCTTTAATGAATCTTGTAATCCCGAAAAAATCCGCAAACATTGAAGCTGCAATTAATTTCGCTATGCTGTTAACGAATAAAGAAAATCAGCTTGAATTATCGAGAGTTACAAATGTTTTGCCCGCAAATAAGTATGCTCTTCAGGATGAAAGATTTAAAAAATGTTCGGAGGATTTAATTGAAAAATCAAGATGTATAAGTGTTTTACAGCTTAATAACTTAAACAACGTTTCTTTCGGTGATTTAAACAAAAATACCATCAATGAAAATATTAATAAAACACTTGAGGAAATACTTTTAACTTCCGACAACAGTACGGATTATATTGATAAAAAAGTCAATGAATTATCAAATCAAATCAAGGCTCTTCAGGAAAATAAATAATAATTAAAAAATGAGCCGCTTCCCTATAACGGCTCATTTTTCCCAACCCCATTTCACCTTTACATTTTTACCATTTTATCTGTTTTTATATCTTTTAATTTGTCTTTCGTTTCTAAATATTGTTCCGTATACCTTTTTACAAAATTAATTGCATCTATATCACGTCTTGCAGCTGTTTTCAGTGTTAATACTTCATCGAATGTCAGATGTTCTATATCTTCTTTTGTATTGGATGATTTGTATAATTTTTTAAACTTATCTTGTGTTTCCGGTTCAAATCCGTCCGTTTGTTTTTTGTAGCAGTACCAGTTGTAAAAATTGTATAGAAGCGTACTTTTGTTCATATTTGAACTTTTTAAAATAAACATTTCGGGTGTTGAAAAATTTATTCCGTTTTTTGTAATCAGGTTCAGATAAAGCGCCTTAATGCCGTTTTTCGGAAGAATAAAACCTTCCTCTTCGTCTATGATTTTCAGTAATCTATCTGCGTTTTTGTTTAAATAAACACTTGTACCTGAATTTTCCATATATTTAAAAAGCTCCTCAGGATGCTCCAGATATTTTTTTGCGATAGCTTCTATATTTTTTTCTGTCACCTCTTTTTCTTTGGTTTTTTTGTTATCAATTGTCAGACTTGCGCCGTATGTTATATGATATTTCTTCCCGAGTAATTTTCCGGAAAGAATATTATCTTTGTTCTTTTGTTTAGATATATTTTTTTGTGACCTGAAAAAATAATTTATTGCATTATCCAGTAATGTTCTAAAAATATTTTTCATTGATTATCCTCTACATATTAATAAAAAAAATTTCTCTGAGAAAATTGCCTAATATTTCAAATTTTTTTGTAATATTAAGAAAAATTTACAATTATATTTTATTTATGATTTTAGTTGCTGTTTTGGATGTTCTTAAAAAATTGAGCGTGGTATAATCTTTTTATGAGAATTAATAAGTATATCGCCCAAAGCGGATTTTGTTCCAGAAGAAAAGCAGATGAATATATCTTAAACGGATTGGTTAAAGTAAACGGCAATGTCGTTACCATGCTGGGTTTTGAAATAAGAACAAAGGATAAAGTGACCGTTGACGGTAAATTGATAAGAGCGGATAAGCTCGAATATTATAAATTCTATAAACCTGCCGGCTATATAACCACAAAAACCGATGAAAAGGGAAGAAAAACAATTTATGATATTTTACCCGAAGAATACAGGCATTTTAATCCTGTCGGAAGATTAGACAAGGACTCTTCGGGGCTGCTTATTTTAACAAATGACGGAAATCTGGCTTACGAATTGACCCACCCTTCGATTAAGGTTGCAAAGACCTATGTGGTAAAAGTTGATGCTAAATTGACAAATGAAGAATTAGATAAACTCTCCGCAGGGATTGAAATTGAAAAAGGCAAGATTGCGTACTGTGAATGGCAAATACTTGATGTAACAAAGAATGAAACAATGTTTGAAATCGTTTTGCATCAGGGTATGAACAGGCAAATAAGAAAAATGTTTGAATTTTTAGGGCATAATGTGATAAATTTAAAACGTGTGCGGCATGCAAACATTGACCTTACGGGCTTAAAAAAAGGTCAGATAAAGCCGATTAAGCCCCGTCAAATTAAAGAATTAAAAGCGTATTTAGAGAAAATTAAGGAAAATAAGGAGCAGGAAAATGCTTGATATTAAGTTAATCAGAGAAAACCCCGAAAAAATAAACGAACTTTTAAAAAGACGAAATCCTGATTTGTCGGTTGATAAAGTATTAAAAATCGATGAGGAAAGAAGAAAAGTTCAATTTGAGCTTGATAATTTAAGAGCAAAAAGAAAATCAGAATCAAATAAAATCGGACAATTAAAAAAAGACGGTGTAGATACGACTGAAATTCAAGCTGAAATCAGAACACTCGGAGAAGAAGCAAAGAAGCTTGAAGAAAAACTTACAGAGCTTGATAATTCCCAAAGAGAAGCACTGTTATATATTCCGAATACACCCGATGAAAATATTCCGATAGGTGCGGATGACAGCGCTAATGTTGAAATTAAAAGATGGGGAGAACCTACAAAATTCGATTTTGAATATAAAGCACACTGGGATTTGTGTCCGGAACTTAATATGCTTGATTTTGAAAGAGGGGTTAAGCTTGCTCATACAAGATTTACGCTTTACAGAAATTTCGGTGCAAAACTGGAAAGGGCAATAATTAACTTTTTCCTTGATACGCATACTTTAACAAGAGGGTATGAAGAAATTTTCCCGCCTGTGATGGCAAACTCTAAAACGATGACAGGAACAGGTCAACTTCCTAAATTCAAAGAAGACATGTTTAAATGCGTTGATGAAGATTTATTCTTAATACCGACTGCCGAAGTTCCGGTTACAAATATTTATCAGGATGAAATACTCGATGAAGATATGCTTCCTAAATATATGACGGCATATACTCCATGCTTCAGAAGAGAAGCGGGTTCTGCCGGAAAGGATACAAGAGGTTTAATCAGACAGCACCAATTTAATAAGGTTGAACTTGTTAAACTGACAAAACCGGAACAATCCGAAGAAGAACATGAAAAGCTGACCAGGGATGCCGAAAACGTGCTTGAACTTTTAAAACTTCCGTACAGACGTGTTTGCTTATCGACAGGAGATATCGGATTTAGCGCTAAAAAATGTTACGACCTTGAAGTTTGGATGCCTTCGTATAATACATATAAGGAAATATCTTCCTGCTCTAACTTTGGTGATTATCAAGCTCGAAGAGCAAATATCAGATTCAGAAGAAAAGACGGAAGCGTTGAATTTGTTCATACTTTAAACGGTTCAGGTTTGGCTGTCGGAAGAACTTTAGCCGCAATTTGTGAAAACTTCCAAACAGCAGACGGACACATTATTATTCCTGAAGTTTTAAGAAAATATACAGGATTTGATAAAATATAAGGTGTTTTAAAATGATATAGATGCAAACAGCGAAAATTTTCGTTGTTGCGGCATCTATATCATTTATATTATTAAACTTAATCCCATATAAGGAGAGTTCGTGAGGGGAATTTTAAATTTAGTAATATTTTTGATAGTTGTCGTATCTTTATGGCAGGCAACAAGTGATTACAGGTCTAATAAAGATATTAATAAGCTTAATAAAGAGCTTAGTCATCTTAATATGGGGAATAATCAGCCAAAAAAAGAAAATGCAAACAAAATTTCTCAACCGGAACAGCAAAATAATATCTCAAATGCTCAATTAAATACCGAGAAGGTATGTCCTAACGGCAGAAAATATGTAAACGGAAACTGCCGGCGGAATATATATAAATGTGTAAGCTGGGAGTCCGAGCATGTTTGTAAGGTATGTGAAAAAGGTTATCATCTTGAATGGTACGGAAATATTGCAAAAATATGCTACCCCGATTTTGATACCGCAAAGGCTGTATGCGCATCTAAAAAGCCTAAATGTCCGTTCATAAATCCAAGCGGATGGGCAAATGATGCGGATAGAGGTATACCCTGGGTTGACTGCGGTGATGATGCTGATAATGTATGGTGGTTTATATATCAGGATGGAGAGTGGGTTCCTAACGGTAAAAAAGGAAATCCGATTTGTGAATAAATATTAAAAGCAAATAATTTTATTTTCTTGTTTTATTATGTTATAATCTTATCAAAAACTAGGAGAATATAAATGAAAAAGACTTTATTATCTGTTCTTGCATTGAGCATTATTGCAGTCGGCATGCCTGCATTAGCAAATCATGGCGATAAAAATTCAAACTATGTTAACGTTTCTTCCGTAACGGGTGTCAGCAAAAAGAAAAAATCAAACGATATAATTAAAGACCCTGAATATAAACAAATTAAAAAAGCATACTTCAATGCTGAAGGTTATGGTGATGTTTATAATTGTTGGGTTGAAAAACAAAGATGGTGTAAAGTTAAAGACCTTGATACAGGTTTATATGTTTTATGCGACAGAGAAGTGTCAAGAACTCAGATGGAATCGGCTAAAACATTCTATAAACTTGGCAGATGCGTTAAATTAAACTAATTGTAAAATATGTAATACAAAAAAGTTCCGAATTGTTTTTCGGAACTTTTTTGTTTTTTACTTAATTATGTTGCGGACAGACAGTAGTCTATGCCGCCGTTATTAGTATTATTGTATAAATTTAATAAATTTATTACATCGGAGCTTGCGGTGTTGTTTTTTGATATACAAGCATCCGCAGATTCGTAACCCTTATTTGCAAGGAAATTTGCGACATTTTGAGCAACGGAATTGATATCAAGTTTGTACGTTTTATTTCCGTCGTCGGTATCGGTAATAATTTCATTAAGCGCCGTTCTTCCCGTTATTTCGACGCCGTTTGATAAGGTATGCAGTTTTTCATATAAAGTTACACTTGTACCCAGTGAATATTTATTGTTTCCGTATGTATCAAATTTTGGTTTTGCGCCAACTATTACATTAAAATAAATGCCCGATGTATTATTAAATGCGTCGGAATTGACGATGACGGAATTTTTACCTTTGGTATCCGTAATTTTAATTAAGGAATCATAATTTACAATTTGAGATAAATCATAAACATCGTTTCCTGCACTGTCATTTATAACGGTAGTCGACTCGCTGCTGTTTTTAGTTTGGAATTTATATATATCATTTCCGCCTGCACCCTGTATGGCGTTTATGCCCGCCGTGATAATTACGGTATCATGTCCCGCGCCGAGGTTTATATTGTTTTCACCTGAAGTTATAAGAACATTATCATTTCCTGCGGAGGTATCAATAGTGTTTATACCCTGATTGATTTCAATATAATCATTGCCTGTACCGGAATTAATTATGTTAATACCGCCGCCTGTTGATGTATAATCAGGCATACCGTCTTCGTTACCGTCGTATACGCTTTGATTATTGATATATATTTTGTCGTTGCCGCCGCCTGAATAAATATTATTTTTTCCGCAGCAGATTGTATAAATATCCGTACCGTTACCGGATTTTACGGTATTTGTCATAAAAGTATTATTGGTACCGTTATAGTCAATTATAATATTGTTATCACCTGAAGCGGAGTAAATAGTATTTGCACCGTTATAAATTGTTATGCTGTCATTGCCTGCGCCTGATTTTATGTCGTTTGTACCGTTATTGACGGTTATTGTATCGGCACCTTTGCCCGCGGTTAGTTTATTAATCGATTCACCGTCAAGAGTTGCCGTGTTATTGCCGCCTTTAGTGATGATATTGTTGCTGCCGCCCGTAACGTTGATTGTATCGTTTCCCGAGCCTGTTGTAACTTTATTATTTCCGTAGCTGTATAAATTGATTTCATTATTTCCTTCGCCCGCATTAATGGTGTTTGTTGAATACTGTTCAACGGTTACGGTATCATCCCCTGCTCCGACATTAATTCTGTTTATGCCGGCAATTTCCGATATTTCATTATTTCCAAATTTGGATGTAATTGTATCATTATAATATGAACCTTTAACTATATCGTTTCCGGAGCCTGAATTAATCGTAACACCTTTATTTGTCAGTGAAATATATTCCGAAACATCTATGTTGTCGGATGAAGATGTGGTTGTTAAAATACCTTTTGCATCAACTTCCGTGTCATAAAATTTAAACATATCAAAGGCATTATAAAATTCAATATCGGAATTTAACACTCTTGAATTTGTATCACCCGTATAATATGAAACGGTTACAACCGCATCAATTTGACGGGTCATATAGTTTTTAATCGTTACATATTCAACTTTTGATGTTTCTATATTTGTAGCTGATAAAATTAAGTCTTTGCCGTTTGAAGAAGCGCTGCATCCTATATTCAGATTTTCATCAAATTCAAGGTTAAGTTTTTCGCCTGAAGTTAATATTATATTTGTTCTTTGACCGATATTATCCGCACTGAATATAGCGGTATTATTGCCTTTTCCGAGTTGAAGCGTCGCATTGGCAGCAGAAGTTACAACTTCCCTGTAGTCACTTCCTATATATGTTTCTGCAGGTTGTACCGTTTTATTTAAGGTTACACAATCAAGCAATGATAATGTTTCGCCGTTTCCTATATCTATAATATCAATATTATTTGCGGATTTATTTTTGAAGAAATTGTTTATTGTTATTGTTCCTTCAGTATTTTCGTCCGATACCGCAATAATTAAATTGTTATCAACTTTTTCATAGCTTAATTTGTTTTTAACTTCGTTTTTGCTCAGGTTTTTATATCCCGTTTCAGAAGTTGAATCGGCAAATTTTAATACTATTTTATCGTATTTGTCGGCATCCGTTAAAACGTCATTTCCGAAAGAATTACCCGTTGAAGCATTTACGGTAAATCCAAATGTATCATTACCTTTGCCGCCGGTTATAGTGTCATCACCGTCACCGCCCCATATAATATCATTTCCGAGTCCTCCGTTAATAATATCATTACCGGAGTCAAAATCGGATAGTTCGTCGGAATACGAGCCGCCATATATTATATCATTTCCGCTGCCGCCGTTTATGGTATCATTGCCGCTTCCTGCGTATATTTCATCAATTCCGCTGCCGCCGGTTATAGTGTCATCACCGTCGCCGGAATCAATGTAATTATATCCCGAAACGCCTTTTATTATATCGTTTTCATCCCCTGTTTCAATCCATGAATTAATTTTGGACGATGCAATTACAGGTTCTTGTGAAGAGTCTTCCGATATTATTTCATTGAATTTTACATTCGGATTAAAAAGCGAATGAACATCGGTAATGTTTTTGGCTAAATCGCTTAATTTATGAGGTGTTTTACTGTCCGATGCGTAGATATTAACTATTGCATTTTCGTTAATATCGGTATTATCCGCTTCAGATGAAGCGTAATATTCTTTTATTATAATTGAGTCTGCGAGTTTTTCGTTGCAGTCGGCACTTTTACAGTAAAGCACAACATCTTCACCGTTTCTTACTGCGGCTAAATCTTTCCATTTAATATCCGTAAACTTAATGCTGTCGTATGCGTTTGCATTACAGATGATGTTATTTCCGTCGCCTTTTGTAAATATAAAGGTGTCTGCTTCATCTCCCGCGACTAT
>CADBOZ010000048.1 GCA_902796515.1 uncultured bacterium | reverse complement strand
TTATATGCTTTAACGGATTTAATCATTTCAGATGCATCAACGTCAGTCAGAGGTGCAATTCTGAAAGTTACGTCTTTCATAACTTCAATAAATACACCGCCCAAACCGAACATCATCATCGGGCCGTATTGCGGGTCTGTTGCAATACCGCAAACCATTTCACGGTTACCTTTAACCATTTCTTGGATAATTACACCTTCAAGACCGTCAATAAGTCCTTTTTCGGTTAATTTAGCAATTAAGTCATTGTATTCGTTTCTTAGTTGTTCTTCGGATTGAATGTTAATTCTGACACCGCCAACATCTGTTTTGTGAGATGTTGTTTTGGATGTCATTTTCATAACAACAGGGTATCCGATTCTGTTACCAACTTCAACAACTTCATCGATGTTTGTTGCAAATCCTGATTTACATACTCTGATGCCGTATGCATCAAGTACATCAATGGATTCACGGGTTGTTAATTGAGCTCTGCCTTCGGATAATGATTGTTTGATGATTGATTCCGCTTTAGCTTTATCTACATTGTAGTTTGGAGTTGAACCTTGCGGTCTTTCCATCCATTTTCTTTGTTGATTTAATCTGTTAAAGCCGTCTGCTGCTTCTTCAGCATACATAAAGAACGGCATATTAACATCCATATCGGATAATTTTGTAAAGAATTCGCTCTTAGTCATAAATACACCGATAACAGGTTTTTGAGGATATTGAGCTTTAATTTCCATAACCGCACGGGCTACATCAATATCTTTCAAGCCTAAGAACGGCAGATAGATAACCATAATCATATCTACGTTTTCATCAGCTATAACCGTTTCAAGTGTTTGCTTGTAGTGTTCAATAGGAGCTGAAGCTATCATATCAATCGGGTTTTTAACGGAAGCTGCAGACGGTAAGAAGCTTCTTAATTTTTCTTTTGTTTCATCCGTGATTTTTGCCATTTGCATACCGTATTCGCATACCGCATCGGTTGCCATAATTCCGGGGCCGCCTGAGTTTGTGATGATTGCAACTCTGTCACCTTTCGGTATCGGGCAATTAGCAAAAACTTTAGCCGTTGCAAATAAGTTCTTTAATGAGTATTCTCTGATAACGCCTGATTGATTTAATAAAGCGTTAGCCGCTTTGTCGGCACCTGCTAATGAACCTGTGTGAGAAGATGCAGCTGAAGCACCTGCTGCGGAACGACCTGCTTTAAGAGCTAAGATTGGTTTTTTCTTAGAAATTCTTGAAGCTAATTTACGGAAGTTTGCGGGATTTTGGATTGATTCCATATAAAGAAGAATTTGTTGAACGTCATCTTCATTTTCCCAGTATTCCATAGCTGTTTCTGCGTTAACGTCAGCCTGATTACCGATTGAAATAAATTGAGCAAAACCGAGGTTTAAGTCTTTTAAGATATTTAAAATACCGCCGCCTAAAGCACCTGATTGAGAAACAAAACCGATGTGTCCTCTTTCGGGTAGTGATTCGGCAAAACAACCGTCCATGGATACTTCGGGCAATGTGTTAACAACACCTAAGCAGTTAGGGCCAACGCATCTCATACCGTATTCTTTAACTTTTGATAATAAAGCTTTTTCAAGTTCGGCACCTTGAGCACCTGTTTCTTTAAATCCTGCGGTTATAACGCAAAGACCTTTAATGCCTTTTTGATGACATTGATCGATTGTATCAAGTACAAATTTAGCATTAACAACGATTATTGCCAAATCAACTTCTCCTGGGATTTCCATAACGTTTGTATAAGCCTGGAGTCCTTCGATAATGCCGCCTTTCGGGTTAACAGGATAAATCGAACCCTTAAATTTATATTCCTGTAATCTTTTCATAATGTCCGAACCAATTGTATGTTCTTTGGTTGAAGCACCAATAACAGCAATTGATTTGGGTTTCATAATTTTACTTAGCATCTTTTTTTGTGTCCTTTCCTCTTTTAAGTGCTTTTTACTATATTTTACTACGTAAATAATGCTTAACTACCCTTTTAACATAATTTTACAAAGCAAGCATATATTTGCAATACTGCAAATTATCCATGATATACTGATTTAAAAAAGGAGGATATTATGGCAAAAGATGCAAGTTTTGATATTGTGTCGGATTTTGACAGACAAGAGCTTACAAATGCTGTTGATCAGGTAAAACGCGAATTATCAACAAGATTTGACCTTAAGGACTCTTCTTCCGACATTATTCTTGACGATAAAGCAATAAATATCACCACAAACGATGAAATGAAATTGAAAAATATTTTCGATATTTTGCAATCAAAATTAATTAAAAGAAATCTAAGCCTTAAAATATTAGACCCGCAAAAAATTGAAAATGCACTCGGAGGAAATGTTAAACAGGAAATTAAACTTAAAAAAGGTTTATCAACCGAGCTTGCCAAAAAAATCACAGGCTATATAAAAGATACAAAATTAAAAGTGCAGGCTTCAATTCAGGGTGATTCGGTAAGAGTTACCGGAAAAAGCAGGGATGACTTGCAGGATGTTATCAAGGCGATAAGAGAAAAAGAAAGCCAAATAGACGCACCTTTACAGTTCACAAATTACAGATAGCGAAGCCGGTGCGAAAACGAGCTTTCGTCGAGAAAGCGAGTTGAGCATTACGATTGCGACGTAGGATAATCGAGCAATAATGGAAATAAAGTATGAAATCAACTGCCGAAGAAATAGTTAATAAAGCTCAAAATTCACTTGAAGGACAATTTAAAGAGCTTGATAAAATAGCTGAATATAATCAGGAAAAAGTATTAAGAGCTTTTTGTAAAAATAAAATCGGTGAAGAGCATTTTTATACCGTAACGGGTTACGGACATGATGATATGGGAAGAGAAGCGCTTGATAATGTTTTTGCTGATGTTTTTAAAACAGAAAGCGCTATTGTTCGTCCTCACTTTGTTTCAGGTTCTCATACGATAGCCTGCGCACTTTTCGGAGTTTTGCACTACGGCGATAAGCTTGTATCGATAGCGGGAGAGCCTTATGATACCATGCAGCAGATAATAGGTTCAAGACCGAACTGTGATGATTTTGATACAAGTTTAATCGGTCATGGTGTTAAATATGATGAAGTTCCGCTTAAAAACGAGCTTGAAGTTGATTATGAAAACATTGCAAAATATCTTACCCCCGATACTAAAATGGTATTAATCCAACGCTCAAGAGGTTATTCTTTAAGAAAGCCGTTAAATATTTCCGATATTGAAAAAATTATAAAAATTGTAAAAAACGTAAATCCTGAAATATGCTGTTTTGTAGATAATTGTTACGGTGAATTTACCGAAAAGCTTGAACCGACAGAAGTCGGAGCGGATTTAATAGCGGGAAGCCTTATTAAAAACCCCGGCGGGGGTATTGTGGAAGCGGGCGGATATATAGCAGGCAAGAAAAAATATGTAGATATGGCATCACGCAGATTGACCGCCCCCGGTATAGGCGGTGAAGGCGGAGCCATGCATAATCAAACAAGAGTTATTTTGCAGGGATTTTTTATGGCACCCGGAGTGACAAACAGTGCGCTTAAGGGGTCAATACTTTCGGCTAAAGTGTTTGAGGATATGGGTTTTGTTACATTTCCGCATTCAGAGGATAAACGAACGGATTTGATACAAACAATTAAATTTAACAATGAAAAAGAACAACAGGCATTTTGCACAATGATACAAAAAAACTCGCCTGTTGAAAGTTATCTGACGCCAATTCCGGATACCGTTCCGGGATATGATTGCAACTTATTGATGGCGGGAGGAAGTTTTATTGAAGGTTCAACAATAGAACTTTCCGCAGACGGGCCTGTTAGAGCGCCATGGGCTATATATCTTCAGGGCGGATTGAATTATTTCCATGTGAAAATCGCTATAACAGGCGTTGTTGAAGAATTATTAAAACAAAAAGAAGGTATTATTTAATATTTACAGTGAATATTATACTCCATTTGCATTACATTTCTTAATATTATATTTCCTTTTTTAAATATTGAATGTATCATTAGTATGTTGTTAATGCTTCGGCTAGTATGCGAATTGGGGTAATAACCCCATTTTTTTTCCCAAAATCATACTTTTATATTAAACGCGAATTTATAAATTGTGCTAAACTATTCTTGATTATAGGGAGTATAAATTAATGGATCAAAAAGACGAAAAATATTTGATACTTGAACAATACAGAATTTATTCGGAATCTAAAGACAGATTTATCGAAAGACAGTTTTCAACCAACAGATTTTATCTGATTTTGAATATATGCTTACTGATTGCAATATTTATTGTTGAAACAATTGCAATAACATCAAAAGAACAATCCATGATTGTTATGTGTATAATAGGTATTTCATCGACATTATTGTGGTGGATGAATATCGATTCATATCAACTTTTAATTAAGGTAAAATATTCAAAAGTTCTTGAATATTTAGAAACAAAGCTTCCCGAACAACCTTATCACAAAGAATTTGTTGATTACTCGGATATAAAGAAAAATAAAAATTTAATCGTATTCGGCGATTTTCAAAAAATTCTTGCTTTGTTGATTGCATGTATCTATTTTGTAATCGCAACGGTTTATATTACAAGATGGATTAGTATTTTAACAAGTCAAACTATTTAATAAATTTATTTATGATAAAATGAATTTATGAAAGAAGAATTATCACGTTTGGAATATATCAGGGAACTCATTGCCGACTGCAGGTTTGATGATGCTCTTGAAATGCTTCAAATAGCCTCGGATGAAGAACCGGACAATGTGGATTATAATTACGAATTAGCCAGAATATTTATGGAGATGGGTAATTATCCTTCCGCTATTTCCAACTTAGAATTAGTAACAGAAAAGATAAGAAACCATCTTTTATATTATATGCTGGGCGAAGCTTATCAAGCGGATAACCAGATTGACAGAGCAATAGGTGCGTATTTAAAAGCTATAATGCTTAATGAGAAATTCGCACCCGCATACAAAAAAGCAGGAACGCTTTTTCTGGGTAGAAATGACAGAGTTTCGGCAGCAGAATATTTTGAAGACTATCTGAAATTGGACATAACCGAAGATGAAAAAGATGCGGTTATTAAAATATTAGATAGGATTAAATCATGACTGAAACAAAATCAAAAAAGGTTGAAATTTATACCCTTGACTATTGCCCTTACTGCATGAAGGCAAAAATATTTTTAAAAGAACATAATGTTCCCTATGATGAAATCAGATGTGAGGATGACGAGGAAAATAAAAGAGTTGAACTTCAAGAAAAATTCAATTTAAAGGAGCTTGCAACTTTTCCTCAAATAGTGCTTGACGGAGTTCATATAGGCGGATACAGCGACCTTATTGCTAAATATTCAAGTAAAGAAATAACTTTCGATTAATTCAAAAGTTTTTTGATGTTTGATACTATGGCGCTTTTTGGAATCATACCTGTCATAACTTCTTTTACCTGTCCGTTTTGGAATAAAATAAGTGTAGGTAATCCCATAACGCCATATTCTTTTAAAATTTCAATATTATTATCACTGTTTATTTTATATATTTTAATCAAATCTTTATATTCATTCTGGAGTTGCTCCAATACGGGAGTAAGTTTTCTGCATGGCCCGCACCACTGTGCATAAAAATCAACAAGAACAGGTACTTTAAGATTTAATATATTATGGAAATTATCTTTATCTGTTTCTTCTATTTGTGTCATGATGAACTCCTTTTTATGTTACTATTTTAGCATGGATATTGATAAAATCATAAAAATACTGCAATATGAGTTTGATGAGCATAAAGAACTGCATAGTGAGTTTGTGGACTTTATGGAAAATGCAAAAAACCCTTATATTGTTCTTACATGTTGTATTTTATCTTTAAGAACAAACGACAAAACAACGATTAAATCCGCAAAAAGAATGCTTTCGAGGGCTAAAACTCCTGCGGAAATGATAAAATTAACACAGGATGAGCTTGCCGAATTAATTTATCCTGTCGGATTTTATCGAAATAAAGCGGATCAAATTATTGAGCTTTCAAAATTACTTGTTGAAAAATATAATTCAAAAGTACCCGATACAATAGAGGAACTTGTTAAATTCAGAGGAGTCGGAAGAAAAACCGCAAATCTTGTTTTAACAAAAGGATTTAATAAGCCTGCAATATGCGTTGATGTGCATGTTCACAGAATTTCAAACCGCTTCGGATATGTAAAAACAAAAACTCCGGATGAAACAGAGATGGCTCTGAGGAAGATTTTGCCAAAAAAATACTGGATTAACTATAATACGCTTCTTGTAAATCACGGACAAAATATTTGCAAACCTCAAAAGCCAAACTGCTCCGTATGTCCTGTTTCAAAATATTGTAATAAATGCTTTTAATTCAGATTTTGCTTCAACATAGCTTCTTCCAAAAGCTCAATATTTGAGGGGAACATATTTGAATTTTTAACTCTGAAAACAAGTTTTCTGAAATATCCCGCTTCAAGAATTTGAGCATTTATCAGTTTGAAAATACATTCAAGCGCTCCCGCATCATTGTATTCGTTTGCTATTTTATAAAGCTCCTGAATTTGCGAGAGCATAAATTCTTCATGCGATAATGCGCAGGAAAATATATCCGATACATTTATCCAATCCGCTGCCGGTTCTTCAATTTTTAAAAATGTCAGCTTTTCATCTCTTAAAATTATGTAGTCGTAAATTTTTTGTGCGTTCATTAATTTGTTTTTGGCTTTTGTTTTCATAAATGTACTAAAGCCTGACATTGCTATTTCGTCAAAATATGCAGACATTGCAAAATATAAATATGCACCGTAAAATTCATGATTAATCTGGCTGTTAAATGCCTGTAAAAGTTTTGTTTCCATTGATAATCCTCTTTTAATTTATAACTTCGTAACCCATACTCCATCACGGTTGCAATATAATCTGATATAAAACCCTTCTTCACATTTGCATTTTAATATCATTTCCGCCGGTTCTGTTTCTTTTAAATATTTTCTTTTCAGATATACCCCGTCGTTTGAAATTGCTTCAATAAATTCAATATGATGTTCGGGTGTCATTTCGTGCTTAAAGGATATTTTTCGCTCATTTTCATTAATTTTCTCAATGTGCGCATAATGTAAGTTTTCTTTTTTTGCTTCGTTTTCTTTAAGTTTTTCCATGTTCTCATTGCAGCATACAAGAGAATTTGCGCCTTCATGTGCAATTTCTACAACATTTCCGCAAATATCACATTTAAATAACTCGTTTAATTCTGTCATTTTTGTTTTCCTTTCTTTTCTTTTTTTACATCAGGTGAACTTTAAAGAAAATTAGCGGATTTAACTAGGTAATATGAAAAAATAATCAACTCCTTATACAAAATTTATAAAATTAAAAAATGTGATATAATTTTTTAAAAAGGATAGTTCTAAGGAGTTAAAATTATGGCTAGAATTTTAATTTCAATGAAAGACGGTTTTTTAAAAACAATTGATAAAATGGCATTGCGTGAGCAAAGAAGCCGCTCAGAGCTTGTGAGAGAAGCATTAAGAGAGTACATCAAAAGGGCAGCCGCCGTAAAACCCGAAAATGCGGACAAAAATGCAAGTATTCTTGAAGATTTGCTCGATTAGTTTTTTTGAATTAAATATACCGCAAGCTCATGCGGTTCAAGTTTAATTGAAATATTATTTTTTTGAATAACGGGTTTGTTTTTTGCATTTATCGTATAAAGCAAACCTTGTTTTGATTTATTGCTGCCCGAATTCAAATATTTTGATTTTAGAGTTGTTGTTAAAACGTTATCGTCATCAAGCGAGCCTGCAACAATGAGTTCTTTTCCGAAATTAGATAATTTATATGCAAAAATCTTACTGTTATCGGTTTTTAAAACGGTTAAATTTTTGGGTTTAATTAAGGATGAATGTTCTTTTTTAAATGCAATTGCTTTTATATATTCTTTTTTGAAATTTTCACCGCCTGATTTTGCAGGTCTTGAAAAATTAAATATATCAAATAAGCCGGAATGAACAAAGTAATATTCGTCATCCGTACTGCTTTTTTCAGCTTTTAAATTTTCATAAGGATAAATATAATCATCTCCTGTTGAAAAACCGTCCAGAAAATAGCTGTTAATCGGCAATGTTGCATTAAGCCATAAAATCATATTCCAATAGTTTTCACCTTTTAAAATCGGAGATTGAATATCATGTGTTGCAAAAGATGACATTATTGCCGCATTTTTATTTTTCTTTAAAATACTTAAATTATTTTTCAGCCTTTTGTCAAATTCTTCTTTTGTTTTGATATTTTTAAAATTTGCTCCCGAGCCGTAATATCCCCTAAAACCTGCGGACAACAGTTCGGGAACTTTTGTATAGTGTTTTACTCCGTTCGGTGCAGGATTATCCCATTCAGGTGTTGCTTCCGCTATAAAAATAAAATTGTTATTTTTTGATTTTGCATAACTTATAATTTCTTTCCAAAAAGCATACGGTTTAATTGCAGCAACATCCGCTCTTATTCCGTCAAATCCCAGAGATTGCATTTTATCAACAAAATTTTTAAAATTTTTAACGGTAGGTTCGTAAAGTGTTTTGTTGTCGTCATTATAAATTTTAAACAGTCTGACATCCGTCCAATCGGCGGGTATTATTGCTTCATTTGTATTATTGTATATAAACCAGTCCGGTTTTTTGATTGATAAGTCATAAGAACCGCAGCTCGGTAAATCAACTATAACATTCATATTAAGTTCATGTGCTTTTTCGGTAAATGACATAACTTCTTGTTCTATGGAAAGATTGTTTGATTTATCGTCCAGCTCGGGGGAAAGAATTGTAAAACTGTCCATTGCATACAAAGAACCTGCCGTTCCGAGCGCTTTTAATTTGCCTGTTTTTGTAATCGGAAGAACATATATTGTGTTTATTCCTTCATAAGCCAAATCCTTAAGTTTATCTTTGGCATTTAAAAAAGTGCCTCTTATATCCCCTTTTTCTTCTTCAATAATGCCGTCGTTATTTTTATCGACAGCGCCGAAGCTTCTTATGTTTATTGTATAGATTACGGCTTCATTATTTTTAAATTGCTCTTTTAAGTTTGCTTTTTGAGATGCAAACAGAACATTTTGAATGATAATTAATGTAAAAATTCCCGTAAATATTTTTTTAATACCCATAATAAATAGTATATAGTAAAAAACAATTTATTGTATAATGTAGTTGTATTAAGTTATTGGATTGCGGAATGAAAAAATTTTATAACATTTTTAAAAACGAGGACGTATTTCAATCTTCAAGACCTGCATCTTTTTGTGCATTCTTTTTGGTTGCGGTAATTTTAACCTCTTTGCTTTCTGTAAGATATTATCTTTATCAAAATATAATTTCTAACGGAATAGCACAAAAAACAATATATTCAAAAAGCAGTTTCGTAGTTGAAGACAGACAAAGAACGGAAATAATCAAAAGAGAAGTTGCAAATAAAATCAGAAATATAGTTGCTCCTGTTGAGGGGGATTATATTAAAACCGATTTGCAAAGGGTTATTGAAGATATTGAAAGAATAAAAAACGATAAAAAAAATTATCAGACAAAGCAAAAAGAACTGTTTGATTTACTTGAAATTAATGATGCGGACAGAAAATCAAAAGCGATATCATATATTCTTTCTTCATCGGGCACCGGATTAACTTCCGCTTTTACAAATACAAAGTATATTTTAAACGAGCTTCTTAATGTCGGGGTGTTTGATTCGGATGTGTCAAATTTTATAACCGACGGTTTTATTGATAAGACTCTCGGAGTCCATGTCAAGAGAAATCAATACCCTTTAATAATAGGGCTTATAGAACACAGTGTTGTACCGAATTTGATAATAGACGAATATGCAACCGAAGTTGCAAAAAAGAATGCAAGAAATTCGGTTAAACCTTATCTTGTTTCATACAAAAAAGGTGATAAAATTCTTCAGGCAGGTGAAAAAGTTACACAGGTAAAAAGAGATGCTCTTAAACAATCCGGTTATAATGCTTTCGAGTTGAACAGAGCCGGAATACTGGGGATATTTGCACTCGTTTGCCTTACTATGTATTCTTTAATTTTGTATATTAAAAAATACGAAAAAAAATATTATACGCCGAGATATATGGCATACATCGCAATGTCGTCAATAATCTTAACTTATGCTTGTATTTTGATATCAAATTCAAGTGTGTGGTCTAATTTTTTAATGCCGTTTTCCGCATTTACCATAATACTTGCAATTTTTACAAATCCCGTTCTGGCATTCCTTGTTTCGGTTATGATGCTTGCAATATTGTCGGTGACTTTATTTTTTGATACGCAGTTATTTTTTGTATTTATATGTGCAATATTATTCAGCGGATATCTTGTTTCAAAAATTTCATACGCAAAGCGCCTTGATATTATCTGGTGCGGGATAAAAGTCGGTGCCGTAATGTTTTTTGCAATGTTTTTCTGCTCATTGTTTGAAGTTCAGGCGGAAGCATTTACAAGATTAATTCATAATAATATTCAAAATCCTTTCTGGGGATTAATAAACGGTCTTGTTTCATCCATGATTGCCATGTTCTTCATTCCGATTATAGAAAAAATATGTAAGATTGTATCTCCGTATGCCCTGATAGAGCTTGCCGACCAAAATCAGGAACTGTTATCAAAAATGAGGAGCTCTGCTCCCGGTACTTTTCATCATTCACTTATGGTTGCAAACTTATGCGAAGCGGCTGCCGCAGCTATAGGTGCCGATTCCATACTTGCAAGAGTGGGCGCTTTTTATCATGATATCGGTAAACTGCAAAGACCTTTGTTCTTTATAGAAAATCAATCTTATTTCGGAGTTGAAAATCCGCATGCTACTTTAACACCCCGCCAAAGTAAAATGGTAATTACGCTTCATACAAAAGACGGTGTTGAAATGGCTAAAAAATACGGTCTTCCGCAGGTTGTTATTGATTTTATTCAACAGCATCACGGCGAAACTCTGGCAGGATATTTTTATAACAAAGCAATAGAGATGGAAGGTGCTGAAAATGTTCAGGAAGGACAATTCAGATATCCCGGCCCGAAACCTAAAACTAAAGAAACGGCAATTTTGATGCTTGCCGATGCACTGGAAAGTGCCGTACGTTCTTTGAAAAAACCGACACAGGAAGAAATAGAAGCAATGGTAAACAAGATATTTACCGAAAGACTGAATGACGGACAGTTATCCGACAGCCCGTTGACTCTTAAGGATATAAAAATCATTGCAATGACCTTTAATAAAATATTAAGAGGTATGCAGCATGACAGAATAAAATATCAGGAACGTGTCATAGATGAACTTGATAAAAATAAAATAACAATTCAAAATCCGCAGGATATTGAATTTGAAAAGAAAATCCAAGAACTTCAGGCAAAATCAAATGCAAAGGAAGAAGATGAAAAGTAGTTTTACTTTAACAAAGCTGGATGACATAAATTTAAGAAGGTACGGAGTATTTTTTAAAGATTATAAAATTGATATTAAAAAAATACTCGATGTAATGTTAAACATGAAAGAGCTTCATTCAAGCTGCGTGTTTGATGATAATATTTCAAAAATTTCATTTGATATTGCATTTTGTAATGATGAAACCATAAGAGAATTAAACAAAACATACCGTAATAAAGATAAAGCAACGGATGTAATCACTTTTTCTTTGTTTTGCGATGATAATGATTCGGTAATTTGCAATAAAACGGCAAATCTCGGCCAGATAATAATATCAACGGAAACTGCGGACAGGCAAAAAGAAGAAAACGGAAATGATTTAAGAAAAGAGATTCTGACATTGTTAATTCACGGAATTTTGCATTTGTTCGGATTTGACCACTTAACAAAAAAGGATTACGATTTTGTTGTAAGTATACAAAATAAGGTGTTGAAACAAATATGAATAAATTCCAATCCAGAAATTTTAATAAAAGTGTAATGTATGCGCTAAACGGCGTAAGATTGGCGTTTAAATCCCAGAGAAATTTCAGAAAGCACCTTGTAATTGCGCTTTTAACTTTTTCAATTGCGTTTTTTTTGAGAATTTCACTGATTGAATTTTGCATAATAATATTTGCAAATATGTTTGTTCTTGTTGTTGAGATGATTAATTCGGTGGTTGAATTTATAATTGATGCATATTACAGGAATAAATGGGCAAAACTTGCTAAATTATCGAAAGATATAGCGGCGGGAGCCGTTCTTATATCGGCAGTTGTGAGCGTAACTATTTCATTTTTGATATTCGGCAATAAATTCTATCATTTGTATTACAATTAAGCGTATAATTTAAGGGAGCAGATATGGAAAAGAAATTTATAGATATAGCGCCAAATTACTTTAAACAGGGATTTTCATGTTCGGAATCCATTGCAAAAGCGGCAGTTGATATCGGATACGCGGATGAAAAACTTGTCAGCGTTGCAACCGGCTTTTCCGGAGGAATGTCGAACGGATGTTTATGCGGTGCGGTTGCGGGTTCTATGATGGTATTAGGGCTATTGCACGGAAAATATGCCGATAATACGGCAAGAAGTTTAGCCGATGAATTTTATAAAAAGTTTACTTCAATCCATAAAGTTACCTGTTGTAAAGTTTTAACAAAAAATTTTAAGGATTTTCATTCTCCCGAAAGAAAAGCGCATTGCGTTAATATGGTTGCCGATTGTTCTGAAATACTGGACGAAATGCTTATTAAAGAAAAAGAAAGCGTTAAAATTTAAGTTGTTATAATTTTTTCCTGTTTTTATTTTCAATTGCATAAATATATTTTTTATGTTAAAAGGAATATAAAAGGATAAAGATTATGATTAAATTTTTCTATATAGTACAAATGGTTTCAGCGGTAATAACGGTTTTTCTTGTATTATTGCATTCTCCGAAGGGGGACGGACTTGCTTCAATAGGTGCTGCGAGCCAGTTATTTGCTTCTCAAAAATCTACCGAAAAGAACTTAAATAAATTGACATATTTCTTTGTGGTATTATTTATCGTTTCAAGTTTCCTTCTCGGTTATTTAATTAAACAACCTTAAATTATTTATTATATTTCTTATCAATTTCTTGTTTTATAATTTTTCTGAAAATTATTGCCGGAAAATATTCAGGAACCATATCGAGAACTTTATTTACAAAATGAAGTGCTTCCCCGTTGTCTTTAAGTAAATAGTAACATTGCGACATTATAAGAAGTGCTTCGGGGTCTGAATACATGTAATTTAAAGATTTTTTGCAAAAGTTGATTGCAAGTTTAAAATACCCGTTTGCATATAAAGCGCGGGCAATAAATTTATAACTTTCAGGGTTTGCAAAAAATAAAAAATCCGAACAGCTTATAAGATTTTCAGCCCATTCTATAAGGTTGTTTTCTAAAAACAAATTGATATAAACTTCAAGCTGTGCCCTTGTTTGAAAAAAAGAAGGCCGCTTATCCGTTTTTAAATTTATCATATCCAATACACAAAGACCAAAAGCCGATGCGGGACAAATATTTTTCTTTAATTTCCAAAATTTTTGAGCATTCTTAATGTCCTTCAATAACAGCGCGCAAAGTCCGGCATGATAGTATTCTTTTTCATTGATAAAAATATTAAGAGCTTCCTGATACCGATGATTGTAAAAATAGTCGTATGCGCTATTTTGATTGGTTGTTGTCATAGGATTGAATTTTCTTCATAAAGTCGAAATTTTTGCTCGATATGCTGTTTGGCTTTAATTTTGAAATAGTATTTACATCAATATTTTTTGCCTGTTTATTTGATTTTTTAATTTCGTTGTATATTTCTTCTCTGTATATCTGGACGTTATTCGGAGCATTAACGCCGATTTTAACGGAATTTTTATAGCTTTCCAGAATGACAACTTCAATGTCGTCATTTATAATTAACTTCTGATTTACTTTTCTTGTTAGTATAAGCATTTTTATTCTTCCGATTTATTATTAAATAATTTATATCTTACTTCAAAGCCAGTATCTTTGAGTACTATCTGCATACCTTTTTTATTTGCCAGATTTAATACAACCGGCGCCATCATATTAATTGTAGCACCCTCAGGATTGCTTGACGGGATATTTGCAATGTTGCATACAAATACATCGTCGGCCGATTCTATACCGAGTTTTTGAGCTTCATCGTCAGGGATGTCAAACTGATAGTCAATACCGAAAAAACTGCATAAAGTAACGGGAAATGCCAGCTCGGGTTCTTCAATTGACTGCAGCCATTTAAACGGTGAGTCGGGTTTGTAATCTATTATTGTATATTTTTTCAAATCGCTAAAGCCGATTATCGGAGTAATAAAATTAAAAATTAATTCTTTATCTATTTCTATTTCTCCGAATTTTTCGGTTTTTAGTTTTATTGTCTTTTCGCTGTTCTTTTCTTTACTCTTAGTCTTTGTCATAATTATAATCCGTAGTCCGTAAGATAGTTTGTAAACCCGTTAAATTGTGAACCGTAGTTTTGGTTCATCTGGCTGTATAAAAATAAATTTGCCGCATTTTGATAGTCAAGCCCGCTTATTAAGGGATTTTGAAAATTGTTCAAATAATTCAAATTATTCACTCTCTGATCAAAAGGGTTTAAACCTATTTTTGATAAAGTATCAAGTGCTGCAACTATTTCTTCATTTGTCGGTCTTGAATTATATGATTGAATATCGAGAGGCACTCCTTCGTTTTGCTGCTGCATACGTTTGTATTGTTCTTCCTGAAGTCTTCTTTCCATTCTTTCTTTGGTAATTGCATCCATTGCGGCAGGGTGAATTTTTTTGCCCGACAAAATAAATTTTTCTATATCGGTCGGTTCTTGTTTTTCACCTTCTTGTTCGGTTTCTTCCTGTACCGGAGGTTTTCCGTAGTTTATACATTCTTCTCCTTCGGGATTTTGAAGACAAACGGAGGCTTTTCCCGAATAATATTTTATTACGTCGTTTTTGGCTTTCAAGCTTAAATCGCCATAGACTTTCATTGCTTCTTCGTTATAACCGAGCTTTGTATAGCTTAAGGCAAGATAATACAATGCCAATTCGTTTTTAAGATCTTTTTTAACAATGTCTTCAAGACCTATCATTGCTCCTACATAGTTGCCTGCTTTGTATTTTTCAATATTTTCTTTCACTTCTTGCGTCGGAGCGGGAATTTTTGGTACAATGTACCTGTTACGTACCGTTGCAGCATCTGACGGATGTGTTAAAACACTAAAAGCAATGCTTAGTGATAATGCTATTGACAGGTAGTATTTTTTCATAGTGTGTAAATCCTCTTGGTCTTAGACTATTATATTTATAATAGTATATTTTTTAATAATAAGTTATAACTTATTATAACGTAACATTTGAATAAATATTAAGACTTAACGCAAATTTTCCTCTAAAAAGTTGAAAAATGAGAGGTAAAAACAAAAAGATAAAAATTATTGTTTTTTATGGTTTTAAATTAATATGTATTATATAATTGGAACATGAAAATAAAAATTAAAGAAACTGCAAAACAGAAGAAAAACTATAGTTTGTATAAACTTGCAAAAGTACTTAATATACCCGAGCAAACCGTATATTCATGGGCAAAAGGGCGTACTCAGCCCTCATATTTAAACTTGGATAAGCTGTGTGACGCGCTCGATTGCGGAATACAGGATTTACTTGAAGCGGAGCCCGTGCAAAGCAAATTGTTTTAAATAAATAAAAGCTGTCTTTTGCTTAAACAGACAGCTTTTTTATTTTTACTTCCTCTATGATATTATTATTTATTTATTCTGAAATTAATCATTGCCTTGTGATTTACTGCGATTAATTCCATTGTATTCCAGAATTCATTGGGGTTGATTTGAGATTTATCGTCTAAATTTACGGTTACTTTTGAAGAATAAAGTTCTGCAAGTTTTTGATCAAAATTATTTGTTATCTGTAGTTTCATCTTTATTTTCCCTTTAGCAACTGTTTACATATATATAAAGTATATACTATATACATAATTTCAATTTTAATTTATATTGTTACAAAACTTAATACTTGCGACATAACCTTTCTTGTATAATAATCTTCATCGGAGAATATTATGAAAGATACACTTTTTAAAATATACAAATCTATATCACCTTCGCTTGTTAAAAAAATTATTCCGATTATAGATTTTTCAAGAAAATTAAAAAATAAACCGCCTATACCTCTGAGAGAAAAGCTGGCGGAAATTGATTATCCGCATCTCATAGGCAAAACCATACTTTTGCACGGGGTTTCTGTCGGCGAAATTATGTCTTTAGAAAACCTTATAAAAAAAATTAAAGAATTATTCCCGTCCGTAAACCTTGTTATTACAACAGGCACAGTCACGGGTCAGGAGCTTGCAAAGAAAAAATATTCAAGCTATTCCGAATTTATTACTTATTTTCCGCTCGATGTTTATGAAACGGTTGAAACCTTTTTGGAAAAAATTAACCCCTCGGTAATATTGATAGCCGAAACCGAGTTGTGGCCGAATTTTTCGTATTGTGCAAAAGAAAAAAATATTCCGCTTTATATTATAAACGGAAGGATTTCGGATAAGTCATACCCTTCGTATCTAAGGTTAAAAAGCTTTTTTAAATTTATTCTGTCGTGTTACACGGGTATTTTTGCTCAAAGTGAACTTGATAAAAACAGATTTATGGAGCTCGGAGCAAACATCGGTACTGTTGAAGTTATGAAAAATTTAAAGTTTGAAATCGAAAAGAAAACTTGTGATATCGATTTGGAGCCGGAAAATTCAAAAGTAATCATTGCGGGCTCTACCCATAAGGGCGAAGATAGTATAGTTCTTGATGCATTTAAGAAATTAAAATCCGATATGCCCGATTTAAAGCTTATTCTTGCCCCAAGACACCTTACAAGACTTGATGAAATCAATGATTTATTACAAAATTATAATTTCAGATACGGGTTCAGAACAAAAGAGGAAACGTTTAAAAATTGTGACATCATAGTTCTTGATACTCTCGGAGAATTATCAAAGATATATTCAATTGTTGATGTGGCATTTATCGGCGGAAGTTTTAATAATACGGGCGGTCATAATCCGCTTGAAGCAACGGTGTATTCCGTTCCGACAATATCAGGCCCTTCAATTAAGAATTTTAGAGATATTTATTCAATTCTTGAGCGCGAAAAAGCAAGTTTTGTCGTAAAAAACAAAGATGAATTTTATTCAATCCTAAAGAAGCTTTTAAGCGATAACGATTTTTATAATAAAACAAAAGAAAATTGCAAAAACTGTTTTGAAAATCAGCAGGGAGCGCTTGAATTTATTCTGAATAAATTAAAATCAATATTATAGAGTCTTAATGATAACAATATTTTTTGTTTACGGGTTTTAAACATATCGGAGGGTAATTTAATAATGAAATTAAATCCGATAAACAAAAGTCAGAATTTCAATACAATTTATAATATAAGATTTGGTAAAAATTTTTTTTATTCGCTTAAAAAATCGAATAAAAACTTGGCGGATTTTCAGGGTGTAAAAACACCGGCAAAAAGATCCTTTAATGAAAATTTAAAAGCATCGTTGATTAATTTAAGAAGAAAACAAATTTTAAAAAAATCGGAAACCGTATTAAAAGATGCAAAGAGGTTGCTTGAAGTTTCAAATGCAATATATTCTTCTGATTTGAACGTAATTTTAAATGCTAAAAGTGCGGGATTTAAAAGCTCCGGTGCCAAAAAATCATTGCATGTATTTAAACAAAATGACGATAAAACTTTTAATATGTATGAATTTGACAATAATATACTTATAAAAGTAACAAAATTCAATCCCGACAATTTAAAGATAAGTAAAATTACATATACGGGCGGATATTCAGACGGTTTTTCCGTAGATGATAAAGTTCTAAGTTTTAAAGACGGCAAATTGCAAAAATATATGGAAAAAGTTTCACAAGATGAAACAGGAATGCGTATAGGTGCACTGTTTGAATTTTCAGACGGAGAACTTACCGAATATTCTAAAAATATAAATAAAAACGGAAAAGAACTTCATGTTAAAAATACAATGTATTTTTTAAACGATAAATTGACGGATTGTAAAATAAATTCAAGCACCGATAACTCGGGATTATACATAAAAGAATGGTTTACATTTGAAAACGGAAAACTAACGGAATATATGAAAGATGCTATGCCGTTTAGTATGGATTTTAGCAGTCATTATATGTTAAATGATGAAGGCATGCTTGTTGAAGAGAAATATTTTTGATACAAATTAAAAGCCCCCGTCAGGGGGCTTTTAATCTTTGATTAAACTAACTAATCAACCGCGGGAGCAGCCGTGGGATTTTATCCCCGCGAACATCAGCCCGACACTATATAAATTCCACATTGTATTATTTTATAACATATTTTTTTAACTATTTTGTAAATTTATTCAAATCTCTTATTTGAAGCGCAAGATAAGGGTCTTTTTTATCTTTATCAACAAGAAACATAACAAAAGTTTTATCAAAATTAAAGTTTCTTGGAATTGTTTTCTTGTGTATGGGAGGCATTGCCGATAATTTTGCCATAATAACCGCTTCGGATTTAACTTTACCTCCTTTGTTATCCATTTCAAGTTTTATTGTTTCAAGAGCGTCGCTGAAATATATATTTGTTCCTTCTATGGTTTTATTGCAAAGCTCTTTATAGCTGCGTGTTTCATCAATGTTCATATCGGGAATTTTTAAAGTGTCGCCGTCAATAAATTTTTTGCTTCCTTTATAGTTTGTTTTTTCTTTTTCCATTTTTTCAAAGATACTTTTAAAGGGTTTATTGCTGTTTGTTTTGTATAAATAAATTTTGTCGCCCGTTTTTGTTAGCAGTTCAACGGCGTAATCATTTTTTCCTTTGTAAAATAATACGTTCAAATTGCCGTACAGTTTTCTTTTTGAATTGTTATTTATGCCGAAAAAATTATATTTTTTTGAGGAATTGTTAAAAGATGATTTTTCTAATTTGTCAAATTCGTTCGGAAATTCAAAATCTTTTTTAATCATCGCATATGCGTAATATTTGCCTTTCCCTTCAGACCAGTCAAGAGAGTTTATTATATCGCTTTTTGTGTTAAATTTTTGTTCTAATTCTTGTTCAATTCGGCTTTTCTCGGTTAAACTTGTTTTCCCGTAGCTTTTATAAAAAGAAGAAGCGTTAAGCATATCGGATGTAAATTCTTCATTATTTAATCCTGCAAGTTCGCGTGTCTGTTTTTCGCCTGCAAATTTTATGTCGTGTTTAATTATATTATTTTTCATATCATTAAAAACAAGCTGGAAAGTCCCAATCCACAATCTGTCGTTTGATTTTGCAGGAGAAGACATTAAGGTTAAAATATTAATGCCGTCTTCTTTTGGTTTAGCTTGTGTTGCGCATCCGGCAAATAAAATTATTGTTAAACAAATGAGAATTATTTTTTCCATTTAAGCCTCCTCTTTTAAAAAAACAAGCAAATTACATTTTAATTTTTTTTCATGATAAAATCAAGCTATGAGCGAATTATTAATGCCTGCAGGCAGTATAGAAAAAATGAAATATGCATATCACTGGGGAGCGGATGCTTGCTATCTCGGTTTGGTTGATTTTTCGTTGAGAGCCCTTCGAAAAGGCGAATTGATTGATGAAAACAACCTTAAAACTGCGGTTGAAATAGCAAATTCATTAAATAAAAAAGTATATTGTACTCTTAATATTTTTGCTTATGATTCGGATATTGAAAAACTGTATTCCGTACTTGATAAAATAAAAGAAGCTAAGCCCCATGCTTTAATTATAAGTGATTTTGGAATATATAACGTTGTAAAAAAATATTTAAAAGATATCGATATTCATATTTCAACACAAACCAATATTTTAAATTCCGAAGCCGTAAAATTCTGGAGAGATATGGGGGCGACAAGGGTAATTCTTGCAAGAGAGTTATCATTAAAAAAAATTGAAAAAATAAGACATGAAGTTCCGGATATTGAGCTTGAAATATTTGTGCATGGTGCTCAATGTATGGCATATTCGGGAAGGTGTTTGCTTTCTGACTATATGACAAAGGGCGAACGTCAGGCAAATCAGGGAAATTGCGCACAGGCTTGCAGGTGGAGCTATAAACTTCTTGAAGAAACAAGGCCGGATGAATATTTTGAAATTGTTCAAGATGATAAAGGTTCCCATATAATGTCTACAAAGGATTTGTGCCTTGTTAAATACATAAAAGAAATATCAAATTTGGGAATTGATTCAATAAAAGTTGAGGGCAGAACAAAAAGTTTATACTATGTGTCTTGTGTTGCAAAAGCATACAGAAAAGTGCTCGACGGCGTATGGGACAGTGATTATGCTTTTGAAGAACTTAAAAAAGCCGGTAACAGAGGGTATACCGAAGGTTTCTTTTTTGACGACAATAATTCAAAAAGCTATTCGTATGATATTTCAAAAGGTCTTGCGGGGGCAGACTTTTTGGGAATATTCCTTGAAAAGAAGGAAAATAATGTTTATAAACTTTTGATAAAAAATAAAATAATGTTAAATGATGAAATTGAAATAATTACCCCGAATTATTCAACTTTAGCGCATGTTAAAAAAATTATTTCAACAAAAAACGGCGAACAAGACAGAGCTAATACAAACGATGAAATTTATATAGAATTCGATTGCAAAAGCTCCGATTGGGAAAGCGAATATAACTATGCGCTTGCAAGAACAAAAGGAATGAAAGAAGTATAAAATGTTTATAGAACCCAATTATATTTTAGACTCAATTTACGATATAGATATAGTTGAACTTAATGAGCTTAAAATTCACGGATTGTTTTTTGATTTGGATTCAACATTGATGAAATCTAAAAGCGGAAAATTCGCCTTCAGAACACTGCAATTTATAAATGATTTAAGAACAAATTTTAAAGTGGCAATAGTCACAAATAATAAAAAATTGAGCTATATAAAAAAAGTTCGCTCTCAAACGGATATCCCCGTGTATTATGATGCGAAAAAACCGGACACAAAAGTGCTTTTAAAAGCGTGCAGGGATTTAAATGTACGACCTGAAAATGCGGCAATGATTGGCGACAGACCCTTGAGCGATATTCTTGGCGGTAAAAAAGCCGGCATGATGACAATTCTTGTTGATTCTATTTCTAAAGACGAGGAAAGTCCTATTGTTCGATTTGTAAGGTTTTTGGAAAGATTATCAATAAAATAACCCCCAAAAAATAAAAATCTGCAAATGGTCAATTTGCAGAGTAAAAAAGCAGTTATTAAGTTATTAAAAAATTTTAATT
>CADBOZ010000047.1 GCA_902796515.1 uncultured bacterium | reverse complement strand
TTTATAGATGAAATCCACAGATTGAATAAAATAGCGGAAGAGATACTATATCCAGCAATGGAGGATTTTTCAATCGATTTAACAACCGGTAAAAATCAGACGGTTAAAACAATGAGAATACCTATACCAAAATTTACTCTTATCGGTGCAACAACAAAAGCAGGAGCGTTATCCGGCCCTTTAAGGGACAGATTTGGAATAATCCACAGACTTGAATTTTATACGACCGAGGAGCTTACAAAAATTGTTAAAAGAACGGCAAAAATTCTGGATTTCAAACTTGAAGATGCGGGAGCGCAAGAAATTGCCCAGCGTTCAAGATGTACTCCGCGTATTGCAAACAGATTGATTAAAAGATGTGCCGATTGGGCAATAGTAAAATCGGACGGAACAATAACAAAAGAGATTGCGCTTGATGCACTTAAATCACTCGATATCGATAATATCGGGCTTGATGTTACGGATAGAGATTTGCTGAAACTTATGATAAATTCTTTTGACGGAGGCCCTGTCGGAATTGAAACTCTTGCTGTTGCCCTCGGGGAAGATATAAGGACAATCGAAGATGTTTATGAGCCCTTTTTAATTCAAAAAGGTCTTATTGCAAGAACACCCAGAGGCAGAAAAGTTACAAAACTTGCCTATGAACATCTGGGAATGAAGGCATTATCAAGCAGTTGTCAGTTGGATTTATTTGAGTGATTTTTGTATGCTTCTATAAGACAATCCAGATTGCCGTAGTCAAGTGCTTTTATATTGTTAAGTACGCAGCCTATCATCAGTAATTGTTGAAAAATCGGTCTTCCGTGAATTTCTCTATCACTTTCAACAAGGGTTAAATCTTTATTATTCAGGTAGTCAATCGAGATATTTACTCTTTTTCCTACGTTTTTTGCTTTTAAATAAACATCCCCTCTGTCAAATAAATCGGTACCTTCAACAATTGCCCGAGCACATTGAATAAGTCTTTCCTTATCGGATGATTTGACTTTTGTATAAAAACTTTTATCGACCGCCAGTTTTCCTGTAAAATTAATCATACAGTGTTAAAACCCGTAAAAATAATTTATTGTTTTAAATATTTATAATAATTTTTCTTTAAATCTTCATACAAAGAATTCAGCGTATCTTCCGTTTCTTTTCTTGCTTTTTCAATATCATCTTCCGTCGGATTTTCGGGAAGATATATGGGGTCACCGAAAACCATAACAAGTTTTGTGCCGATAAGAGGAAATCTGAAACTGTCCCACGACTTGAATTTTAAAAATCTTTTTTGCGGACTCCAATATACACAAGGGACAATCGGAATATTGGCAACTTTTGCTATTTCGACTATGCCTTTTTTAACAACCCTGTTCGGGCCTCTCGGGCCGTCAATCGTTAATGCGCCGTTAACGTCTTCCGTTTCGATTTTTTTAATTAATTCAAGGCTTGCCTTTACTCCGCCTCTTGTTTTTGAACCTCTGACCGTTTCGACACCAACCGCATTTGCCGCGCGGGAAATTATTTCTCCGTCTTGTGAACTTGATACCATAATGCAGGTTTTCCTGTGCTGATTGCAGGAAAAAACTCCGCACTGGTGTGCATGCCACATTGCAAATATGCATTTTACTTCGGGATAATTAATGCATTTGCAGGTGTAGAATATTTTTTCAAGTTTGAATAAATTAACAACAAGGAATGAAATAAATTCCAACCCGTACTTTTTTCTGAATGCTTTTAATTTATCTGCGATTTTGTTCATTTTTTACTAAACTCTTCAAGTTTTTTATCCGTTATGTCCCATCTGAACTTACGATATGGCTTTATATCTTTCTGCAAGTTAAAAAAGCCGTTCATTTTATTGTTTAATTCTTCTTTTGTATACGAAGTTATATCCGTATTTTGAAGCGCAAGTTCATCCGTTATTGTCTTGATTTTATCATCATAGATGATTGCAAATACATTGCATTTTAGTGCCTGAGATATAATTATACCATGAAGTCTTGTCGAAATCACGTATTTTGCATTGTTTATAATTTTAACAGTGTCTAAAATATTTTGTTCGGGAATAAAATCCGCATTAATACCGAATTCCTTTAGACAGTCAATAAATTTAAGGCAGATATCTTTGTCGTATGTATCCTGAAAAGAAAAAACGGAAATTTTTTGATTTTTACAATTTTTTGCAACCGCATCAGCAAGCGCTTTTAAAAATTTTTCATCTATTCCTTCAAATTTTCTAAGCTGAATAATTACTCCTGATTTATCTTTTGAGATTTCAGTTTCATCAATAAGAGAATACACAGGGTCAGACACAAGAGATGCTTTGATATTATATTTTTTTAGCAGATTTAAGCTGTTTTCATCTCTTACGGTAATAAAATCAACGGTTTTTAATATAAAAGAGGTAATGATTTTATTAAATTTTCCTCTGACCGGTTCTATTCCCTGAGCAAAAACAATTGTTTTTTTAAAAAACAATTTAGCGGACAATAAAATAAAAAGATAGTAATATAAGCTGAAATTACTTGTTTTATTTTGTAAAAGACTTCCGCCTCCCGAAATTAATATGTCGCATTTGAGTATATTTCTTATGATTTCAAAAAAGTTTTTGTAGTAACAGGTTTTAACTTTATATTTTTCTTCTGTTTCTTTTTCATTGTTACAGATAACTTTTACATCATAACCGAGGCTTTTCAGGTGACTGCTTAGGCAATAAAATATTGCTTCATCTCCAAAATTATTAAAACCTACGTACCCCGATACAAGAATTCTTTTCATACAGGGATTTTATCACAAAAATTACATACAAACTATCGGTGTATATTTTCTATAATGTTTTTAAAGGATTTATTTTATTATGATTTTAGGTTAAATTTCTTATTATGAATAAAAATATTTTAGTAATAGGTTCAAATTCGGAACTTGCACAAAATACAATAAGAGAGCTAAAAAATAAAAATTATAATATTTACGCCACATCAAGAAGAATAGGAATTATAGAAGAAAATGTTTCGGAATTTAATCTTGATGTGACAAAAGAGTATGATTTTATTCATCTGAAAGAAAGATTTTCCGGAATAAAATTTGACACAATAATAAATTTTGCGGGGATTGCCGTAGCTTCTCCCGTTGAAGAGCTTGAAGAAAATGAATTAAAAAAACAACTTGACGTAAATTTATTCGGCTTGTTGCGAATAATAAAACACTTCTGCCCGTTTTTAAGTGAAAACGGTAAACTTATTAATATAAGTTCAATGGCGTCATACGGGGTTTTTCCTTTTTTGAGTCCTTATGAATTATCAAAGGCATCGGCAGATATTCTTTTGAATTCTTATTCAATAGAAAATAATGTAAAGGTTGTTTCAATTCGTCCGGGAGCTGTTGCGACAAAATTCTGGGAGAATTCGATAGAGCTTAATCAAAATAATTTTAATAATAAAAACGAAAAATACAAAAAAGAAAAAGAATTTTTGGTGAAAAATGCGGAGCGCAATTCCCTGAAAGCCAATAATCCGTTTTTGGTAGCTAAAAAAATAGCATCAATAGTTGAGCTAAAAAATCCCCGTTCGGTGTATAATATAGGAATTGATGCGAAAATTGCAAAACTAACGAGATTTATACCCCAGGATATTTTAAATAAACTTATAAAATCAATATTAAAAATCAGATTATCAAAAAAGCAAAATGACAAACAAAACACATAGACAAAGAATATTCTTTATTTATCCTCCTTCCCCTATAATGAACAGGGAGGACAGATGTCAGCAGCCGACAAGCAATACGATTATAATTCCTCCGCTTGTGCCTGTTGATATGATGATGCTTTCTGCTATTGCAAAAAAAAGAGGCTATGAAACAAAATTCAAAGATTACAGCTTAAAACAAGAAACGGTATATGATTTTTTGCGGGATTTAAGGGAATACAAGCCCGATTTTCTCGTAATTAATGTTGCTTCAACAACGCTTCAAAATGATTTATCCATACTTCATGCAGCAAGAGATATGCTCGAAGATACGGTTGTTATAGTTAAAGGTGCAATTTTTAACTTTAATTCCTATGCTCTCCTGCAGCAATATCCGGAAATAGATATTGCGTTAAGAGGTGAAATAGAACCTGCATTTGATGAAATTATTCAATACAGAGCTTTTAAAACAATAGAAGGTATAACCTATCAGATAGACAACAAGATAATTTCAACTCCGGACAGGATGCTCAGTGAAAATTTAGACTATCTTCCTATCCCTGACAGAGATTTAATAGATAATAATTTCTATGTGCGACCCGATACAAGAAAACCTCAAACAATAATCAAGGTTTCAAAAGGGTGTCCTAATCACTGTTTCTTTTGCCTTGCAACTCCTCTTAACGGTGCGGTTGTGAGATATAGAAGCATTGATTTGATAATAGAAGAAATTGAAGAATGCATTAATAAATACAATATTAGAGATTTTATATTTTGGTCGGATATTTTCAACGTAAATAAAATATGGGTGCAGAAATTAATGCGTGCCATAATAGAAAAAGGTTTCAAAATTAATTTTTCCGCAAATACAAGGGCAGATACCATGGATAAAGAAACTCTGGAGTTAATGAAAAATGCCGGATGTAATGTAATATCCATGGGAATAGAAAGTGGTTCGCAAGAAATTCTTGATAGAATAGGTAAAAAAATAACTCTTGAACAGGTTCGAAATACTGTTAATTTAATAACGGCTGCAAATATTCAAGTCTATGCTTATTATGTTATAGGTTTACCCTGGGAAACAAAAGAAACAATAGAAGAAACTTTTAAATTTGCAAAAGAATTAAATACCGATTTTGCAACTTTCTATACAGCAACAGCGCTTCTCGGTACGAAATTTTATGAGTATATAAGAACAAACAGACTCGGCGAGATATCATAT
>CADBOZ010000046.1 GCA_902796515.1 uncultured bacterium | reverse complement strand
TATATATCCTCGATAGGTATTAATTTTTATATATAATTTGACATGACTTATTGATTTATTGTGTAATTATATATGCAAGACTTAGCTGGGTTTTTAGACTAGACAAATGTACATAAAAGAAATAGAAATAGACAATTTTAAATCTTTTGCAAATAAAGTTACGGTGCCATTACTGCAAGGGTTTACGGCAATATCCGGCCCTAACGGTTCAGGTAAAAGCAATATTATTGACAGTATCCTGTTTGCACTCGGACTTACTTCCGCGCGTGCCTTGCGTTCGGAACAAGGTGTTGCGGATTTAATTACAAATCATAATAAACGCGGAGAAGCCTCGGTTAAAGTTACTTTTACGGACGATAAGAACGAAAACGAATTTTCAATCAAAAGATATATAAAAAAAGGTAAAAACGGTGTTCAGTCAAACTACTACTATAACGATAAACAATGCAGCTTGACACAAATTCACCTTGAACTTGAAAAGTTTAACATTACACCTGACAGCTATAATGTTATGATGCAAGGGGATGTCACCGAGATTACAAAGTGTTCTCCCATTGAAAGAAGAAAGATAATAGATGAAATCGCCGGTACTGCTGATTTTGACAGAAAAATCAGTTTGGCTGAAGAGCAGATATTAAGTGTTGAAGACAGAGTTGCAAACACTAATATTCTTATGGGCGAAATTGACAACAGAATTGAAGAATTAAAATCGCAGAGAGAAGTTGCGCTCAAATATAAAAAATTTAAAGATGAAAAATCGGCTCTTGAAAATCAGATACAGGGTGCTAAATATTTTGATATAGTTCGTCAGCTTGAACTTGCACATCAAAATATATTGCTTGCCGTAAAACAAAAAAAAGAGCTCAACGATAAATTAAAAGAAACCGAATCTAAAATTGAAGATTTAAAAGAAAAATTTGACAAGGTTAACAATGAAGTTAAGGCTCAGGGTGAAGAAAAGCAACTTGAAATAAAAAAACTTGCCGAAGAAAAAAAAGGCGAGATTGAACGAAAAAAATCCGCTTCGGCTCTGGCGCAAAAAACAATTCTTGATAACTTAAAATCAATTGAAGGCTATAAGAACGGAATTGAAGTACAAAAGCAAAAAATTGAAGAATTTAAACAAAATATTGAAAAGAAATCATCCGAACTTAAGGATTTGAATAAGCAGCTTAATGAAAAAAAGGAAGAATTAAACAAGATTTATCTTGAAATGACCGGTTTAAATAAATCTGCGGATGAACATATAAAAAACAGAAATAACTTAAGAAAACAACTTGAAGAATTAAGAGATAAAGAAACACAACTAATCAAAGAACAGCTTCCGAAAGATACGGAATATAAAAATAACGAAGATAAAATCAAAAGCACAAAAGAAACAATTGAAAAATTTATTAATTCTTCTAAGATATTTGAAAGCGAAAAAGACAAACTTACTCTTCAAATTGAAACGCTTGAAAAAGAAACATCGGAATTTAAAATTCTTCAAACAAAAACTTTTGAAGAACTGGACAATGTAAAATCCGAAAAAGATGATGTTGTTCATCAAATTTTTCAGGCGGATAAAAGAATTACGATTTTAGATACCAATAAAAATGCATATAAATCTTACGGTGCCGGTGGCGGCGTGGATACGGTTATGCGCTCTAATATAAAAGGGGTTGTTGATACCCTTGCGCATCTTGCCGATGTTGAAGAAGAATATAAAGATGCAATAAGCGTTGCGCTTGGCGGAAGAGCAAATTTTATTGTTGTGGACGGTCAGGATACCGCATATAAAGCTATCCAAATATTAAGAGCGCAGGGCAGGGACAGAGCTTCTTTTATCCCTATGGATATAATAAAAAAAGCACCGACAAGAATGGCGCTTCCTAAAGAAAAAGGTGTTATCGATTTTGCAATCAATCTTATTGATTTTGATGATGAGTATTTGGATGCGTTTTATTTTGCGCTCGGCGATACCGTTGTCGTTGAAAATGAAGTGACTGCAAAAAAACTTGCCGGAAAACACAGAATAGTTACTCTGAACGGTGATATTACCGAAAAAAGCGGGTCAATAACAGGCGGTGCAAAAAAAACAAATCTTTCAATGTTTGATAAGAGTCAGGAAAAAGAGCTTGAAAAATATAAGAAGCTGCTTGTAAAACTGAAAGAAACCGAAGTAAGTCTTAATAAAAAGCAAAAGGATTTGGAAAGACGCCTTGAAGATATAAGGCAAAAATATTCCGCTTCAATAAGTGCTCTGAGCGGTGCAAAAATAGAATTAAAGAATTTAATTTCAAACAACGAACAGTCTGCAACCGTAATTAAAAACGGTGAAGAAGAATTAAAGAGTCTTAAAGAAAAAAACAAAAAACTGGCTAAAGAGCTTGATTTATTTGAAAGTAAACGAATAAAACTGAATGAGAAAATTCAGGAAACAGAGGACGAATTAAAAGAAGTTGAAAAATTGATAGATGAAGGTGAACTTAAAAAATTAAAAGATAAAACCTCCTCTGTTGAAGAAAACATCAAGACTATAGAAAAGTCTATTATGGTTGTTGAAAATGATATTGAAAAGGATGAAAACAGTATTAAATTCCAGAATAATACGATTTCAACAAGGGAAAACGATATTAAAAAGCTGACTTCGGATAATGAAAATTTAACCAAAGAAAAAGAAAATTTTGAAAAAGAAGCGGAAGCCATTTTAACGGAGCTTGAAAAGCTTGAAAAAACAATTGAAGATTTGGGTAAAAACCTGAAAGAATTGCAGGCAAAAAGGGATACGGTTCAGGAAGAGCTGCTTAATGCAAGAACAGATAAAAACCGTGCAAAAGACGATATTGAAAGACTGCTTGCACAGGAAGAAAGTTATAAAGCAAGAAGAAGAGAACTTGAACCGCAATTGGAAAAAATTACGGAAGAATTTAAAGCTGCGGGAATTAACCCGAAAGAGCTTGAAAAAACAGATGTTCCGCTTGAAGAAATAACGGCGAAAATATCAAAATTGCAAAAAAAGATGGATGAGCTTGAACCGGTAAACATGCGGGCTTTAACCGAATATGATGAAGTTATGGAACGCCAAAATGCTTATCGGGAAAAAGTTCTGACTCTTGAAAATGAAAAGAATGAGATTAAAACAAGGATGAACAGTTATCAAAATCTGAAAAAAGAAACCTTCCTTGATGCATATCGTGCAATTAATGACAATTTTAAAGATATTTTCGGAAAATTATCGGAAGGCGAAGGTACGCTTGTTCTTGAAAACAAGGAAAACCCGTTTGAGGGCGGATTAACTTTTGAAGCAAATATCAGAGATAAGAAAAATCAAAAACTGGCGGGCATGTCAGGCGGTGAAAAATCTTTAACCGCTCTTGCTTTTGTATTTGCAATACAAAAATATCTGCCGTCGCCGTTTTATGCATTCGATGAAGTTGATATGCACCTTGACGGCCCGAATGTTGAAAGATTGGCAAACATAATTACAAATCAATCCAAAACAGCTCAATTTATAGTAGTATCTTTAAGACGTCCGATGCTTGAAAATGCGGATAGAATGATTGGTGTTACGCAAAAAGACAAGGGTGTAACGCTGATTTCGGGTGGAATTAAATTAAGGGATGAATAATGGCAAGTAATGTAAACGGATTTTACGCAAATAACAGGAATTTATATAACGAGTTGACGGTATTGGACGGTACCGTTGATTTTGGCAGCAGTACGGAATTTATCTCCCGTTCGGGTATTAAAAAAGATATAAAAACAGATTCAATCGAAATTATTCTTGATCTTGTAAAAGAGGGAAAAATTGACCCGTGGAACATTGATATTGTTGACCTTTACGATAAGTATATGGCAAGAATTAAAGATTTAAAACAGGAAAATTTGCGTTCTGTCGGAAAAGCAATACTTTTTTCTTCAACTCTTTTAAAGATTAAATCAGACATTCTTCAGGGTATCACAATCAATGATTTTGACCCCGAACCGCAAGAATATTTTGAAGATGACGGTATGATTGATGACGGAAGCTTTGAACAAATGCAAATTCCGACAAATAATGTTGTATCTTTTGATGAAGTGCTTCAAAGAAGAACATCTGTCAGATTAAACAGAAAAAGAAGCGTTACATTAAAAGATTTAATCAGACATATCCAATTTTATGAAGACCTGGAAAAGCAATATGAAATTAAAAATGCACTGGACAGAAAAGAAAGAAGAGTAAGAAATTATGCAAATTTAAAAACCGCGCAAATAAAAGAATTGGCACATGAAGAATATGTTGAAGAAGTAATTGAAAAAATGCGCCAAAACCTGAATGAAATTTTTACACATGAAGAAAATATTGAATTAACCGAGCTTTGCTTGCTCGGATTTGACAAAAGCTCGGCATTTATTGCACTCCTTTTTCTTGCAAGAGATGAGGATTATGATATATATCAGGATGAGTTTTACGGAAAATTATTTGTAAAAAAACAGGAAAGTGAAAAATCTAATGGATGAAGAACAGCTAAAATCTAAAATAGAAGCGGTTTTATTTATAACTTCCAAAGCAATGCAGCCTTCGGAAATAGCTGAGATTTTGTCAGTTGAAGAAGATAAGGTTGAACAGGCGCTTTTGGATTTGGTGTTTGACTATTCATCCAGAAACGGTGCGCTTGAAATTGATGATGAAGACGGATATATTATTCAGGTGCGGGCTGAACATATGGATATAGTTGAAAAACTTTGTCCTGTTGAACTCTCGCCTGCGGTTTTAAAAACATTAACCGTTATTGCCCTAAAAGAACCGATAAGGCAATCGCATTTAAAAGAAATTCGTCCCGCGGCATATGAGCATATTGCACAATTAATTGAACACGGTTTAATTTCACGTTCAAAAGATAAAAACGGAAGAAGTTTTAATATCAGGACAACAAAAAAGTTTCAGGAGTATTTTAAACTTAAAGGCGATATTAAAGCCCTTGTTAAAAGACTTGATGCAACAGATGATTTAAAAAATCTATAATATGAAAATAACTTGTCCTGTAACCGCATTTAGTAAAATGCGCTATAACTGTCTAAGACCTAAAACTCCGGTTTTAAGTCGGGATTTGTTGTGTTTTTGTGCGGGCAAGTCTTCGATTAACAGAGATATTCTTGTTAAAAGGCATATAATCCCTCCTTCCTGTAATTTGGAAGATTATTTTAAAGATATTTCAAACGGATTATTTACTCTAAAATCAGACAGAGATTTATTTTTTTCTTTTCTAAACGACGGAAGCATTGCTCTTTCAAGTTCTGTATTAAAAGATATAAAAAATCCCGCAAGTGCTGTTGCGCTAAAGCTTGATGAGAACTTATCGGATGCGAATATATTTTTATTGCTAAGTCCAAAAATTGCTCAGGGTAAAGGGATTGGTGTAAATTTTTCAAATTTTAAAAATCCGCATGAAAAAATTAAAAAAATAAACGCTTATTTTAAATATAAAGAAAATATATCACAAAGACCGCCGGCGGGGATTGCTCTTTTGAATATCAATCACCCTGAAATACTTGATTTTATTACTATGAAAGATAATGAGGATTTTAAAAACTGGTGTTTCGATTTATCTGTTATATTGCCGTCCGATTTTATAAACAAAGTCGACAATAATAAAGATATTATTCTTGAGAACGGAGAAAAATTAAACTCAAGAGTATTATATAAGACACTTTTAAATTCAATGTTAAAAAAAGGAGAACCGGGGATAATATTTTCTGAAGACAAGAGTTATATTTGCGACCCTTGCGGAGCAAAAAAACTTTCAAAAAATGAAAAATTTATTATTTCCCATATTAATCTTTCAAAATTTTATGATGACAAAAATAACTCGGTTGATAAATTAAAATTACAATCGGCAGCAGGTATTCTGTCTAAAGCAATGAAAAACATAAGTAACAATTCATGTATCGGGGTTGCAGGGTTTGGTGAACTATTAAAAAAACTCGGAATTAATTACTCTGATAAAAAATCATTGAGTGTTTTATCCGACTGTCTTAAAACAATTAAAACAGAGGTAAATAAAAACGGTATTAAAACCGCAATATCTCCGACCGGAACGGTTTCCAAATACCTCAATACTACAGCAGGGATACAACCTGAAAATTACAACAATATTTCTTATATGACCCAGCTTGAAGTGTTATCTGTTGCGCAAAAGTATACGGACTGTAATATTTCAAATACAGTTATTTTAGATAATAATGCAGATAAGAGTGATGTTGATAAAATAATAAGATATGCCGCAAAAAACGGTCTTAAGGGCATAACCGTTTTTAAACCGCGGTATTTTTATTCACAAAATCCTTAATTTCGTTTAATTTATCAACGGTGTCCGCTTCAATATAAAATCTTAACAAAGGCTCCGTTCCGCTCTTTCTTATTAATACCCAGCTGCAATCATCGTCTAACAGTGCTTTAATTCCGTCTGAAAATATTTTTTCTTTAATTTTAAAGTTTGAAATACTGTCAAATTTTTTGAATTTTTCTTGCAGGATTTCGGCTTGAATAGAATTATCGAGTTTTACATCAACTCTGTCCTGATAAAATTCTTTTCCTGCAAAGTTTTTGATTTCTTCAACAAGTTCAAATAATTTTTTGTTTGACTTTGAAATTGCTTCAATTATTAATAAATTTGCATATATTCCGTCTTTTTCGGGTATATGAAGCCCTGTTGATAATCCTCCGGAATCTTCTCCTGCCAGAATTGTCCTGTTTTTTTGCATTTCTTCGGATAGCCACTTAAAACCGACAGGAGTTGTAATTGTTTGAATATTTAACTTTTTTGCAACAATATCTACAATTGAGCTTACTCCTACCGTTTTAATCATTTTGCCGGTTAAGCCTTTGTTACTCAGATATTTTAATAAAATTGCAAGAATAATATTAGGACTGATATAGTTACCTTTTTCATCTATAACACCGTATCTGTCAGCATCTCCGTCATTTGCAACGGTAATAAATCCTGATTTAGTGTGTTTCATAAATTTTTCTTTAGGTTCGGGTAAACCCCCGCCAAAATCGGAACTGTGAAACATGTTATAACTTTCATAAGATATACCGTTTCTTTTTAAAAGCTCATCAAAATAACTTATTGAAGATGAATAAAGCCCGTCATAGATAATTTTTGGCGGATTTTTTTTAATTGCATCAAAGTCAATTAATGTTTCAATGTGTTTAAAATATTCTTCTTCAAATGATTTTATTTCAAGTCTGCCTTTTGAAAATTCTTTAACAGGCCTGTCGATATATTGAATAATTGCATCCGTTATCTCTTTGTTTGCAGGGCCTCCGTAATTCGGGATAAATTTTATTCCCTGATATTCTTTAGGATTATGGGATGCTGTAAACATAACGGCACCTGTACTGTTCGGATAATATTTTGCTTGATATGCAATAACGGGTGTCGGAACTACTTTGGAGGATAAAACAATATCAAATCCTTGATTTTGCATAAAGTTGGCAGCAAAATTTGCAAAATCCGATGCCATAAACCGCGGATCGTAACCTATTATAAGCGTGTTTTTATTACTGTTTTGAGAATGCAGATAATAAGATACGGCGTTTAAAATATTTTCAACCGTTTCAAAAGTAAAATCTTTTGCTATTATTCCTCTGAAACCGTCTGTTCCGAATTTAATATTTGTCTTTTTCATAAGTTTATTATATCAAAAACTTTTAAATTTATATTTTTATAATAAAATAAAGCTATGATGAAAGTATATTTAGGAATAGATGTAGGTTCCGTTACTACAAAAATAGCACTTATTGATGAAAACGGAAAATATGTAGACAGCTATATGACGCGCACTGCGGGTCAGCCAGTTATTGCCGTTCAGAAATGTCTTGATAATTTAATTCATCAGGCAAACGGCAGAGAATATGAGATTATGCAGGTCGGAACGACAGGTTCGGGCAGAAATCTTGCAGGAGCTCTTGTCGGGGCTGATATTATTAAAAATGAAATAACGGCACATGCCGTTGCGGCATCTTCCGCTATACCGGATGTTCAAACCATTCTTGAAATTGGCGGGCAAGACTCTAAAATAATTATCTTACGCGACGGAATTGTTACGGATTTTGCCATGAACACGGTTTGCGCTGCAGGCACGGGCAGTTTTCTTGATCATCAGGCGCAAAGATTGAATGTTGATATTAAGGATTTCGGAGATATAGCTCTTCAATCTAAATCTCCGGCAAGAATTGCAGGTCGCTGCGGTGTTTTTGCGGAATCAGATTTAATTCATAAACAACAGCTCGGTTATGCCGTAGAAGATTTGCTGTACGGATTATGTCAGGCTCTTGTAAGAAACTATATTTCAAATCTGGCTTTAGGTAAAGACTTGCTGCCGTCAATATCTTTTCAAGGCGGTGTTGCAACAAACAAAGGTATGGTTAAAGCTTTTGAGGAAGCACTCGGACATAAAGTTATTGTTCCTGACCACCATCAAACAATGGGCGCTATAGGTGCAGCAATGCTTGCAATGGAGCATCATCAATTTACGGGTGAAGCTACAAAATTTAAAGGCTGGACAATTAAAGATATGGAATTCCACAGTATAACCTGTACTTGTAACGGTTGTTCAAATAACTGCGAGGTTATAACAATTTTAGAAGGAAAAGAAATACAAGACAGGGCTAAGATAGAAAAGATTTCCGATATAAAAGGTAATATTATTGCGCGCTGGGGCGGAACATGCGGCAGATGGGATATTAATTAGTTATTCAAATAAACGTAGTTCGGTTCTGCAGTCCGTAGTTTGGAGGAAAATTTGAAAAAAAATTTATTAGTTTTATTTTTGCTTTTAATGTTTCAAAGTTCTGTTTTTGCAATAAACTGGGAAACGGTAAATTCACCAACAGGCAGAACCGCATATCTTGACAGTGACAGCATAATTAAACATAAATTGTACTATTTTTATAACATTAAAGTTTTTAATGATGCCATAAATGATTTTTCGGTTATTACAATTCAATCCAGTAAAACAAAACCGTTTTCGGCGAGAATAAATTTTTACACTCCTGACGAATATGAAAGATTAGAAGGAGATTATTTAAACATTACAAAGAATATGACGAAAAATCTGGAACCTGTTACATATAAATCCGTAGTCAACTCTTGTTACAGAAGAGTAAAAGAGTTAACTTCCGCAGACGGTTTGCAAGTAGGATTTTAAAATGAAAAGTTTTAAAAAAACCGCATTGATTATCGGTGCAGGCCCGAGCGGTCTTGCTTGCGCCTATGAACTTTTAAAAACAGGCTCGGGAATTAAACCGATAATTGTTGAAAAACTTCCGGTTGCGGGCGGTTTATCAAGGACTGTCTATGACGGCAAATCAGGAGTTGATATAGGCGGACATCGTCTTTATACAACGGATGAATATATTCAATCAATCTGGGATGAATTTCTTCCGCATCAGAGCTATCCTTCTATTGATGATATTGCTGCTCAAAGGGAGAAAATATATCCGACAGGCGGAAAAGACCCTAATAAAACAGACAATGTAATGCTTATACGACGCCGTTTTTCAAGTATACTGTTCGACGGGAAAACGTTTGATTATCCTGTAAAATTTAATTTTGACACAGTAGTGAATTTGGGACTATGGACTACTATAAAAGCCGGATTGAGCTATCTGAAGAGTATTTTTGTTAAAAGAAAAGAAAATAATCTTGAAGATTTTTTTATAAACAGATTTGGAAATGTCTTATACAGTATATTTTTTAAAGATTATACAAAGAAAGTTTGGGGGTTTGATGCTTCGGAATTGTCTTTTGAGTGGGGGCATGAAAGAATAAAAAAATTATCCCTTCTTAAAACAATTTTAAATTCCGTTTTTGGAAAATTTATGTTTTTCAGGAAAATTAAAGATAAATCCTTAATTGATGAATTTTATTATCCTAAATTCGGTTGTTCTCAGTTATGGAATTTAATGGCGGATTATATTATAAATAACGGCGGAGAAATAATATATAATGCGGACTTCAAGTCTTTTTCTTACAGTGATAAGCAAATATACGGAGCTAAATATGTAAAAGACGGTAATGAGTTTGAAATTAATGCAAACTACTTCATATCTTCTGCGCCGATATGTGACTTAATTAAAGGAATTGATGTTCCGTTTGATGTAAAACAAAATGCGCTTAATCTTCCTTATCGTGATTATATACTTGTAAGTTTTTATACAAATCAATTTAATCTCAAAAACAGAACGGACTATAAAACAGTAAATAATATTACCCCCGAATGCTGGTTATATTTGCAGGAAACTTCGGCAATAGCCGCAAGAATACAGATAATGAATAACTGGTCACCCTATCTCGTTGAAGATTTCTTATCCTGCTATTTAATTTCTCTTGAATATTTCGTTAATGAAAATGATGATTTTTGGAATAAAACAGATGATGAAATAATCGAAATTGCAAAAAAAGAATGTGAAAAGTATAATTTATTTACGGGTAAATCTGTTTTAAAAACTAAAGTTATAAGAGAAAAAAAGGCATACCCGACATACTGCGGCTCTTATAAACATATAAACAGAATTATTTCCGAAATTTCAAAATACAGAAACTTATTTTTAATCGGAAGAAACGGTCAGCATAAATATAATAATATGGATGAGGCTATGATTTCCGGTGTAAATGCGGCAAGAAAGATTATTGGTCAGGTTAAGTAATGAAAATAAATTGTCCAAAATGTAATAATGAATGTAACTCGGGTGATTTTTATTGCTCAAGATGCGGTTGTAAATTAATATCAGACAATAGTTTAACGGCAAAAGCCTTAAGAAAAATTGAAAAAGAATTAAACAAAAATTCTGATGATAAAAATAATATTCACCGCGAAGCGGTAAGTACTTCTGCGGAAAGCCTTTCTTTTAAAAAAAATAATGCATTTGATAATGTTTTGATTAATATAATTATCTGTACACTTATTATTTCGATTGCTTTGAGCGGTATTGTAGTTACAACCTTTGGAAAACATAATACAAAAAAAATGAACCTTCAGTTCAATAATTACATTCAAAATCCCGAAAGAATTCCGGAATTTAAAGAACCGAAATCTTTTGAAGAGCTCGCTTCAAACCTTATCGGTATAGAAAATTTTCTTGAGCTATTCCTGAAATATTCGGATGAATCTCAGGATAAACTTGAACAGGTATTTATTTCATATTTAGTTGAAATGGAAAAACTGCCGCATATAACTTCTGATACTATGACATCGGAAATAAAGGCATGCAACTCCATAAAAACATTTTCGGCAGCAAAGAAGTGTGCCGCAAGGTTAAACAAGGAATTTTCAAATTCCGGCTTTAAAGCATTTACAAACTCTAAATCAGTGTATTTGTATCCTGATTATGAATTTATTAAGGAAAAATATTCGACTTATTTTTCTAACGATATAAAAGATTATCTGAAACTTCGTGCCAAATACAACATACCGACAGTAACAGGCGTAAATTTGAACATATCTCCGAGAAATCTTGTTGATAAAATTTTGGAGTTTGAAAATATTCACAATAAAACTAAAAATTCTTTCGTTCGTGATATATCGGAAGAAATACTATTTTACGATTTTAAACAACTTGTGTTTAATCCTTTTATTTATGCTTCTACAACGCATGAAATTACTAATGAATTTAAAAATGCATACAGATATTTTATAACTCACAAAAAATCGGCATTTTATCCGATTTTGATAAGTTGTCTTGAAAAAGGGCGTTCTTATTCAGAAGATAATTTTAAAAACGATTATCCTTACAAGTTCTTTGAAGCCACATTTGACGATAATGTTGAAAATTCAAGTTTTTCTGACATTTTTGCTCAATTAAGAAAAAGCATTGTTCATAGCGGTGCGAATTCAAAATTTGCATATATTTTCTCCCTTAAACAAAATAAATGGTACAAATATGACTCATCCGTTTCTATTTTGCCTGATTTTTATATTTTGAGCGAACCTGATGAAAACAATAATATATCGATATATACAAACACCTTTTCGCTAACCGATGAGGTAAATATTTCCAAAAATTCCGATTTGTTTATTGTGAATAATCAGCTTTATGTATACAACAGCGGAAAACTACAAATTTCAAAGATATTCTTTAACGGACGAAATTTTACGCTCAGAACACTCAGTTATTCGGACGTTACGACATTATTTCCGGGAATTGAAGTGATTAATATAGACTCGTATTCAAATTACAATATATATCTTGAAAAGATAAATAAAAATTCAAACTTTATTATTCTGTCAAAGTATTCTCAAGGCTATGAAAACTACGTATTATCAGCCGTAAAAGGCAATATTACAAAATTGAATTTGCCTGTTATGTTTGGTGTAAATTCTCTGGATGATGTTGTTGTATCATTCCACAACAGTTCGATTGACCCGAACAGAACCTCGGAATCATCCCCTACGTATAAATTTATTATCCATACAAAAGGGCAAAAGGATATCCGTCAGGAGGAAAATTACTATTCGCAGTATGACGAAAAAACTGCCAATGATACTGAAAATATGGAAACATACCAGCCCAATATTATGCCAAAATTAAATAATATTGAAAAAGAAAATGAAAAAATAGATGAAAGTACACTTGCCCCCGCACCTTCAAGGCTAATCGAAGACGATAAAAGCGAAAACGAAAACGATTGAGTTCACCTGAGTTTGTAAAGAATTGTAAATATTTTATATATTATTGAAATAATGTATATA
>CADBOZ010000045.1 GCA_902796515.1 uncultured bacterium | reverse complement strand
ATCTCCATTGAAAAATAAGCTACGTTTGGTAAAGCCATAATTTAATCCTTTTAATACTATCTAACAATTTTTAGTCTTAATAGAATACTAACACAAATATTATTATATCCAAAAATAATTCTAAAGTGTTAATCCATTCGCTTTATTTATTATATTAAAAAATTAATTTATGTAAATATTTTTTTATTAAAAAGTTACAAAATGCTAAGGCTTACGCAGTCAAGGACGTTGTTCGCCCAATTTTTACATACCGCTTCATTTGTTGACAGTATTCTGCCGCCGCCTCTTAAGGTGTGTCCGCCCAGTGATGTTGTTTCGTTTTTATAATATGTGTCAAAGTTGTCATATACATAGTGCAAGTTGTCTTTTGAATGAATACTTACTTTGTATTTGTCACCGGCTTGATAAAACGTAAGAACGGTTCTTACATTATTCAATTTTTCGCTGTTAAAATCATTGCTGATGACTCTTCTTCTGAATTTGTTTAAAATTGCACTTGTAATTGTGGTATCCTGTCCTAATTTATTCCATTCTTCGTCATTTGGCGGAATGTAAACGTATGCAATTTTGCCGTCTTTTTCAAATTGCAGTCTTTTGAAAAGCGAACCTTGAAACTGTTTTTCATTTTTTGTTAAGAATGACGTTATATCAACATCTTTTGCAATTTGTTTTATTTGCTCGGGGGTTAGTTTTTTTCTGAGATTTACATATACATCATAGGCGTTTTTATCTTCAATAAGTATGGTGTCGGGTGATATTTCACCGTTTATACCGTCGCAAATTATTGCGCTTCTTTTTTGTCCGTCATCAACAAGTCCGGAAAAAAGTGTATATGCTTGTTTATTATCTATTTTTTCTCCTAGTGCTTCGTATAATCTGTACAATATGCTTGTTGTTGATTTTGCAGATGAATCAATATAAAAAGATGTTACCGGTTTTACGCTATTATTGTTTTCATCGAGCGAATCGGATATATATGTGTAGTCGTGATTAACAAGATTAATACCCTTGTGATGGTCTATACACAGTAATTTCGGAACTTTTCTTAAATAGTTCAAAGTTTTTTGATTTACTCTTTCACTTGAGCTAAAATCAACGCATATAGCGGTATCTCCCGTCGGCTCGTCTTCTTTTAATTCTTTTGAATTTATAAAATTGCAATTTGATTTGTCGAGATTTAAATTTTTTAAGTCTTGCGAGATTATTATTCTTGAATTAACCCCTTTTTGTTTAAGGTAGTTAAAAATCGAAACTGCGGAATCGGCACTGTCCCTGTCGGTATCTTCGTGACATATTATATCGACATTCTTTGATGAACAGAGTACTTTATTAATGTATTCCGCCTGAGGTTTTATTATTTTATTTGCTTTAAAGTTTATGCTTGTGCAGCTGATTTTCATACCTAATCTTTTTTATATTCGATTTCAAAACCAAACAAACTTGAAACTGATTTGTCATCGTGAATTCTCGAAATAGCTTCGCCCAGAAGAGGTGCTACGCTTACCTGTTTGATTTTTTCGGGGATGACAGTATCTTTTAAGGGGATTGTGTTTGTTACTATTACTTCTTTTATGGGGGCATTTTCCAGTCTTTCAAGAGCAGGGCCTGAAAATACCGGATGTACGGCGCATACATATACTTCACGTGCGCCTTTTTCTTTTAAAATTCTTGCCGCTTCGCAAATGGTTCCGGCTGTATCTATTATATCGTCAAACATTACGCATACTTTATCTTTAACATCGCCTATGATGTTACAAGCTATTGCTGAATTATGTTTATCTCTTCTTTTGTCAATTATTGCAATCGGTGCGCCGACCTGTTTAGCCAGTGCTCTTGTTCTTTTAACACCGCCCATATCCGGAGAAACGCAAACAAGTTCGGAGTTTTCTCTGTCTATATTTTTAACATAATTAACAATAACAGGGGTTGCGTAGATGTGATCCACAAGAATATTGAAGAAACCCTGTATTTGACCTGTATGTAAATCCATTGCAAGAATTCTTGTTGCTCCCGCTTGAGTTAATAAATCCGCAACAAGTTTAGCTGTAATTGCTTCTCTTCCGGATGCTTTTCTGTCCTGTCTTGCATATCCGTAGTACGGAATTACTGCGGTTATTGATTTTGCGCTTGCACGTTTAAATGCGTCAAGAAGAATTAAAAGCTCCATAAGGTTTTCGTTTACAGGATCGCATACCGGTTGGATTATGAAAACATCATCGCCTCTTACCGAATCCTTAATTTGAACATATATTTCGCCGTCAGAAAAGTTTTTAATTGTAATCGGCTCAAGAGAAGTCCCTAAATATTCTGCAATTTCTTGCGCCAGTGCGTTATTTGAACGACCCGAGAACAATTTAATATCGTGAGTGGGCAGTATATTCTCAAATTGTTTCATTTGGAATTCAGTTTCAAGGTTCATTTAGATTTCTCCTTTTTATTTTTAACCCAATTTTTAATTTCTTTTTGATTATTTCTTGTTATTGCAAGTGATGCGGAATCGACATCTTTTGTAATTACCGATAAAGCGCCTACAAAAGCATCCTTTTTTATCTTAACGGGGGCAACCAGAACCGAATTTGAACCGATTGATACACCGTCTTCAAGATATGACTTTTGTTTTTCTTTTGTTATTGAATTATAATTTGCAAATATTGTGCCGGCACCGATATTTATATCCGAGCCCAATTCGGCATCACCTATATAACTTAAATGACAAACATTAGTATTTTTTGCTATTTTTGCATTTTTTAGTTCAACAAAATTTCCGATTTTTGACCCTTCTCCGACCTCGCATCCGCCTCGCAGTCTTGCCATCGGCCCAACTTTACAAAACTTATCAATTTTATTTTTTCCTTCGATATATGTGTTCGGAAAAATTGTTGTATCCGCTTTAATTTCCGTTTCAGGCGAAATATAAGTTGTGTTGGGGTCAACTATAGTAACACCTGAATCCATAAGTTCATTCAGGTGTCGTCGGTTTATTATATTGAAAGCCTCGGCAAGATTTCTTCTTGAATTTATTCCGTATATTTCGCTATTGTCGGAAATTTTATAGCCAAGAACCTTGCATGAATTTAATCTTGCCCATTTTACAATGTCCGTTAAATAATATTCACCCTGAGCGTTATTGTTTTTAAGTTCGGTAAACGCATTTTTTATTTTTTCCCAATTTAAACAATAAACGCCGGCATTAACTTCTTTTATCTCTTTAATATGTTCGCTTGCATCTTTTTCTTCGATAATTGTTAAAACTTCATCTTTTTGGTTTCTTACAATTCTGCCGTATCCCGTAGGGTCGTCAAATTCAGCAGACATAACAGTTAAATCCGACTCGTTTTGATTATGATAAGTTACAAGTGCTTTCAGGGTTTTTGTTGTAATGCAGGGCGTATCACCGCATGTTATGATTACATTACCTCTGTAATCGCCAAGTAAAGGCAGGGCTTGCATTACCGCATGTCCCGTGCCGAGTTGTTCTTTTTGCAATGTGGTTCTTACATATTTATATGTGTTATTTAAGTATGTATCAACAGTTTCGGCACCATGTCCTATTATTACTATGCATTGTATTTCATTGCCTAATCTTTGTATCGCTTCAATGCACCATCCTAAAAGCGGTTTAGAAAAGATTTCATGTAATACCTTCGGCTTTTGTGAGCACATCCTTGTGCCCTTGCCTGCACCTAAAATAATTGCTCTAACTTCTTTTTCCATTTTCCACCTTAAGTTTTTTTAATTTATTTTCTCATAAAATTTCGTTTGTGTTAATTATTAGCGAACGGAAATGTCATATTTTTTAACATATTTCATAAAAACTAAAATCAACTCTATGTTTATATTATAATTTTTTTATGAAAGAAAAAGTAATAGCAATTATAGGCAGACCTAATACGGGAAAATCAACTCTGGTCAACAGAATAGCCGGAAAAAGACTTTCCATTGTTGATGATATGCCAAATATCACCCGTGACAGGGTATATATTGATGCCGAATGGCAGAATAAAAAGTTTATTCTGATTGATACGGGCGGTATTGTTGAAGGCAATGATGATGAATTTGTAAAAAACATAAATTCTCAAGTAGACATTGCAATAGAAGAAGCAGATTTAATACTTTTTATTACCGATGCAAAATCGGGGTTAAATCCGTACGACTATGATATAGCTAATAAATTAAGACAAATTGATAAAAAATCTTTACTTGTTGTTAACAAAGTTGATTCTCCTTCTCAAAAGGATTTAGCAAATGAATTTTGGGCATTGGGGTTTGAGGAAATGTATCCGGTAAGCGCTCTTCACGGTGACGGCGGAATAGGTGATTTGCTTGATAAAATAACGGAAGACATTACCGCAGCCGAAGAAGAAAAAATCGACGGGAACAAACCGATAAAAATTGCAATAGTCGGAAAGCCGAATGCAGGCAAAAGCTCAATTTTAAATAATTTATTAAATAAGCAAAGAGCAATAGTAAGTGATGTTTCCGGCACAACAAGAGATTCGATTGACGAAGAAATAATTTTTGAAGATAAAACATTCAGACTTGTTGATACCGCAGGAATAAGAAAAAAATCAAAAGTTGACTACGGTGTTGAAATGTTTGCCGTAGACAGAGCGATTAGGGCAATAAGGGAATGCGATGTTGCACTTCTTGTAATAGATTCCGCCGAAGGGATTTCGGATCAGGATAAAAAAATTGCAAGCATATGCGAAGAAGCCGGTGCTGGGCTGATTTTGGCTTTTAATAAATGGGATTTAATAAAAAACACTCCGACTCATAAATTTGAAGAAAAAATTGAAAAAGATTGTCCGTTTTTAAATTATGCGGAAAAAATATTTATTTCCGCAAAAACAGGGCAGAGAATGAATAACATTTTTAAAACAGCTCTTCAAATACAAAGCGAGAGAGAAAAAAGAATATCAACAGGTTTGTTGAATAAAGTAATAAATGAAGCTTATTGTTTAAATCCTCCTTCTTCAATTAAAGGAAAAACGCTTAAGATTTTTTATTCAACTCAGGCAAAGACCGAACCTCCGACGTTTGTTATATTTATAAACAACAAAGATTTAATTCAAGACCATTACAAAAGATACTTGAGTAAAAAAATAAGGGAAAATTTCGGTTTTAAAGGAACTCCCGTAATTATTTCATACCGTCAAAAAGGAGATAAATAGTTGAATATTTTATTTATACTTGCATTTATAATATTTGCTTATTTAATCGGTTCAATTCCGACAGGATATATAACGGTAAAATTAAAAACAGGTCAGGATATAAGAACAATAGGTTCGGGCTCTACGGGGGCAACGAATGTTAAAAGAGTTCTCGGCAAAAAATGGTTTTTTATCGTTATGATACTGGATGCAATTAAAGGCGCTCTGCCTGTTATTGCTGCAAAAATTTTAAGTAAATATTTTATCGCCGATACATACGGAATATATGCGGTAATTTCCGCAATTTTTGTTATTATAGGGCATTCAAAACCTGTATTTTTGCAGTTTAAAGGCGGAAAATCGGTGGCATCCGGAGTCGGTACAATTCTTGCTCTTAATCCGACAGTCGGTATCGGTGTTGCGCTCATTTGGGGGATTATTACTTATGTATCAAAGTATGTTTCTCTCGGTTCGATTATTGCAGTCAGCATTGCTCCTTTTTTAATGTATTTTTTGAATAATCCCGTTTGCTATACGGTATACTGTATTATTGCTGCGGTTTATATTGTATGGCTTCACAGAAGCAATATTTCAAGGCTTCTTAAAGGAGAAGAAAATAAGGTCAGAAAATAAATGTTTACCGGTTTAATTGAAAGCATAGGTACAATAAAAAGATTTGAATTAAATTCCCTCGGTGCAAAGGTTGATTTTGTTTGCGATTTTGCATTTCCCGAAACAATAAAAATCGGTGACTCTATTTGTTTAAACGGGGTTTGTTTGACCGTATCGGAAAAAAAATCAAATTTGTATTCGGCTGATATAATGAAAGAAACTCTCAATTTATCCAATTTAAAATATTTAAAAAATAATGATACGGTTAATCTTGAAAGAGCGCTCAAAGTCTGTGACAGATTAAACGGGCACATTGTTCAGGGTCACATTGATACGACAGCAACCGTTAAAAGTATATCTGTTGACGGTTTTTCAAAAAAAATATCCTTCAAATGTAATACAGACTTAATTATTCTGAAGGGCTCCGTTGCGATTAACGGCGTAAGTTTAACTGTTTCAAATGTTGATATAAATTCTTTTGAAGTGTCATTAATTCCCGCAACTTTAAAAGATACAAATCTCGGAAATTTAAAAATAGGTGATATAGTTAATATAGAATATGATGTAACGGGAAAATACATAAAAAAAATTACTGAAAATTCTGTCGGTACAGGTAAATCAAAAATTACCGAAGAATTTTTAAAAGAAAACGGTTTTTAAAATAAACAAGGAAGAAATTATGTTTAGTTCGGTTGAAGATGCAATAGTAGACTATAATCAGGGAAAAATAGTTATCGTAGTTGATGATGAAAACAGAGAAAACGAAGGGGATATGATATGTAATGCCAGATATGCCGCCCCTGAAAAAATAAATTATATGGCGCAAAATGCAAGAGGGCTTATTTGTGTTGCAATAGATAAACAAATTGCCGAAAATATGCAGCTGGGTCAGATGGTTGAGCAAAATACCGAGAGTATGAAAACAGCTTTTACGGTATCTGTTGATGCAAATGAAAAATATGGCGTTACAACCGGTATTTCAGCGTTTGACAGAGCAAAAACAATCGAAATATTGATTGATAAAAATTCAAAGCCCGAAGACTTAAGACGCCCCGGACATTTATTTCCTTGCGTTGCAAGAGAAGGCGGCGTACTTGAAAGAATAGGTCATACGGAAGCGGTTGTTGACCTTGCAAGGTTATCGAATTTAAACTATAAAACAAATCTGCCTTTAGCCGGAGCTATGTGCGAAATAATGACTCCGGACGGACATATGGCAAGGCGTGATTATATATTGGATTTTGCAAAGACTAACGATATAAAAGTTATAACCGTTGCTTCAATAGTTAAATACAGAATAAAAAAAGAAACACTTGTAAAAATGGAAGCAAGTGCTTCTTTACCGACGCAATTCGGAGAATTTACAATATACGGATACAGAAACGTATTAAACAATAAAGAATATGTCGCTCTTGTAAAAGATGACGGCACAAACAAAATTCCGATGGTAAGAGTGCACTCGGAATGTTTAACGGGTGATATTTTCCACAGTCTGAGGTGTGACTGCAATTATCAGCTTCATACTGCTCTTACGATGATAAACAAGTACGGAAAAGGTGCGCTTGTATATATGAAAGGTCATGAAGGAAGAGGAATAGGGCTTATTAACAAAATCAAAGCATATGCCCTTCAGGATAAAGGACAGGATACCGTTCAGGCAAATATTAGCCTCGGTTTTGCTCCCGATTTGAGAGATTACGGCATAGGCGCTCAAATTATAAGAAATCTCGGCTACAGAAAATTTAATCTTTTGACAAATAATCCTACAAAAATAATCGGGCTTGAAGGTTACGGTCTTGAAATCAATGAAAGACTGCCGATTGAACCTGTTATTAATAAGTACAATGAAAGATATATAAAAACAAAAATTGAAAAAATGCACCATATAATTTCAGAAGAAAACGATGAACAACATAGAAATCTACAGAACTGCTGACGGTTCAATAGGGCTGTATGATAAAAAATTAAATGAAATTTATCATTCAAAATTCGGTGCTAAAACCGAAGCTTTTGAAAAATTTATAAAACCCGCGTTGTTATTAAATGACAGAAATGTAGATATTCTTGATATCTGCTACGGTATCGGTTATAACACCAAGTGTGCGCTTGAAAATTTTAATCAAATAAATTCAATTGATTGCGTTGAAATCGATGAAGATTTGGCAAAGAAATCATTTGAATTTGAATATGATAATAAAATTAATCAAATTATAAAATCAAATCTTTGTAAACCTGATTTTATAAATTTTTATTTTGACGATATAAGAAGAGTAATAAAATCTTTAAATAAAAAATACGATGTTATTTTTCATGACGGCTTTGCGCCTTATAAACAGCCGGAGTTGTGGAGTGAAGAATTAATATCGGAAATTGCAAAACACCTTAAATCTGACGGAATTTATTGTACTTATAATCATTCAAAACCCGTGCTAAATGCACTATTTAAAGCGGGATTGTGCATAGGAAAAACATTGCAAGGGGGTAAAATATCGGGTACGGTTGCTTCGTTTGATGAAAAATTAATTAAGTCTCCTTTTGATAAATCGGAAATCGAACTTTTAAATACAAAATCAGCAATTACTTATAAAGATAAAAATTTATCTCTTAATTCGGAAAGTATCATTAAAAACAGAGAAGAAGAAGTAAAAACTTCTAAACTTGAAACTCTTTCGCGCGCAAAAAAATATATGAGCAAGCAAGAAAATTGTTAAGTTTTGTAAATAAGTAAAAAATATTGAGCAATTATTTAATGAATATATACTTTATATATGTGTAAGGTTAAATTCCTTACATATATCCCTAACCATTCCCTTTTACCCTTTTATCAAAATAACACATTAATTTAAGCCTTGTTGAAAGGCTTTTTTATTGCCTGAATATTTTAGTTAAACTTTATATTTTGTTTTGTTTCGTTATAGTATGTTTGAGTATCTTCCTGCTCGTAATATTCTTTTGTTAATTCTTGTTTTTCAACTTTTGCATCGGCAAGAATTTCCATAAGTTTAACGCAATCAAGGCATTTTTTGCCCTTAATTCCTACTGTTTCCATTTTTATTTCACCGTTAGGTAAAAGTTTAATTTTTAATTGTTTTTTTGCCATAATTATCCTTAATCTAAATTTACGGTTATAACTATAGTGTCGTCATCAAAAACTTCTTCGCTTTCGATTTGCATATTTTTTTCTTCAAGTCTTTCCTTGATTTTATTGTATGATGCTTCCTGCGTATTTATTGAATATTCGTTGTGTATATCGTTTAATAATTCCGATGCTTTATTATCCGTATCAATAACTGTAAGTTCATTATTAATTTCTATTTTTACGGAGTAAGGAGTTTTTGCATCATTGTTTTTTTTGTAAAACTCAAGCTGTATGTTTTCCAAACTGCATTTAACGGAATTTCCGACCTCTTTTTCTATTATGCAACCGTGCTCCAGAAGTGTTTTGACGAGTGTATCTCTGTCGACAAGATTGGTTTCAAATTCTTTGCCGGATAGCTCCTGCTCATCAATGTGTATTAATTTTTTTGTGCCGATATTATTGTCTTTAATACCGTCCGCTATATCTTTTCCGACATAAAAAGGTAACAGAATAACTGATGATAACAGACTGTATGGTGTTAGTGTAATAGTAACCGACATTATATATCAAGCCTCCTTCCGCCTCGTGATGAGGTTATATCATTATTCAAGTCAGAATTGTTTGCATAATTTTCGGTGTTTTCTTTTGAAGATGCGCTAACCGCTCTTATATTTGCCCATTCTCTTAATGCTAATATCTGTTCTTTTTGGGTTTTTGACAGCGGAACCGTATTTTCAATAGCTTTTACAAAATCTTCAAATTTTAACGGCCTGTTTTCAAAAAATGCATCACATAGTGCCGTTATAACAACCTGTTCTATTTCGGAGCCTATAAAACCTTCCGTGTGTTCCGCAAGATATTTGATTAAATTTTCGTCATCGGGCTTAATGTCTTTTGTTACTTCTTCATCTTTCAGTCGCCTTTTAAGGTGTACGGAAAATATTTCTTTTCTTTCGTTAAATGTAGGCAAGTCAACAAAAAATATTTCATCAAAACGCCCTTTTCTGAGTAATTCCGGCGGCAATTTAGAAATATTGTTAGCTGTTGCTATAACAAATACCGGAGCGGTCTTTTCCTGCATCCATGTTAAAAATGCTCCGAATATTCTTGTGGAAACACCTCCGTCATTTGATGAAGTTGCTCCGCTTAAACCCTTTTCGATTTCATCAACCCATAAGATAGAAGGAGAAACCGCCTCCACGGTTTTAATTGCTTTTCGCAAGTTTTCTTCCGAGCTGCCTACTATGCCGGAAAATATCTTTCCTAAATCAAGTCTTAAAAGAGGTAAATTCCATATGGCACTCATTGCTTTTGCCGTTAAGCTTTTACCGCAGCCGGGAATTCCCGTTACAAGAACGCCTTTTGGAGAGGGAATGCAATATTTTTTTGCTCTTTCACTCCAGGAATTATTTCTTTTCAGAAGCCATTTTTTAAGATTATCAAGACCTCCGATATCATTAATATTAAGATCCGTTTGAATATATTCCAGAAGTCCGTTTTTTCTTATAACCTGCATTTTTTCTTCAAGAACAACTTTTATGTCCTTTGCATTTAATTTTCCGTCATTAACCATTGCAAGAGCAAATGCATTTTCTGTTTCCTGCATTGTTAAACCCAGTGCCGCTTTACATAATTTGTCTTTGTCTTCTTCGGTTAAATCGGATGAATCAACCCTTGAATTTACCGATATCATTCTGTTTAAACTGTCTTTTATCTGTTCTAAGTTTGGAAGATTGAAATCATAAATTACAATATCTTTTTCAAGAGTTTGAGGAATATTCAGTTCAGGTGAAACAAAAACCACGGTTTTTCTTGCTTCGCTTCTTTTTAAATACGGAACTAAATCACGGAGCTGCCTTATTGTTTCATTATCTCCGGGTCTGTGTTTTTCTCCGAAGTATACATGGAAATCCAGAAGTATAAAAATAGCGCTTTGCTCGTATTTTTTTATAAATTCCAGAATTTGAGCAGGAGATTTGGTATTTGTAATTGCTTTGTTTTTATTTTTTAATCCGGAAGACTGGCTCCAAACTAAAATTTCTCTTGTTACCTTGCTTTTAAGTTGGTTATTTACAATATTTTCAATATGTTTTACTATTCTGTCTTCTTCAAAGCTCTCAATATATATGTAGGGAAATCTTGCTTTGATAAAACTGGTAAGTTTGTCCTGATTTTCCATAATTTCCTCTTTTATGTCTTTGTTACTTGTTTAAATTATATTGATTGTGCCGAATTTTTACATGTAACTTGTGTATGAATTTTAAAATTTTCCGCCAGTTTATTAAAATCACCCATGCCGTTTATAAATACCGTTCCGTCTTTTTTTATATTTATTTCAACTTTATTTTTATATTTTTTAATGATATCCGTTTTATATCTGTTTGAAAGAAAATAATAATTTTGGTTAGATGAACCTACCCAGGGGCGTGAAAAATCAATGTTTTTTTCCTCAAAACCGCCGTCTATCAGCAAATCTATAAAGGACAGAATTTTTGAATATTTACTTTTGATTTCTTTATAGTTTTTCCCTGTGAAACACAATACGCCAAGATTATTGTTGTGAACTTTGCTTGCTATTTCGTACAGCGCTTCAAATTGTTCAAACGGTTCCCCGCCGAGAAATGTAACGCCTTCAATGTTTTTTGTGTTTAAAATATCCTGTATTATATCATCGGTATTATATTTTATCCCTTTTTTAAAATCCCACGTAGCTTTTGCCCAACAACCCTTACAGTGTTTTGAACATCCTTGAAACCATATACAGTACCTTGTATACGGCCCTTCGACTTTCGTATTTTTTAATATGTGATGTACTCTGAATTCCATTTATAAATCAATTGTTCTTTCGTTTATATTTGCGTTTGAGTTTTTATTGGTATTATAGTCACTTATAACTATCAGTTCTTTTATTTGTTCTAAAAAGTGCTCTTTTAGTTTTAAAATTGAAATAAAATCGTCTGTTGTTTTAAACCCGCCTTTTAAATCTCTTTTTTGAATAATTTTTTTTGCGTAAATAATATTTATTCCGGGTAAACTTGCAAGCTCGCTTTCATTAGCTTGATTGATATCGATTTTTCTTGTGTTAAGCTGAAGTGCTTGCTTTTTTATTTTACCTGTATCGTTTTTTCGTTTGTTGGTTTTTATTATGTAGTCTATATTGTTTTGGTCAAAATAATGCTCAATGTCGCTAAAAGTGGTTTTATAGTCAAAGGTTTTTATCAAATCATCATATATATCAATAGGATTAAAAATAGTGCTATTGTAAAGACCCGTATCGGAAAGTTTTCTTAAGTTGCCTTTCAGCTCAATACATTTTATTTTTTTCTCTCTTTTTTCATATATCAGAATAACATTTGTATTAAAAAAACGATACTGATCGGGTGTATTTTTTGAAATATTTTTATTTTTTGAAAAATATATATTCCTTTTAATTGTTCTTACGAAATTTGTTACCGGACTGCTGTTTGTGTATTGCTCCATGCTGTATCCGTTTGGTCTGTCGTATCGTCTGTTTGTCCAATAATAAAGAATAAAAATAACCAAAACGACCGATAAAATGTTTCTTATAAAATATGCGACAAAAGTTACAAGAAAATCCAAAAACATAGTTCTATTATTATATGCCGGGTTTATGAACATGTAATGATTTTTTTATATGAATTAAATTGTTACAATGTAAAAATAACGTAAATTTGTATTATAATTAAATAAACAGTTAAAATCCAAGGATTATATATGTGCTTATAATTTTACGGCACATGCTGTTTAAAAAGAGGAGTATATGCAGTTACTTAGTACATATTACGGTTTTATACCAATAATTGGCGTATTCTGTACTTTGAATTTGTTTTTTTTGATTTTTTCTTGCATAAAATCAAAAAAATTTCTTAAAGTAAAGGATATTATATGTATCCCTTTTTTGCTGCTCGGAATTTATTTGCTTATACCTTTTTCCGTTGTTTATATTGGTGTCTTAAATAAGAACCCAACTGTTATGCATAAAGCTTTGCGTTTATCAATATTTCCTTTTGAAAAAAGTGAAATATATTATCAAATGGGAAGAATATATGATACTATTGAAGGAAAATTTGACGGCAAATTGGCAATACGGTATTATGAAAAATCAATAAACGGTAATTATAAAAAGAATTCAAAAGTATCAAATGAACTTGCCAGATTGTATTTATATAAGGGTGACTACAACAAAACTATTGCGATAGAGTCACAGATAAAGTCAGCCTATAAAATAAATTCGATTTATGCCTACATAATGCAAAACAAGTATAAAGAAGCAATGACTACAGCTAAAAATACCAATATTCACGGAGCGAGTGATGTATATTTAAAAGGCGACTTATATATTAAGTTGGGTCAGGTTGAGATTGGTTTAAGAGAGAAAAATACAACATTAAAAACGATTGCTATGCAGTCTAAAAAAGCAAAAGGGTCAACAGATAAAATAAACTTTGCGTTAGATGTATGCGGAGTTGATTGCGTTAGACAAAAAGCAATTTACAACAGGAAAAAATATAAATTTCAATAACGGAGAATGCAAATGAAAAAAGTACTAATTATATCTACAAGTTTAAGAAATAATGCAAATTCAGAAATTTTAGCACACGAAGCGGAACGCGGTGCAAAGGATGCAGGGCATAATGTTGAATTTATTACGTTAAAAGATAAAAAAATCAGCTTTTGCAAAGGCTGTATGGCGTGCCAGAAGCTTGGTAAGTGTGTTATTGATGATGATGCAAACGAAATTACTTTAAAAATAAAAGAAGCGGATGTAGTTGTCTGGGCAACTCCTGTATATTATTACGAGATGTCAGGACAAATGAAAACGCTTATTGATAGGGCAAATTCTATGTTTGCAACAGGAAAAAAATTTAGTGAAGTATATGTGATTGCAACATCTGCGGATGGGTCAAAAGGTGTTGTTCAATCTGTTATAAACGGTATTAACGGGTGGATTGCTTGTTTTAGCGGTGTAAAACTTATGGGATGCCTTGAAGCCGGCGGGCTGGAAAGCCCAAATGATGTATTAAACAGAAATGATTTGCTGGAAGCAGCTTATAATATGGGAAAAAATATATAAATAAATGTTTGAAGAGTTGGAAAGCGTAAAAAATAAATGTTTAACGTGTACCTTATGTGAACTTTCAAAAACAAGGACAAACGTTGTATTTTCTGACGGAATTCCGAATAATAAGCTGGTGCTTGTCGGAGAAGCTCCGGGATATTGGGAAGATGTAAAAGGAAAACCTTTTGTAGGACGTGCAGGACAGCTTCTTGATAAAATTTTTGCAAGCGTCGGACTATCGCGGGAGCGCGATGTGTACATTTGTAATACAATAAAATGCCGCCCTCCGAATAACAGAAATCCTTTACCCGAAGAAAAAGCCTCATGCAGATATTTTTTAGACACCCAGCTTGAAATATTAAAACCCAAAATTATTTTAATTTGCGGTTCTGTTGCTCTTAATTCATTATTACCGGATGCAAGAGGAATAACAAGTGTCAGAGGTAAGTGGTTTGAAGGTAAATACGGTAAGATGATGCCGATTTTTCATCCGTCATATCTTTTAAGAAATGATTCAAGAGAAAAAGGAAGCCCAAAATGGTTAATGTGGCAGGATATAAAAGAAGTAAAGAGAGTTTATGATGATTTAAACTAAAAAAATACAGACAGGAAACAATTAAATCTCCTGTCTGTATTTAATATACATAACAATTACTAACTTTCGATTTTTTCGATTATTATCTTATCGTCCCTGTAATCCATTTTAAGCTTATCGTTTGCTTTGTAATTTCCGCTTAAAATTTCTTCCGCAAGAACATCTTCCACTTTCTTTTGTATTACTCTGCGTAGCGGCCTTGCACCATATGTTTCGGAATAACCTTCTTTTGCAAGATAATCTTTTGCCGCATCTGTTACTTCAATTGTCAGTTCTCTTTCGGACAAGCGTTTGAATAAGTCTTTCAACATCAGTTCAACAATTTGTCTGATTTCTTCCTGATTTAAGTGAGCAAATACGATAATATCATCAACCCTGTTCAAAAACTCGGGTCTGAATGCTTTCTTAAGTTCTTCATTGACTGTATCTTTAAGTTTTTCATATCTGTCTTTCTTATCGTCACCGGATATTGAAAAACCGAGTTTTTGAGTATTGGTTATCATACTTGCGCCGACATTTGATGTCATAATGATGATTGTGTTTTTAAAATTAATATGACGACCTTTTGAATCTGTTAATCTTCCGTCATCCAGTATTTGAAGCATTATATTAAACACATCGGGATGCGCTTTTTCAATTTCGTCAAAAAGAACTACGGAATACGGCTTCTTTCTTATTATTTCACACATATTTCCGCCGTCATCATATCCTACATATCCGGGAGGTGAACCTATAAGCTTTGAAGTTGAATGTTTTTCCATAAATTCGGACATATCAACTCTAACCATATTGTCTTCAGAACCAAATACAGCTTCAGCCAGTGCTTTTGCAAGTTCTGTTTTACCTACACCCGTAGGCCCCGAGAATATAAAGCTTCCTATTGGTCTGTTGGGAGCTTTTAAGCCCACACGAGCTCTTCTTATTGATTTTGAAAGCGATACAACCGCATCGGATTGACCTATTACTCTTTTGTGAAGTGTTTCTTCAAGTTTAAGAAGTCTTTCCGACTCTTCTTCGGTTATTTTCGTTACAGGAATACCCGTAATAGTTGCAATTACCGAAGCTACTTCTTCAACCCCCACGACAGGTTTATTTTCATCCTGTGACTCTCTCCATTCTTCGGAAATTTCGTGGATTTTATCTTTTAAATCAGCCTCATCATCTCTTAAGTCGGATGCTCTTTCAAATTCCTGATTTCTTATTGCCTCTTCTTTTTCTTTTATAATTGCTTTTAATTGTTTATCAAGTTCTTTCCCTTCGGGCGGAAGCGTTGAAACATTGAGCCTTACTTTAGATGCCGCCTCATCAATAATATCTATTGCTTTATCGGGTAAAAATCTTTCGGTTATAAATTTGCTTGAAAGTTTAGTTGCGGCTTCAATTGCTTCATCCGAGATGATTAATTTATGGTGTTCTTCATATTTTGATTTTAAGCCCTTAATTATCTGTATCGTTTCTTCTATAGACGGCTGATCTACGATAACCGTTTGGAAACGACGTTCAAGAGCTGAATCTTTTTCAATATATTTTCTGTATTCATCCAATGTTGTAGCACCGATAACTTGAATTTCGCCTCTTGATAATGCGGGTTTTAATATATTTGCCGCATCAATTGCACCTTCAGCCGCACCGGCTCCGATAAGAGTATGCATTTCATCAATTACAAGAATAACATTTCCTGCTTGTCGAATTTCATCCATAATCTTTTTAAGACGTTCTTCGAACTCACCTCTGTACTTTGTTCCCGCAATTAAAAGTCCCATATCAAGTTGTATAATTTTCTTGTTTTCAAGAATATCGGGAACTTCGCCGTCTACTATTTTTTGTGCTAATCCGTTTGCTATGGCTGTTTTACCAACCCCCGGTTCACCCAAAAGCACGGGATTATTTTTTGTACGACGTGCAAGAATTTGGATAACTCTTTCAATTTCTTTTTCACGTCCCACAACAGGGTCAAGTCTTTGCTCCTGAGCTGCCAGAGTTAAATCTGTACCGAACTCATCCAAAGACGGAGTTTTTGCTTTGGATTGAGAAACGCCGGGAGTTAAAAGCTGTGAGCCTGATGATGAAGATGACGATTTTGTTTCGCCAAGCATTTTAATTATATTTGAGCGACATTTGTTTAAGTCAACTCCTAAATTTTCCAAAACTTTAGTGGCAACGCCTTCACCTTCTCGTATTAACCCGAGTAAAAGATGCTCCGTGCCTATATAATTGTGCCCGAGCTGTCTTGCTTCGTCCCATGATAATTCAAGGACTCTTTTTGCTCTCGGCGTAAAAGGAATTTCAACAGCCACAAAGCCGCATCCTCTTCCTATTATTTTTTCAACTTCTTCTCTTGCTTCTTTAATATTAACACCCATTGATTTAAGTGTTTTAGAAGCAACTCCCGTT
>CADBOZ010000044.1 GCA_902796515.1 uncultured bacterium | reverse complement strand
TCCTGCATTATTGCGTTAATCATTAAATCCATATTTTTATCCTCTTTTTTCTTATTTCATTACACTATTTATAACATTATAATCAAATGTAAATTCAATCGGGACGGATTGTCCTTTGAATTCGGGCGGCAAAGGTCTAAACGGTGCCGTTGCTTCAATCGCTCCCATTGCTGCTCTGTCCGCAAGCGGAACACCTGATGACTTTGTTATTCTGTGACTTAAAAGTCTGCCGTCACGTCCTATTGTAAAAGTTATTACAACTCGTTTCGAGCTGTCACCTTTCGGGGGTGACCAATTTCTTTTAATTCTTTGCTCTAAATCGCGCATATAAGGGCCCCAGTCGGGCTGTTTTATTGCATCTACTCCCGGTGTGCCGTTTGGATTTCCGGGGCTCGGATTTCCGCCTGTACCGTAACCGCCGGTGCCTCTTGAAGCGTATTTTGAACCGCTGCTGCCCGTACCTCCGGCAGCACCTGATTTGCCGCTGCTTCCTGTCGAACTGCTAAATTTTGGAGCTAAAGGTTGACCCCCTGTAGTACCTGAAGAAGGTTTATTGCCCCCGCTTACGGGTGAGCCCGCAGGTTTATAACCTGTGCCTGTATTTCCTGCGGATTTTGGAACGGGAATATTAAACGGACTTTTTGGTGCCGTAGCTACTTTTGGTGCTGAAGGACTTTGGACTCCCGCCGGTTTAACCGAAGGTTTTGCCGGAGCTTTAACCGCTGAAGGTTTTGCCGGTTGCTGCGGTTTTGAAGGTGCAGCCTGCGGAATTACCGCTTGTCTTACAGCCGGTTTGGGCTGAGGTTTTTGCGGTTGTTGGATAGGTTTTGCGGGCGCACTTGCAACTTTTTGCGGTTGTTTTTGTACGGCTTTACTCGGTGCGGGACTCGGTTCCGATATTTTTTTTGTCGGATCATGTTTTCCGCCAGCTTGAGAATCCCTGTCCGCTCTTAATTTTGTATTCTTATTAATCGGAGGTTTTGACTCATTTTGAACCAAAACAAACTCTATATCTCTGTTTGGGAGTTCGGGTTTCGGAAGATAGGGCATTATTATCCCCATTATGAAGTTTAAACAAACAAACAAAATAAAGAATATTATATGTGCGGCGCAAGAAAGCGCAGTTCCCAATATCGGATCCAGTTCATCTCTTTTATTGAAAAAATTCGGGAGTGACTTGTTTGCCGTCATTATTTCGTTTTCTATTGTTTCTTTTATATCGTATTTATTTCTTATTTGTGCCATAATCTTTGTTTTCTTGATAAATTATTATCTATATAATGTTTTTTATAAATTGCCCTTTCGGATAATTATTTTGCTCCTATTGTAATCGGCTGGCTGAAGTATAGATTTATTTTGTCATTGGCAATAAGTTTCTTTGCCTCAATATCTCCGTCTAAAACCACAAGAGCATTAACCGGTATTATATTATTATATAATGTTCTTATTGATGTAAATCTGATTTTAAGGCCTTCAACTTTACCGTTTTTCGTATGTTTATCCGTAATCTTACCTTCTATAACGCTTCCTGATGAAGCTATTATTTTATCTTTGTATTTAAAATCGTTAAGTAAAATAATATCAATGTTCTGCCCTGTAATCACCGTGGAATAATCTACTGTTTGCGCCACAATGCCTTCGCAATTTGAACCTGCGGGAATGTATATGTAGCTGCTTTCTTCGTTGTCGACAAATGATACTGCCGCATGTACCATACTATACTGATTTAAAGAAAAACCGCACAATATAAATAAGAAAAATACAAAATATAATTTTATTGTCTTTTTCATTAATCCTCACCGCATTTGTTCAAAACTTATTCTAGCATAAGCATAAAAATTTTATCAAATTATTTACATATAGAAATTTTCGTTAAGTTCTACAAAAATACTGTCGCGCTGATTGATTTCAACATGGTGTCCGAATTCATATTTTCCGCTTGGAACATATTGTAAAGTTCCGCCCCAGATATTCCCGTATACTTTTTTGGGGTGAATTGTTCTGTTATACGATGCGGGATTTGTTAAATTTCCGCCCAATACATCGCCCGAACCCGGAAAAATTATTTTGCCGTCAATATTTTTTTCCTGTCCGTCACTTGATTCCACGGAAGTAATTTTAATGCTCATTGCGGCATTCACACCTTCAACGGGCATTTTTAACATATTCACATAGCCATGAAATATATCCCCTTTTTTAATCGCTTTTTCTTCCAATACCCACACGTCCGCAGGTGCAATGAAATATACTTCGGAACCTTCTTCAAGATTTGAAGTATTAAGGGGAATTCTTGTATAAACCTTTATTAAAGAACCTTTCGGAAGGCAGGCTTCATAAGCAAGTGCCGTAATATTTGTTACAAATAATGTTAAAATTATTAAAATTAATTTTTTAGCCATAATTCAATATTAACGGATTTTTTCATAATTTCAACATAATTTTTATAAATTTTCCGAAAAAATTAGAGCAATACCGAATAAATGATTTTATAATAGAAGTACATGTATAAAAAACTAAAAATTTTTTTGGAAAATTACGGAGAACAAAATAAATTAACGGGTAAGATTGTTAAGGTGCTTCTTATCGTTTTTTTCCTGCTTTTATTTATTTATGTTTCGGCTGTTACTCTTTTAAATTCAATTTCATATTCTTTGCTGGAAAAGGCGGTTAAAAAATACACCGGTTTAAAAATTGAATTTGTTACTCCTAAAACAGTTTTAAGCCACGAGTTTAATTTGAATTTTAAAGCTCAACAAATAAACTTATATGATGAAAAAAAGTCCGTAAAATTTGTTTCAATTACAAATCCCGATATTACAATAAAACCTTTTTCACTTCTTGTAAAAAGAATAAATCTTAAAAAACTTGATATTGAAAATATTCAAATAAGCGCAAAGAGAGATGCTTCGGGAGAAATTGATTTTATAAAAGCTTTTAAACAAAAAGATAATTTAAAAGGATTTACCCTCGTACGCATATGCGGATTTATAAGGAATTTTAATTTTACTTTTGAGGATCAATACAATACAAAAACGAAGATAATACTTACTTCAAACAATATTGATGCGAAAATATCAAAGCGTAAAAATTATTTCAAACTTGCGGCTCAAGGAAAAATCACGGGAGAAATAAACGGCAAGAGAACCGTATCGCCGTTTAATACTGACGTTGATACGAAGTATTCAGCGGATAATTTCCTGAACGGAAATATCAATGCTCAAATAAACGACTTTGATTTAAACATTTTAGACGGTGTTTTTAAAAAGTATGTATCGCCCGATATTGCTAAAATAAGCGGAAAACTCGACTTTGCTGTAAAGACCGATAAGGATAGCAGTTATAGAACCGATATAAAAATCAAAAATCCAAAAATGCAGTACCAGGACAAGTTGATTACATTATCCGAAAAGGATATCAATATATTATCCGAATTTAATTTTGAAAAAGTTTTAAAGATTAAAAACTTTAACGTTACAGGTGATAATTTATTTTTTGATGCGCACGGCGAGGTAAGTAAAATATTTTCCAAAAATCCGAATATTGATATTGAAACCGAAATAAAAGATACTCAAATTGCAAATCTGGTTTATCTTCTTCCCGACGGCTTGATTTCATATCGTCCAAAGGGTATTCCGACTCTGAAAAAGTCAAATTTTTATGGTGTTGCAAACGGAAAATTACACCTTAAATATTCTCCGCTTAATATAACGGGAAATCTTAAAGTTTCAAACGTTCATATACCTAATTATCCTAAGTCGTACAAACAAAATGATGTCAATGCCGTTTTCATGAAGGATAAAGTAAGGATATATACAAGAGTTTATACTCCTGGCAATGAATATGTAACCATTGACGGCGTATCAAATCTTGATAACTCTCTGTGGGGCAAGTATTCCGTAAAATCAACACCAAGGATTGATTTAAAATTTGCAAAATTATACCTCGTTCCGATACAACAAATAATCGGATTTAACATAGGCCCTGTTCCCATAATGGATATAGACGGTTACGGCAATATAGATATAAAGACTCAAGGAACCGTATTTGATGCTCAAATATTCGGGGAATTTAATGCTTCAAATGCATCCGCTAAAATTGAAGGACTGGATGTAAAGCTTGAAAAAGGAGTGTGCAAGCTTGTATTTGATAACAAAAATTTGATTTTCAAGGAAATAAAAGGCAAAGTTCATGATGGCTTATTTATTTTGACCGGTACCGGAAATACAAAAGGCGAAGTAGCGCTTAAAGCAAAGATAGATAATACCCGTATGGGAACTTTGTTGAATATTTTCAATAACAGTTTGGTAACAAAACCTTATACTATTTTTACGAAAAATATTGCGGCAACATCCGGAAATGCGGATGCGGAAATAAATCTGAAAGGAACGATAAAAGACTATGAAGACCCTAATTTTCTTTCCGCGTTAAAACTTTCGGGATTTTTAAGATTTAAAAACAATAAAGTAATATTAAATAATAAAATGCAGGCAAAAAAAATATCAGGCACGATAGAATTTGGTGATTACCAAAAAGGAGATATAAAATTATTTATTAATAATTCAAAGACAAATATTAAATTCGAGTCTAAAGACAGCATTGAAAAGATAGTAACCGATAAAAAAGCACGTATTAAAAGCGAAATTTACTCGGATTTAATTGAATTTGCCGATATTCTGGCTGAAGCAAAAAAAAATCCTTCGATGCAATATGTTCCGGATTTTGTTGACGGACTTAATTTTCTTTTGAAAGCAAATATTAAATCAGAGGGAATTATTAATATTGCTGATTTTGATTTTTCAAACCTTAAACACAACGGATATTTAATCGGATTAAACGGTGAAAAAAACAAGAATATAAAATTTAATTCGGGAATAGTCAGATTTGAAAACAGCAAAATGATTTTTAACAATTTGGATATAGCGATTCTTGAAGGTAAATTAAAAATAAAAGGCGAGATATCAAAATTCTTAAGCAAAAACCCCTACTTTAATCTTGATATATTTTTGGAAAAATGTGATTTAAAAAATGTTTCATTGTCGAAAATAAATCTTTCGCAAACAAAGATTAAAAATGCACACATTGAAATAAAAAACGATACCGTAAAACTCAACCCTCTAACCGTTGAATATCAAGCAATGCCCTTATTTGTTAAGGCTGTGTTAAAGGATATATATAAGACAAAAACTCTTGAGGCTAATTTTTCCGCAATTGTTAACGAAGCAACCAATGATGCCGTTATAAACAGATTTTTAACCACACCCGTTAAAATTAAAGGTGAAGTTCCGATTAAAGGTAATTTTAAAGGCAGAAGTGATGACTATTCAATTGATTTTACCGCAACAATTCCCAAGGATTCGGATATTTTGTACAGCGGAGCAAATATCGGGGATGAAAATTTAAAACGTGAAATTTCAGGTAAAATTATCGTAAATAATAATATTGCCGAATTAAACAATATAAGACTTATAAAATACATTTCAAACCAGAACGGAAAGGTTAATCCCGTTACATGCCTGAAAGTTATCGGAAAAATTATTCATAAGGAAGACGGACTTTTCTATGATAATTTAAAAATTTCAACTTTATCTCCGGTAAATGTCAGAGTTTTAAATTTATTTTTCAAAAAATCAATCTTGAAAAAAGGAAACATGGATTGCGATATAACCCTTAAGGGTAATACCGCCTCACCAAAGGCAAACGGAAGAGCTTATTTTCAGGATTTAGATATTCCTCTTTATAATACATTGATTGACAATATTAAATTATCAATGACGGATAATATGGTTAACGGTGAGGTATTTGCAAAAAACAATGACAGTGATTTGAAAATTAATATTAAGGCGCAAAACAGAACACAGCCTCCGTATATTTTGGAAAATATCAATATTGTTTCAAATAAACTTAATATTTTGGAAATTTTAAGCAATGTTCCCGTTTCTTCATCCAGAACGGATATTGATGTAAAACAAAGCTTAAGCATACGACCTGAAGATATTGTAATTAAATCGGGAAATTTTGATTTTAAGAATGTTGATTTTGATAAAATTAAAGCTCAAAATCTAAGCGGCACCTTCAATTATAAAGATAATTTATTTAACTTAAAAAACATTGTATTTGATATTGCAAAAGGTAAGGTGAATGCTAACGGTAAATATAATTTAAAATCTACCGAATTAAAAATTAAAGCCGATATGCAGGATTGTGATTCTAATACCTTAACCGAAGAATTTTTGAAAATGAAGGGTCAAATTTTCGGAAAAATAAACGGTTCCGTTAACCTTGAAGCAAAAAATATTACGGATGTCCAATCCGTAAAGAACATAAAATCAAACGTAAGTTTTTCGGTAAATAACGGAAAAATGCCGAAATTAGGTTCTCTTGAGTATCTGCTTAGAGCAGGAAATATGCTTAAAAACGGTGTGTTTGGAATTTCGCTAAATAACATAATTCAAATATTGACCCCGTACAAATCGGGTGAATTTGAAACAATAGAAGGAAATATTTCCATAAATAAAGGTGAAGTTGAAAAGCTGGAAATTACTTCAAAGAGTAAGAATTTAAGTATCTATCTTGAGGGAACTTATGATATTTTGGAAACGTTTGCCGATATAAGAATATACGGAAAACTCGCTTCAGGTGTTTCCAATGCACTGGGGGTAATCGGAAATGCTTCAATGGGACAGTTAATTAATTCTATAACATCTAAAAACAAACAGGTTGATGAAAAATTAAAAGAGCAACTAAATAAAATTCCGCCCATAGATATTGAAACACCGGAGCCGAAATATTTCAAAGTAAAAGTACTCGGTGATATAAACAAAGATAACTATATTAAAAACTTCTCATGGATTTAATATTTTAATTAATTGTTTAGCTTGACAACTAAGTATTTATTTAATACCATTATCTTATGTTGTTCGGCGACATGGCCAAGTGGTAAGGCAGGAGCCTGCAAAGCTCTTATCCCCCAGTTCGAATCTGGGTGTCGCCTTTTTTATTTTAAGAACAGTTTTTTAAGATTTCTTTTTCGTCGGCCTCAACTATATGAGCAGGATATCCGGCATGATGAAGTTTCGGTAAAAGCCAATCTGCGGTATATTCAACAAAACCGTTGCTGTCATCATCCGTATCAATACAAATAAATGTTGTCTTTCCGTTTTCATCGGTTTTATAATCGACTATTGTAATTTCGTGTCCGTTTATAACTTTATTCGGTGCTCCGTCGGTTTGGGGATTATAGTACTGGGAAGCTGTTCTTCCTGATGTTTCATTTGTTAAGACATAACCTATAATTACATCATCGCCGCTGTCTATTGTATCTTTTATGTGCTTTTCCATTTTATCGAAAGAGCAGGTGTATCCGATTAAATTTTGGCTGTCGTCAAATTTTTGGTATACAAGAGATGTAATTTCTTTATCTTTAATCAGTGATTCCACAAAAGTTTTTTCAATTTCAATTAATCCTTGCAGGTTTGAATTAAAGTTTCCGCCTCTTATGTCCGTAAGAGTGTCATATGTATTTTGAGAGCCTAATTGCATAATTGCACTCTGCACAAGAACATCCGCAACATTTCTTTCACCCGGATCCCAATATTTATTTTGTATTCCGGCTCTGATGCCGACATTTTTATCCGCATTAATTTTAATTCTTACCTTATCAAACGAAAAACTTTCGGTTTTTGCATCAAGTAAATTTAAAATTGTAACGGCATCAAGCTTATTTTTTGAAATTGAGCTTAAATTTATATTTAAGTATAAGGGGTCGTTTTTTGCCGATAATTTAGATACCCACCTTGCAAATTCTGCAGGGTATTTGTCTGCAAGATTAACTTCGTTTGATGCGGCGGCGCATGTACCCGACGCTGTTACATCCATCAGTGACGGATTATTTTTTACATTTTCATTATCGGGCAATTCGGATAAAATTTTCTGTTTTTCAATATCAGGTATATCGCCGAAAGTTTGAGTTATAATCCTCGGATTTGAAAGAATATCAAGCGTGTCACCAAGGAGTCTTTTTGAATCCAGCCCGTATTCTCTTTCTTTTGTTGCAATATCGTACAGATTATCAAGGGTTGTTGATCTGTCATTTTTTGATTTTGATAACAATCGTCCGTTTTTAAGTAAAATATCCAGTTGCTTTTTTGCGGGTGTATTTGAGGAATTGTATGATACGGGAAAATCTTTTAAATAATCAACAAGATAAGCATATTTCTTTTTATCGTTTGAATTCAATTGGGTTAAAATATTAGCGGGTTTCAGGCCGAACGTTTTTGGCAGAAGACCGTGAAATGTTTTCTGTTGAGAACAAGCGTTTGATGATGCATTCTTTATAGGAATGCCGTGATTTAAAGATGTTATTCCTGAAACACTACTTATCATCTGGATAAATTTCCCTTATATAATATTAAAAACAAAAATATAAAATATATTGCTATTTTTAAGAAAAATTTATATTTAATTTTACATTAATGCAAATTCTGCTAATTGTAGTAGAATGGAATAAAAGGAGTTAAATCTGATGCAAATGATTGATAAATTACAAAACAGCGATATATTATCCGCAATTAAAACTATTGATACGGAAATTGATGCAATTAACGAGCTTAAAAACCTTCTTGATGAAAATTTAACCCGTGCACTTGATATGATTGAAAATGCAGCCGGAAGAATAATCTTAACGGGAATGGGAAAATCGGGACATATTGCAAAAAAAATTGCGGCATCGCTAGCTTCAACCGGAACTCCTTCGTTTTTTATTCATCCTGCG
>CADBOZ010000043.1 GCA_902796515.1 uncultured bacterium | reverse complement strand
CAAAAAGACAGGTTTAACGCTTTGGTAAGCAAGCTTGATGAAGGTTATTACCAAATATATTCAAATAAAGAGCTTGAAGAAATATTTAAAAGAGTTGTCTTAAACGGGGATGATTATTTAAAGGAAAAAAGAGAAGAAAATAAAAATATTTTGCCTGTTGATACTCTTGCTTATAAAAATATATACGGCTGTCTTAAAAAGGAGCTCGGGTTAAATTAATGCTAAAAAACAATTTTAATATTCAAAGGAAAATTGATAATTTATCAAAAAAATATAAAAACAAAAAAACGGTTTTATATAAAGCGGGAGAATTGACCGATTATATATTTAAAAATTTTGATACCTCAAAACTTAATATAATTGCGATTGCGGATGAAAAATTTTTAAAAGAAAATATAAAAAATTATTTCAATATAAAAACCTTAACTTTGAATGAATTAAAATATATTGATTATGATGTTATTTTAATATCGGACTTTGATTATGAAGCATCCGTAAAATATCTTGATGAAAGAATTTTATACGGCTCAAAAAACGCAAATATTGAAATAAGACCTTTTATATCATTAAATTTTAGTGAGATTTTCTTACATTAATAATTTGACCCGAAAAATCGGACAATAATGTTTCAAGTGTTACTTTTGCAACATGCTCCGGCGTTAAAAGTGTTTCATCGGGTTCTTTACCGAAATTTTCTCTTCTCATCGGAGTTTTTGTTCTTTCGGGATTAATAACATTTATTTTAATTCCGTATTCTTCCTCTTCTTCGGCAAGTGCTTGAGTTAAATTAACAATGGCTGCTTTTGCGGAAGAATAAATTGAATAATTTTTTCTTCCTCTTGTATATGAGCTTGAAGCAAATAAAATAAGATTTCCTTTTGTTTTTTTAAGATACGGGATTGACAGTTTTGCGATATTGACACTTCCTGTATAATTAACATTTATTTCGGAGATTATATCATTGATATCACGCTCTTCAAGGCTTCCTGTTTTAAGAACCCCTGCTGTATTTATAACGGCATCAATTCGTTTTTCTTTTAAAAATACATCTTGCAGTGCTTTTTCAACCTGATTATAACAGGAGATATCAACCCCGCTGCTTCTTGAATAACCGTATACTTTTGCTTTATGTTTTTCGGCAAGATTGAAAATTTCTTTACCTATCCCTTTGCTTGAACCGAAAATTACAATTACCTTATTTTTTAAGGTGTCGGGTTTTGTTTTTTTGGCGGTATAACTTTTTATTTGAAACAGCTTATCCGCTATATCAATATCGATGGGATATGTTATTTTAATGTTAAAGTCATCTCCCCCGACAACAAAAACCTCTGCCAGATTAAATTTCTTAATTAATCCGCAATCATCCGTTACTTCAATATTTTTATCCTGTTCTGCAAGAATATGAGCCTTTTTAATGATACCGAATTTGAATGCCTGCGGGGTTTGTCCTCTTCTTAAATATTTTCTTTTCGGTATATTTGTAATTAAATTATTGTCATTAATTTCTATTATTGTATCTGCTGAAGGGATTGCAACGTCAACCGCCTGATATTTTTCAAGTGCTTCCATACAATCATTTATAATTTTATCTGACACAAAAGGTCTTACGGCATCATGTATTAAAATATTATCATTTTCATTGCAGTTTATGGCGCTTAGTGCATTAAAAGAACTTTCACGCCTTGTTTTTCCGCCGTTTATAATGTTCTTTATTTTTTTAAAATTATTTTTTTGAATTAACTCAAAACAGTAATTTTTATACTCTTCTCTTGTAACAATAATAATTTCATCTATGCTTGTATTTTTTTCAAAAACGTCGAGTGTATGTTCAATTACGGTTTTTCCCGCAATTTTTACAAATTGTTTAACCGTATTTAAGTTGTTTAATCTTTCCGAAGTTCCCGAAGCAAGTATAATTGCAATATTTTTCGGTCTGTTTTCCAATGTATGACCCCGCAAAAAGTATATTAAATATACTTAATCATATGCCTTTAAATTGTTGATGTCAACAAAAATCGGTAGCGTATTAACCTTTAGCGGCAAGAGATATGCCCTTGTGAAGTTCTCTTTCTTTAACATGTATTACATTGGATTTTTTGGAAAGACTTTTTATAAGATGCTCGTCATTTCCGACTATTATAGATTTTACATTGTCGTCATTTAACATTTCAAAGTCATTTGAAGCATTTCCGGCTCTAACTTCAGTAGTATCACCATCAATAGTGCTTTTAAAGTAATCCGCTACGGTTTTTTTATTAATATCGGCCCTTTTGAATTTATTAATATAGCAGGTTTCTTTTTCTGACCTTAATGCGTTTATCGGATATCCGTTTTTTTCCAAAAAACCGTATATTTCGGAAACGATGCTTTTATTATATTCCTGAAGATTTATTATTGAACCTTCGGTGTTATATGCACTTACTTTAACGGTAATTCCGGGGGGAATTATTTCAACTTTCCATTTCGGATTTCCCGAAATTTTATCGACTCCCGCATCGCTATATTTAATTTCTTTTGTAAATATTGAATTTTCGTTTTTGTCTTTTCTGTGCGTGTAGCCGAGTTTCGTTGTTAAAAAATGCGAAATTTGTTTTATCGGGGCAGAATTTATATCACCCCAATTTTTATCCGAAAAATAAGTATAATTTGTTTTTCCTCCGAATAATTGTGCCATCCACTGTTCGGGCGTTAAATTTGCAGGTTTTCTTAAAAGTCTTTTGCCGTCTTCCAGTGATATAGCATCAATCGGTGCATCTGTGCTTTGAAGATAATCTTTAATTTCGCATAATTCGCTGAAATTTCTGCCCGTGTTAATTAATATGTCATCAAACCCTTCTTTTTTTGCCGTATCAAATGCTTTTTTAAAAGAACGCGCATCATAGCTTCTTTCTTCAACACTTCTTTTCAGATTATCTTTTGCTCCGATTAAAGAAGTTCCGTCAAGATCGACCGTGAGCAGTTTTCCGAGAAAGTATACAGGGTTTGATACAGGATACATATTACCTCCAATTTTTATTTTAAATAAGTTGCATAAATATAATTATTGCCATTTTTAATTGCTTTTTTACAAAACTTATTGTTTGACTTTCTTTTGGCAATTATTTTTTTATTTCGTTTTTATAGAGAAGTCAGCGTAATATAGGTGAAAAATGTTAAACAGTGTTGGTTTCGGCAGGGTTTTTTGCGGAAAAAGGTTTGATGATGAATATTCAAGTGCCGTAAGTTACAGGTCAGAGCGTCAGTCTGCGGGAAATTCTCTAAGAGTTATAAATTCTCCATCGGGAAAGGTTGAACCGGGCAGACCGTCAATTCAAAAGAATTTAGAGTTTTTATGTTCGGGATTTGTGCATAAAACTCCCGCTGAAGTATCAAACTGGCTAAAACAATTTGATACTTCGGAAGACAGAATACTTGCTCTTAAAATTCTTAAAAAATTTACCTATATAGATGTTAAAAATGCAAGAAAAGGATACAGAAAACTTTATCAGGAATTGATTAAAGACGGGTTGGATGTTGAAAAAACAAATTTTGCGACACTCGGTAATGCTAAAAGCGCATCTATGATGTCTTATTTATTCAGACAGGCAAACAAAATGCGTTATAAAGGATGTGTTCAACATGAAAATACGGATACAAGCGGATTGCCGAAGCGTGATAAATTTATAGCCTATAAAGATATGCAGGATGTTGAATTAAATAAAAATTTTGCAAAACAGGGTATAGAAAATCTGGTAATTATAGATGATATGATAGGCGACGGTGATTCTCTTGCCGAATTTTTGGATGATAAAACAATTAAATCTCTTTCACAATATAAAAATATATACTATTTAACTCTTATAAAAGATGCTGACGGAGAAAAAAGAATTAAAGAGTCTTTTCCCGATTTGAACATAAAATTCCTTGCCGCAAAAGAAGTTCATAAATATGATTCACCCGAAAATACGGATTTTACTCCCGAAGAAAAAAGAAAAATAGCAAAATTAATTGAAAAATATAACCAAAAGATTGCTCCCGAATTATCAAAAAAATATTCTCACTCGAAACTGTTTGTTGCTTTTGATTGGAATTGCCCCGGAAATACTCCGATGATGTTCAATATCACAAATGACAATTGGAACAGTCTTTTTGAAAGATTTAACGGGCTTGAAAAAACCGATGTCGGCACTAATTTCGATTTCAGATGCTAATTTTTAACAAGCATATTCTTGTTGCATCCGCTTGAGCAGTTATTGTTATAACATAGCGGTTCAAGATGGATTGAAATAGAACTGTTTTTATACAATGTTTGAATTTGTTTTTCGATTTCATCGCATATTTTATGACATTTACAAATTGATGTGTCGCTCGGAAATTGCAATATTAAATCGATATCGTTTGTCGGCCCAACCTGACGGGCTTTAATTCCGTTTTCTTTTAAAACAACATTATCATATGCCGTTACTATTCTTTTTATTTTTTCTATATCTTCTTCGGGCAGCGAGTAATCCAACAATCTTTTAATCGCTTTTTTTGATATTGAAAAACCCGTGTTTAATATATATATTGCTACAAAAACAGCAATAATCGGGTCTAATAATGTATATCCCGTTATTTTTATTAAAAATAAACCTAATAATACTCCTAAAGAAGAATAAATATCGGTTCTGAGATGTTCTCCGTCAGCGTATAAAGAAACCGAATTTGACTCCCGTGCAATTTTGAACAGCATCGAGCTTACAATAATATTTGATATGACAGCAATCAACATAACCGCAATGCCGAGGGTGTTTTCTTTTTCCGTCGGAATTGCAAAAATAATCTTTTTGGAAGATTCATAAACTATATAAAAAGAAGCAAATATAATCAGCAGTCCTTCAATAAAGCCTGCCATGTCTTCAAATTTACCGTGTCCGTACGGATGATCGGCATCTGCAGGTTCGGATGATTTAACAACGGAAAAATATGTTAAAAACGATGCAAGACAATCGCTCATCGAATGAATGGCTTCCGATATTATACTAATGCTTCCCGATATAATGCCTGCTGCAATTTTTAATACGGAAAGGACAGTGTTTGATAGAATTGATAAACTTGCAACTGCTTTTTTCTTTTGGTTAATATCCATAATATCCGTCCGTTACTTTACTTCGTTTTGTAATAACTTGTATAATTTCTTATCCGCAACGGTTGTTACGCTCTCCGAGCTTAATAAACCCATTAGGCAAGCTTCATTCATTCCGTTGGAATATGTTTCGCAAATATTGAATTTTTGTTCAAATTTTGTTTTTCTTTCCGCCCAGTATTTTATAAGAGGTAAAATCGTTTTTCTGTATTTTCTTGAAAATTTATCCGTTGCTTCTTTTGCAAAAACCACGGGAGTTTGAAAATCCGAAGGGGCAACAGCTTTCCAGTATGTTTCAAATTTTTGGTTTGGTTTTGGCTCTGTTACCTTAATCAATTCTCTTTTAAGCTCGATTTTTTTCCATCTCCAACCGTATCTTAATACAAGAGTAACCGTTGTATTTTCTTCTCCTCTTATTTTGTTTGAAATATCGCACAAACATGTGTTTTTTACTTTTTCGTTATTAATTGAAATTATTTCGGAGCCTTCTTTAATTCCTGCATGTTTTGCCGGTGTATCAGGGAATACTTCAACAATCATAAATTTTTTATTAACGGGTTCCTGAATAAATCTTATCCCTATTCCGAAAAAATCTTCGCTATCCGCCTGTGCCGAATTAATCGTAAAAAATGCAAGTATAAAAAGTATACCGATAAATCTTTTTATAAACATAAAATAACTCCATTTATTTACTAATAAATATTTTAATATTCTGTTGTAAAATAAACAAGTTTTTAAACTAAAATATCTTAAAATATTCCTTCTATTTTTGTTTTACAAAATTTGCAACACCCGTTTTCAATATTATTTTCAATTAAATTATAACCGTTGCGAACCAGTAAAGGGCTTTTGCAGTGCTTGCAATAAGTTGTAGATGTTTCAATTGTTGAAATATTTCCCGTGTATACATGTTTTAATCCTGCTTTTTTAGCTGTTTGATATGCACTAAGAAGTGTATTAAAGCTTGTTTGCTGCTTATTTTTAAATTTATATCGGGGTGTAAAAGCGCTAAAATGCAGAGGAACGGCATCGCTTAAATTATTCAAAATCCATTCACACTCTTCATTTATATATTTATCATTTTCACCTTCTATAATCAGCGTTGTAAGTTCAACAAAACAATCAGTTTTATTATAAACATACTTAATGGTGTCAAGAACAGGAAAAAGGTGTGCCATACAGTTTTTATTATAAAAATTTTCACTAAATCCTTTAAGGTCAATATTTGCTGCATCCATAAGGCTAAAAAATTCTTCTCTCGGTTTAGGGTTGATATAACCTGCGGTTACTGCCACCGTTTTAATTCCTTCCTGTCTGCATAATTTTGCTGTTTCAATTGCATACTCATAAAATACAATCGGATCGTTATAGGTAAAAGCTACACTTTTGCAGTTATATTCTTTTGCGATTTTTACAATTTCATCGGGATTTATTTTTTCGCAATTTTCTACGGGGTATTTAACTTTTGTTGTTTGCCAATTTTGACAAAATAAACAGCCCATATTGCATCCTAAAGTACCAAACGAAAGAGCCTTTGAAGTCGGATAAAAATGATACAGAGGCTTTTTTTCAATCGGGTCAACCGCAAGACCTGTATTGTATCCGAAGGTTTCTAATTCTATACCGTTTCCGTTATTTTTTCTGACATAACAAAAACCTCTTTGATTTGTACCAAGTTTGCAGTATCTCGGACATATTTCACATTGAATTTTATCGTTTATAATCTTTTGATATTTCATAAAATGAATTATAATATTTGTATGACTAAAATAAAAGAACCTGAAGTAATAAATAAATTCTATTCGGGAAATCCGGAAGCATTAAAAGAGCAGATTAGAGGTTTTGATAAAGATATAAAAAACTATAATTGCACTACTCGGGCTGTTATAGTGCCTCATGCCGGACTTATTTATTCGGGATTGCCGGCATATAACGGTATAAAGCTGCTTGATAAAAATATAAAAAATATTTTTATATTTGCTCCGGCGCACAGAGTTTTCTTTGAAGGCTTCAGTCTGACAACTTTTGATGAATGGAAAACCCCTTTTGGCAATATAAAGGTAAATCAGGAAATAAATAAAGAGCTCGAAAGTAAATTTAATGCTAAATTTTTTGATAACGGTTATAAAGACGAACACTCGATTGAGGTGCAAATTCCGTTAATTCAAAGCGTGTTTGAAGATGTTAAAATTATTCCCGTTCTTATAGGACAGGCTGATTGTGAAGTTATAACGGAAATAATATCCGAATATTATGATAATAAAGATTTCGGGTTTATAATTTCTTCGGATTTGAGTCATTTTTTAACTGATGAAAAAGCAAAAAGCATTGATAATATTACGGCTCAAATGATTGAAACGGGAAACATCAAAAACTTATCCCACGAACAAGCTTGCGGTGCAACAGGTATATCGGGACTGGTTAATTTTGCAAACAAAAATAATTATTCACTTATAAGAGTGAATATGTGCAATTCTTCGGCTGTATCGGACGATAAAACAAGAGTTGTAGGGTACGGAAGCTGGTTATTGTATGAAGGAAGCAAAAACAACTTTATAAAAAAATACTATTCCGATTATTTATTAAAATTATGCAGAGATATAATCTCATCAAAATTTAATAAAAATCAAATTATAACTCACCATGCTCCTGTGTTTAACGAATTCGGCGCATGCTTTGTAACTTTAAAAAAGAACGGTAATTTAAGAGGCTGTATAGGTTCAATTATTGCACATCAACCTTTAATAAATGATATAGTTAAACATTCGCTTAATTCCGCTTTTAATGATTCGAGATTTAATCCGGTTGAAGAAAATGAAATTAAGGATTTAAAAATTAATATATCTCTATTAAGCGACCCGAAGCAAATATCTTTTTCGGATGAAAAAGATTTACTTGAAAAAATTGTTCCTTATAAAGACGGGATAATAATTAAGGACGGAAATTATCAGGCTGTATATTTACCTTCAGTATGGGAAGATATACCCGATAAAAATTTATTTTTGAAATCATTGAAAATGAAAGCCGGAATGCAGCCCGAATATTTTTCAAAAACATTTGAAGCATACAGATTTGAAACGGAATATATAGAAGAAGAATGAAATCTATTTAGTAATTTTACAGCAATATCTTTCGTTTTTAAATAAATTAAAATCATCTTCAATTAAACCGAAATATTCAAAATTTAATCCCGACTTTTGATTTAATTCTTTTTGAGCTTCAAATTCACTTATTCCCTGATTAATTATAAGCATTTGCCCGTTATCATTTAAAAGGCTGTACGCGTGAGATAACATTTCTTCCGGTTTAAAATATTTTAACGGAAGCCCCCATTTTACAAGAGGGTACTTTAAAATAAAAGGTAAAATCCAAATTATATAGTCGTATTTTTCATTATGCCCCATCAGGTCGCCTGCTGTGTAATTTGCATTTTTTAAATTTTTGGAATAAAACTTTGCAATCTCCGCTCTGGAGTAAAAATTTGAATTTAGTCTGTTGCAATCAAGTTCTATGCCGTTTAGAATAAAGTCTTTTTTGTGTGCAAAAAAGAATAAATATTCGCTTTTGACGTACGACCAGTTTTTTGAGCCGATATCGAGTATTTTGATATTATCGTTTTTATTTATTGAAAAATATTTATCAAATACTTTCAGAAAATAAATATTTTCAAGAAAAATTCTTTTGGTTGAATTTTTTAAAAAATCTAAGTCATAAGTATTTTTTAAATTATTTATAACGGTTTGCTGTTTTTGATTAAAAATAATTTTACTTAAATCTTCGGGTTTTTCTTTAAAGTTTTTGCGGGAAAAAGCCATACGGCTTCTTATAAAAAAATCAAAGTTATTTTTTAAATTATCCAAAAAATACATAGACCTATTATACTATATTTTCACTATTCTTATGATAAAAGTGAGAAAAATTACTTTCAGCAGCATATAATTATTTTATGATAGAAAGTTTACTTGGTAATTTACCCGTATTTATAACTGATGCAATCTCGGATACATTAAAGCTCGTTCCGTCTTTACTTATAATATTTATTGTTATTGAAATTTTTGAAAATTATTTTGCGCATAAAACAGCAAATATTGTTTCTTTTTCAAAAAAACTGGGGCCTGTATTCGGGGCTTTGCTTGCAATAATTCCGCAATGCGGATTTTCGGTAATAATGACAACGCTTTTCATTAAAAGATATATAACAGTCGGTACTTTAATTGCGGTATATATAGCAACTTCGGATGAAGCCATACCCGTTTTGTTTGCCAATCCCGAACAAGCGGGAACTATTTTAAAGATAATTTTAATAAAACTGACTCTTGCAATATTTGTCGGATATATGACTGATTTATTTATTAAATCGGATTTACACGAATGCCGTGAAAAAAAGCCCTGCTCGCACATTAAAAGTGTTCAGCCGGAAATAGGATGTTGTAAACATAACCTTACCGAAGATAAGATTAAAAATATAATTATTCATCCGATAAAGCATACGGCAATTATTTCTTTGTTTGTTTTTGTTGTTTGTTTGGGGCTAAACTATTTATTCGGATGTTTCGGCGAAAAAATTATAGCAAATTTGAGCTTGAAAAACAGCATTTTAGAAATCATACTTTTTGCATTTTTCGGTTTAATTCCGAATTGTGCCGTGTCGGTACTTATTACAATGGCGTATATAAAAAGTTTTGTAACATTTGCTTCGGTTATATCGGGACTTGTAACTAACGCGGGACTCGGACTTCTTATTTTATTTACAAGAAAAAGAAGTTTGAAAAAGTACTCTCATATAGTGGGAATACTCCTTTTGTCGGGAATTGTATCGGGGATTTTGGTTCAGTTATTCCTGTAGCGGAAATTAAAAATTTATAAAGATTTCAAAAATTTATTTACAAGAGCCCTCCTACGGTTATAATATTAAAAAGTAAAAAATACGGATATAGAAAAAGAGGGCAAAATGAACAATTATTTGAACAAAGCACTTGAAGAAATTACGAGAAAAAATGCCGGTGAGCCTGAATTTTTGCAGGCTGTAAGAGAAGTTTTTTATACTGTTGAAAAATTAGTGGATAAAAACCCTCAATTTGAAAAACTTGCATTGCTTGAAAGAATTGCAGAACCTGAAAGAATAGTAACATTTCGAGTTCCGTGGGTTGATGATAACGGTCAGGTTATTGTTAATCGAGGATACAGAGTTCAATTTAATTCTGTTATAGGGCCGTACAAAGGCGGTTTAAGATTTCATCCTTCCGTAAACCAGAGCATTATTAAATTTTTAGGTTTTGAACAAATATTTAAAAATGCCTTAACAGGTCTTCCGATAGGCGGCGCTAAGGGTGGTTCGGATTTTAATCCCAAAGGAAAGTCCGATAATGAAATTATGAGATTTTGTCAGAGCTTTATGACTGAATTATACAGACATATCGGCGCAGACGTTGACGTTCCCGCCGGAGATATCGGTGTTGGCGGAAGAGAAATAGGATATCTTTTCGGACAATATAAAAGAATTAAAAACGCATATGAAGGCGGAGTCTTAACAGGTAAGGGTATATCATACGGCGGTTCGCTGGCAAGAACGGAAGCAACGGGATATGGTCTTACATTCTTTATGAGAGAAATGTTAAAAGCAAACGGCCATGATTTAAGCGGAAAAACGGTAACAATTTCAGGTTCAGGAAATGTTGCAATTTATGCTGCCGAAAAAATTACTTCATACGGCGCTAAAGTTGTTGCAATGTCTGATTCTAACGGATGTATTTACGATAAAAACGGTATTGATTTAGACGCTGTTAAACAAATAAAAGAAGTAAAAAGAGGAAGAATAAAAGAGTATTTAGATAATCATCCCGATGCGGAATATATGGAAAGAACAAGCGACGATTCTCCCATATGGTCTATTAAGACCGATATAGCACTTCCCTGTGCAACTCAAAATGAAGTAACTTTAAATTCAGCAAAGAAGCTTGTCGAAAACGGAGTGCTTGCCGTAGGAGAAGGGGCAAACATGCCTTGTTGTCAGGAAGCAACAGACTATTTCCTTGAAAACAAAGTTCTTCTTGCTCCCGCAAAAGCTGCAAATGCGGGCGGTGTTGCAACTTCGGCAATAGAAATGTCACAAAACAGCATGCGTTTCTACTATACTTTTGAAGAAGTTGAAGCAAAACTGGATAGAATTATGACCAACATCTTTAAAGCCTGCAAGGAAAATGCTGATAAATACGGCTGCCCCGGAAATTATGTTGCAGGTGCTAACCTTGCCGCTTTCCAAAAAATTGCTGACGGTATGATAGCTCAAGGTATAGTTTAAAAATATAAATAAAAAGATGCAAACATTATTGTTTTGCATCTTTTTTATTATAAATTTCATAAAAAACAGGAAGATTATCTTTCTTCCTGTTTTTAGTATTTATTATTAGTTTATCTTTAGAAGAAACTCGGTTTCTTGATAGTTTGGCTTGCTTGCATTGTTTCCCAATTAGCTGCCATGATTTTCTTAAATGATTTTAATGCGGTGTCTTCAAATTCACCCAATTCTTCAGCGTTAATAATAAGTTCTCTTAAGGGAAGGAGAGCTCTCTGGTCACGAAGAACACCAAGTGCAGCAGCTGCGCCGGCTCTTACTAAATCATTTTCTTCGGTGTTTTTCATAACTTCAATTAAAGCGGGCACTGCTTTTTTATCATTTAATTTTCCGAGTGACGTAACTGCATAAATTCTTACATTCACCCATTCATCTTTTAACATATCAATAATTTTATCTACACATTTCGGATTGCCGATTTCGCCCAATGCACGGGTTGCATCGCAACGAACATTAACCTTTTCATGGTTAAGAGATTCAATTAAAGCATCGGTTGCAACATCTCCGATTTCAATTAAAGCTTCTGTTGCTGTTATGCATACTTGAGGGTTTTCATCGTTTAATGCTTCAACCAAAGGTTCTACAACGATTTCGCCGCCCAATCTGCCGAGTGCTCTTGCTGCACGAACTCTTACATCAACATTTCTGTCTAGTCTTAACGATTCAATAAGGGGTTCGGTTGCGTTAATATCACCGAGTTCGCCTAATGCGCGTGCCGCATAAAGACGAACGGAACCGTTCTTATCATTTTTCAGAACATCTATAAGAGGTTCTACGGCAGAAAAATCACCCATTTCGCCAAGAATTCTTGCAGCGTTATATCTTACTTTTTCTGAATTAGATGTCTTTAAATCTTTTACTAATTCATCAAAAGATTTTTTAGACGACTTTTTTCTGTTGTTCACACTAATTGTCATTGTTGTCCTCCAATAACATTGCTACACTACT
>CADBOZ010000042.1 GCA_902796515.1 uncultured bacterium | reverse complement strand
AGCAGGGATTCGAACCCTGGGTGGGGTCGCCCCCACAACGACTTTCGAGATCGTCACCTTAAACCACTCGGACACTTCTCCAAAAAGTTTACCCTGCAATATTAACACACGTATATTTACTTTTCAAGCAAGCATTAAGACTTTAAAAGCAAATTTATTTTTTTACATGTTTTAAAATTATATGAAAATTAATCAGACAACGGGTTTTACTCAATTCAAATCAAGAATAATATTTAAAGACGGAAAAGCATATAAGCCAAACAAAAAACCATACACCGGAAGGGTTATTATTAAAAATAACGACGGCAATACAAAAGCCGAGCTTTTTTATGACAACGGTTCAATTGTTCAATCGGTTATAGGCGGTAATGTCTTTAAAACTTATTTCAGATTAAACACGGGTGCAAGCTTTGAGCATATTTTTTCCGACGGCTCAAAACTTGCGGAAGGACAATTTTTCGACAGCAAATTTGCAAAAACAACAGTAGTTACAAAAAGTGATACAATCACGGAAATCACTAAAAACAATTACGCTCAATATACGGGCGAACCTGTTTTATATATAAGAAAATACAAAACGGAAAATCCGAATGAATTTAAAGAATTTAAAATTTCAAAATCCGACGGCAAACAACGGTTTGAATTCAAAAGTCTTGACGAGGCAATAAAATATTTTGATACGGAATATGGCATTGAAGCAAATTTTGATAATTTATCACAGGCGCATATCGTAAAATTTGCAATTGATGATTTTATAAAACTTAATTTTAACAACGAAGGAAAGAAATTATTTCAGGGTTTAAAAATCTATACGGATGATATTGAGGATGAACACACACCTGCATATATTCTGCCGAGTCACTTTACAAGCTGGAACAATATAAAAACTTATAATGAATTTGAAAATATCAATAATGAAGATAAAAAAATTGAATTCCTAAAACATAAAAAACCGGATAACATTGAATTGATTGATGTTTCGCTTGTTTTAAACAAAAATTACAATTGGCAGGACAGCAGTATCTTAAATATGTCAAAAATCAGCAATTCTCTTTCAGGTTCCACTTTAAAGCATTTAATTCTGCATGAACTTGCGCATGTTCTTCATTCAAGCTATTGCCCGTATGAATATTTAATATACAGTTTGCCCGACACCAAAATAAAAGAATATATCAGAAGCAAAGTTTCAAACTACGCTGCAGATTGCGGCACCGAGTTTGTTGCCGAATACATTGCAGGCAAAATCGAAGGGAAAACCTATCCTTATGATGTTAACAGGTTATATAAAAAATATTCTCCCGTTGATATTTTTGGCAATTAGCTAGTTAAACCCGACTGTTCTTTTTGTTTTCATACTTTCGGGCATATATTCGCTCTCTTTTATTTTTTCATACGTGCCCGATTTTAAAGCATTCAAAATATCTTCTTTTTCAATTTCTTTATTATTAATAAAGCATTCTTTTGCGGCAGATTTTACTATGCTGACAATATTTGCCGGTGAATAGCCCGTAAGCTGCTTTGATAAGTCTTCAATTTTTTCTTTGTCGGATGCAAGTACCTGACCTTTTTTAATTTTTTCAAGTTGTCTTTCAAGAAGCAAGGCTATTTCTTCCTTTTTAGGCAATCCGATATAAGCATTCATATCTATTCTTCTTTTAACTGCTTTATCGATAGTGTCATACATATTTGTTGCACCGATTATTATTATATTTTTATCTTTTGCCGAAGTTAAAATGGGAAGCATGGTATTTACAACTTTTTTATCTTCCGGACAAACATCGCTGTTGCTTGTTCTTTGGGAAAGAAGCGAGTCCATTTCATCAATAAAAACAATAACAGGTTTTGCCGAGTTTTCGGCTTCTTTATATATTTCCTCAAAAGCATTTGAAACATTTATGACAGTTTGATTTACATATTTAGACCCGACCGAAGACAAGTTAAGTAAATACATATCTGCTCCTGTTTCTGCGGCTATTGCTTCCGCAAGCATTGTTTTACCGCACCCCGGAGGCCCATGAAAAACTATAAAATGAGGAATATCAATACCGTAATCTTTTTCCCTTTGAGATGCTTCCTCAGGGTGTTCTATAGGATACAAAATAAAATTTTTAATGTCATTTATACTTTTATCGAGCCCTACAACTTCATCGATTGATTTCGGAGAATGACTCATGGGGATATACTTTTGCAAAACCGAATTTTCTTTATTTTTTGTCGCATTATCTTTATTTAATTTATCATACTCGTCAAGCAGGTCATCCGCCTTATCATAATCCGCATTTTTATAATAATCATCGTTTGTATCATCTTCACTATTTATATCTTCTCCGTTATTTGCAATTTTTGAAAGCGCAAGAAATACATCTTCAAGCCACTTATATTCTTTTTTTAAATTTTCACTTGATGTTTGAACTTCGCCTTCTTCCGAAAAATCAAAATCATAAGATTCTTCCCAGCCTTCTTCTATTATTTCGTTATCATAAGCATCCGCTTCCGTCTTTGTATAATTCAAATCAGGAAAAAGCCTGTCTGCAACCGAGCAAATAAAAATTTTTGCTTCTTTAAAATATCCTAACAGTATATTAATCAGCAATTCATTTTCATCATATTTTTTTGAAAGCGATTTTATAATGTTTTCGGTAGTATTGCAGCTTGAATTAATCTGTAATAATGCGGAATTTATAGGATTATCGGTGTTACCTTTTAGTCTTGCAACAAACTTTTTGTTTAATTCTTTACTGTAGCCAAAACCTATATTATCTAACCGGCTAATTTTCATATCTCTCTGTTCCTTTTTAACATACAAAACACCTGAAAAAAATTTTTGACTGTATTTTAAAAAAAATTAACAAAAATTATTTTATTAAAAAAGCACCGTTCTGTTTAAAAACAAACGGTGCCTTAAAAATAGATTTACAGTTATATAGTCTTTGTATAAAGTCTTACTTTAAACCTGTTTATCAGGATTGATTTGTCTTTGTCATAAGGCTCAATATACATTTCATAAATATTACTTAAGTATTTTTCTTTTGCAAGGCTTTTGAAAAAGTTTTGAAACTGCGCATAATTACCTACAGCAACAAAAGATAATTCGCAAACATTATAACCTCCGCCCGACTCTCTTGTTGCGGAAATAATTCTGTCGTCCGCAGGATTGTAGTTATATCTTATTGAACGAATTCTTACGCCGCTGTTTGAAATATTTGATAACAAATTCTCAAACATAATTCCAAAAGAAGCTTCAGCGGTAAATTGCTGCCCGGGAACTTCGTATATAATCTTGCCGCTTGTTGAAGTAGTTTTCTTAACTTCTTGAACTTCTTTTGCTTTCAGGCTGTTCTCAAGATTTTGAAGTTCTTGTTTTTTTCCTTCAAGTGCAGACTGTTGTTCGTTCTTTTGATTACTTTGTTCTAAATACCCCTGTGCAACTTGAATAACACAGAAGCACCCGCCAAACAAAATAACGATTACAAAAACCAACCACAATATTTTATCTTTTATTAATTTATCCATATTTTACCTATTTTAATTTGCTGCTTTCATTTGATCCGAAGGTTCTTCAATATTAGATGAAGGAGGAGGTCCGCCCAACAGATTATTTTCGTTCTTCATATAATCATCCGGTGCTTCCGAAAATCCTATACCGGTATTCGAAATTTCAAAACTGTAAAATCTCGCTGAATCTTTATCTATATTTGTATTCAAATCCTTGAAGAAATTTTCATTCTCTTCCGAACTTGTAACAACATTTAATTCGGCAAGCTTGATATCGGATTGCGGAGATAATATTTTTAAATTTTTAAAATATTCATAAACATCTACAACATTTTCCGCAATACCTTTTATTACAATTCTATCGCCGTCTACATTATAGTATTTGGTAAGCCAAATATTCTTCGGAATATCCGAAGATATTGAGTCGTAAAAATTAATTGCACTCACATTTTTATTTGCAATTTCATCTATAATTGATGTGATATCGACTTCTACGGGTTTTGCCTCTTGTTCCTCTTTGCTGTGCGCGCTAATTAATTCATCCGTCTTTGCAATTTCCTGATTTATCTCTCCGAGTTTTTCTTCATCCTGTTTTTTAAGCACTGTCAATACACCGAAAAGAGAACCGAACAATAATACCAGAATAACTATAATGGCAACCATAATTTTATCTATATCGCTGCCTTGAATATCATGCTTTACGCCGTTAATTGTTATTTGATATACACCCGACATTATATCAGGGTCATCCTGCATAACATTTAATACAAGTTTAAAATCACATTTAGGACATGACGCACCGATAACACCCAGTGTTAACGATTTTGCAACGTCAAAATCCTGAGTCATTGCAACGGGCAATATTGAATCTTTTGAATATTTATTTGAATTTATTGCAATAATATCTTTATCAAATCTTAATTCTCTTTTTAAAACATCGGCTGAAATATCATCCGTTTGGCTCACGATAAAGAGTTTTGACGAAGGATAATTTGCAAGCAGTTGCGCCGAGCTTGAAACAATAGCTTGATAAGCTTCTTCCATCGAGAATGATTTAAGTGCAAGCGGAACTTCATTATATGAAATTAAATCTCCGCCTTCCATCTGGAACAAAATATAGCTGTTGGTATTAATCAACATTAAAGTCCATGGCGCTTCTTCAAGCATAACATCGTCGAGACTACCGATAGCCGATAAACCTCTCAAGGTTGCGGAATAAGCACTTTCAATACCTATCAATTTTAAACCGAGTTCGTTGTTAATTGTTTCTTTTATTAATTCAACAACTCCGGGTTGAAAAGATGTATAAACAATTTTCTTCTGGTTTGCATCAAGTTTATTTTTTACTTCACACCAGCCGGAAATAGGCTGATTGTTCTTAAACAGATAGAATTCTTCCGCATTTGAAAGCACCATTGTCTTTAAACTTTCGCTATCAAGATCCGGAGGATATTCTATAAAATCAAAAAGAACATTAGGTAAAACAAAATAAACAGGTGTTTTTGGAGCCGCATTAAGTTCACGCATAAGAGAAGCAAGCTCTGTCTTAAATTGTGACATATCCTGTATATCTCTGTTTGCAAAACTGTAAGCAACCTCACGTCTGCCGTAGTTTACAATTTGCTGTCTGCTTTTATCTATAATTGCAGCTTCCAAGCCAATACCCGGTGTTAAGCATACACCGATAACTTGTTTTTGATTCCCCTGTGAAAAAAGACTGTTAAAACTCATATTCTATAAATTCTTAACTCATTCATATCCTACTCTTATATTTATAATACAATAAAGTTAAATAAAAAAGTATAAATTTAACATTTATATACAAAAAGGAAAAACTATGGAAGAAAAATCAACTGAAAATTACATATACGGCAAAAATCCGATATATGAATGTTTGTTAAAAAATCCAAAAAGAATTAATAAAATATATATACAAAACGGAATTTTTTTCGATAACAGGCTGAAAAAAATTTATAATCTTGCACGCGAAAATAAAATTAACATTCAAAAAACCTCATTCAAAAAGTTTGAAGATGTATTCGAGCATGACCGAAATTTACAAGGCGTCGTGGCGTGTGTTTCTCCGGTAGAATATACGGATATTGAAGATTTTTTGGATATAAAAAAAGACGGTTATAAAAAAATTGTCGTACTTGACAGTATTTCAGACCCGCATAATTTTGGCGCAATAATAAGAACTGCCGCAGCGGCAGGATTTGATGCAGTCATGATTTCAAATCATCGCAGCGTCAGCGTAACTCCGCTAATTGAAAAAATATCCTCAGGTGCTGTTAATCATATTCCCATTATTAAAACAAGCAGTCTGTCGGCTAGTATTGATTTATTAAAAAAGAACGACTTCTGGGTAATTGCAACACAAATGGAAGCGAAACAAAATTATTATGAAATTGATTACACCGATATGAACTTTGCAATAGTTATGGGTTCGGAAGGTTCGGGAATTTCAAAAACAATTTTAAACAAAGCTGATTTTACAATTAAAATAGAAAGCAATTTTGAATCATTGAACGTATCAGCAGCTGCTGCCGTTATATTATATGAAGCATTGAGGCAAATAAGAACAAAATCTCCTTTGTTAAATAAAAAAAATAATGTATAATACCATTGTCTTTCGGAGATAGCATGAAACAAAAAACTAAAGAGGATAAAAATTTTAAAAATGATTTTCTATATGATGATATAGATGAAGAAACACTTTTGCAAATAGATAATGATATTGCAAATAACCTGAACGAAGCGGATGAAGAAGAAAGTTGCGATATCAAATCTCACGAAGACTACAAATCGGTAACATCGGATGATTCTGTCAAAATATATTTACAGCAAATAGGGAAAATTCCTCTTCTGAGTTTTGAAGATGAACTTGAAGTTGCCCGCCAGATAAAAGAAAATCATTCTCAAAAAGCACGTGAAATATTAATAAATGCAAATTTAAGACTCGTTGTTTCGATTGCCAAAAAGTATATAGGGCGAGGACTTTCTTTTCTTGATTTAATACAGGAAGGAAATCTCGGGCTGATGAAAGCTGCTGAAAAATTTGATTATTCAAAAGGATACAAATTTTCAACTTATGCAACATGGTGGATTCAACAAGCAATAACAAGGGGTATTGCGGATAAATCAAGAATGATAAGATTGCCTGTTCATATGATTGAAATGTTGAGCAAGATTAAAAGAGCAACAATTGAACTTTCAACAGAATTAAACAGAGTTCCCACAAAGGAAGAAATTGCTCATAGAGTTGATATGCCCGTAAGTAAACTTGTATCATTAATGAAAAGTTCTCAAAGTACCATTTCAATTGAAACTCCGGCAAATCAAAAAGATGAAACATCTAAAATAGGGGATTTCATCGTAGATGATACACATCTTAGTCCCGACACAAAGGTAACACAGGAAAATTTACTTGATGATGTAAGAAAAATGCTAAACAAGCTAAATCCTAAAGAAAAAGATGTGTTAATCATGAGATACGGACTGGATAATAACGGGCAAAAAAAGACTCTTGATGAAATTGGTACACGTTACGGCGTATCAAGAGAAAGAATAAGGCAAATAGAAACAAGAGCTATCGCCAAATTAAAGAAATTATGCAAAGATAAAAATCTTTCCGTAAATCTTAAAAATTATATAGGGATGGAATAAGATTATATATGCCCGAAAACGTGGTATTTTGCAAGCTTATACCTAAAAGCATGCAAAATTTTAAAGGCATGGATTTGGAACAATAAAATGCTGTTATATTGGTAATTATTAATTTTTGTTAAAGCAAAAATTAAAAATGCTTGCAAAATTAAATTGATGATTTACTATCTATATCAATGAGCCATCGGGCTGAAACTGAAAATATCATTCAAATGAAATATTTTTTTTAAAAATCACTTGACACAATTTCTTGACATGATAATTTAGTAAATGCGGTTATTCAAATCCAAATATCGCAACGAATAACAGGAAGTCATT
>CADBOZ010000041.1 GCA_902796515.1 uncultured bacterium | reverse complement strand
TATTCACCCTAATTTTATCGAATTTTTAGAAGAAGCGCTAAAGTTTGATATCAGAAGAATAGTAATCAATACAAACGGACTTGCTTTGCTAAACAATAAAGAACTTTTTGAAAAAATAAAATCTTTAAATGAAAAACTTGATATTTATCTGCAATTTGACGGTTTTAGCGATGATATTTATAAAACATTAAGAGGAAAACCTTTATTAAATGAAAAACTTGAAATAATCAATAAATTAAATGAAGCAAATGTTAAAATGCACCTTGCTGTTACCGTTTATAAAGATAATTTAACGGAAATTCCTAAAATTTTAAAATTTGCAACCGAAATTAAGCATATATCAGGAATTACTTTCCAAAGATTAACAAAAACAGGTTGTGCGGTCGGTTCTGAAATAGAATCAGTATTTCAGGAAGATATTCTGCTTGCTATGACAAAAAGCGATATGCTTGAATATAAAGATATTATTCCCCTGCCTTGTTCGCATGAAAATTGCACCAGCCTTGCATTTTTGCTTTGCACAAAAGATAAAATATACTCTATGGCAGATTATTTAGACTATAAAAACCTTAAACCCGCTATTTCAAATAGACTTGTCTTCGATGAAACGGTATTGAACTATATTAAGGATAATGTTTGCTCCTGCTTTATCGGAAAAATCTTCGGCAACAGCGAAGTATTAGACGCTCTTAAAGCTTTTGCAAAAACTAAGCTCACAACAAATGAGGATATGAAAATAGTTAGAATTATTGTTAAAAATTTTATGGATGTTGATAATTTTGACTGGGAAAGAGCTAAAAAATGCTGTACTGCCATATCTGTCGGTAACAATAGAATTATTCCTTTTTGTGTTAATAATGTATTAAAGGGGAAGATATAATGATAATTTTAACATTAGTATTAATTGTGTTATCAATTATTTTAATTGCCCAACCTAGTAAATCTGCAAAAATTGCAGGTAAAATTATGCTTGGAATTATTCTTGTTCCTATTATAGGATTCATCTTATTGTTTGCATCTTGTCTGGTTATGATTGGTTTACATTAATGAAGCTATATATTTTATTTACAATAATAGGAATTATCGCAGGCGCTATCGTTGCAAAACTCCAAAAAATCAAGCGTCCGCCTAAAAGTGTTCAGCTTGATATGTATTTAGCAGGCGGAGTCGGTTTAATAATAGGAGTAAAAGTACCTGTTTTTATTCTTCATGGAATTTCTCAGGAAACCATCTTAACAGGCAAAAGCGTAATGGGCGGGCTTTTGGGAACGTTTATTGCAATTCACTTGTATAAATTTTTATCTAAAAAAAGAGGTGAAGCGCTGGGCGGAGCTTTTGCTATTCCTTTTGCGGTTGCTCTTGGTTTTGGAAAAATCGGCTGTTATTTTAACGGCTGTTGTGGCGGGGATTTTTTTATTCCGATTCAATTAATTGAGAGCTTTGCTCAGTTCGTTGTTGCAATTTTGCTCTATATTTTCTATAAAAAAACTCAAAGAACGGATTTGCTGTTTCCTATATATATGCTAAGTTATCTGATTTTAAGGTTTTTAGCCGAATTTATAAGAACACCCGAAAAACTTTTTTATGGTTTAACTTTATATCAATGGCTTGTTATAATGTTTTTGCCTATAGTATGTTATATTATTTTAAAGAGGATAAAGAAAAATGCTGTTTGACACTTTTTTAACGATTTTTAATAAGCTTGCACTTCAATCCGTTAATCCGACGTTATTTAAAACGGGTTTAATTTTTATTGATATAACAGGTGTTATTCTTCTTATTGCGGTTGGTTTTAAATTTTTTGAATATTATCTTAAAAAACAAACTGTTAAAAAGATGAAAGGTTCAATGTTTTCGACTTTGGCAATGACATTCTTTGTTATTGTTTTATTTAATTTTTGGGTTGGTTCAATCGGGCAATTTAATATTCAGGATAAAATTTTGCAATATATATATTTTGTATTCGGAATCATTTTATGCTTTTGGGGTTTAATTTGGCATATTAAGGCAAAATTTGACATAGGAAGATTTTGGTCTGATGAAATAGAAATAAAAGAAAATCATACAATAGTGCAATCGGGTGCATATAAATATGCCCGTCATCCTATGTATGCTTCCTTATTATTATGGTGCTGGGGAGCAGGGTTTATAACATTCAATTACATAACTTTTCTTTTGACAACATTCATTTTTCTCCCCCTTATGATTAAAAGAGCTCGTGCGGAAGAATGTGAGCTTGCTGACGCAAATATAGACTATAATTTATATAAAGAAAACGTGAAAATGCTGAATTTCACATTGAAGAATAAAACGTCAGTTTTTGTTAAAATTGTTGCACTTTCGATTTTTGTATATTTTATTATTAATGGCATAAATATTCAAAACTTAATGCTTTTATTCTTTATCCATTTTTATTTAGGATATTCTTTAACTCCCGAAAAAGTAGCTTTTTCGTATCGTTCAAAATCTTTTATGATAGTAGTTGTATGGCTGATTTCAAATTATTGGTATCCGATTTATTATTTTTACTACGTT
>CADBOZ010000040.1 GCA_902796515.1 uncultured bacterium | reverse complement strand
TGCAGGTTCAAAGAAAAGAACACCCTAAAAATCCTAAAAACTAAAATAATAATTCATTTTTTCACTCAATTTTTGTATAATTCTTTTATGAAAATTAAAACAATCGCTCTTATTACTCCCTCAGGAAATATAAAAAATCCTGAAGAAATTAATAAAAAAATTTCAATTCTTGAAAAGCATTTTAAAATCAAGAAATTTTATGATGAAAATGTTTCAAACGGATATTTGTCGGATAGCGACGAAAAAAGAGCAAGATATCTCGAGAAAGCATTTTCGGATAAAGAAAGCGAACTTGTTTTATCGGTTCGGGGCGGATACGGTGCCGTTAGAATAGTTGATAAAATAAATTATGATTTAATTAAGGATTGCAATAAATATTATGCCGGAAGTTCGGATGCTTCGATTTTACTTGCTTCCCTGTCAAAGAAAACAAATATCAAATGTTTTCACAGCCTTATGATTTCAAACGGATTTGTTGAAAATTATGAAAAAAACATAAATATAATTGAAAACGATATTTTTAATATAAACCTTGAAAAGCTGGATAACGGTGAAGCAAAAGGGATTTTATGGGGAGGAAATCTTTCAAGTATTGTTTCTTTGTTTTCTGCGGAAAGCTTCATTCCGGATGAAGATGTTATTTTATTTATTGAAGATTTGAACGAGCCTTTATATAAAATTGATAAAATGTTGTATGAAATTTTCAGATATAATGCTCTGAAAAACAAAATCAAGGGTGTAATTTTCGGTGATTTTTATATTGAAAAAGAAGAAATAATACCTCTTTTAAAGGAATATGCGGAATTATTTAAAGTTCCGTGCTATTTAACAAATCAAATAACGCATAAAGAAAATAACGTCACCATTCCATATAAAAAATATATTGAGCTAAAATAATGAATATTCTTATTGTTACCGATTTATATCCGATTTCAGATAATGACAATATACCTTATGCAATAGAAAATTTTGCCCTTGCATTTAAGGAATTCGGTCAGGACGTTACCGTTGTGCGTCCGAATTTTTTAATTAATACGATAATAAGGCGCCATAAAATATATAAACAAAAAGAATACGTAAGAAACGGTATCAAAATTTATAACAGAAATTCTATTTTGCCATTTTGTTTTAATAATTTAAAACTCGATAAAAAATTCGATATAATTATTTCCCACCTTCCTTCGGGTCATATTTTTGCCTCGTTATTAAATAAAAAACTGAATATTCCTCATATAGCAATACTTCATCAAAGCGATTACGATGTTTTGAACAAAGGAATATACAGGTTTTATTTCAAACACAGGCTTAAAAAATCTCTTGAAAAAACTTTATATAAAGGTGCAAGGAATTGGTTTTTGAAAGAAAGCCTGAGAGCTGATTTTGTTCTTCCTTCATTTGTTGAAAAGGGAGATATTATACAAAAAAAAGAATTAAATTTAAAAAAATTAAAAATAATAACGATTTCAAGACTTATAAAAAGAAAAAACATCAATCTTGTGATTGAAGCTTTATCAAAAGTGAATTTTGATTTTGAATACAGAATTTTCGGAAGCGGAGAAGAAGAAAAGAATTTAAAAAAACTGATTAAAAAATATAAGCTTGAAAATAAAATAAAATTATCGGGCTGCATTCCGCATAATAAAGTTAAAGAAGAACTTGATAAAAGCGATGTTTTTATTCTTCCTTCGGTGAATGAAAGCTTCGGATTGAGCTATATTGAGGCATTATCAAGAGGGCTTATAGTTGTGGGGTGTAAATATACGGGAATTGACGGAGTAATCAAGAATAATATCAACGGATATCTTATCAACCCGAATGTAAAAGAAATTGAAAACATATTAAAAAAGATAAAAAACGAAAACCGGCAAGAGCTGATTGAAAATTCTCTTAATATAATCAAAAATTACGAAAAAGAAAAAGTTATGGAAAATTATATTCAAATATTAAGACGTTTCACCGGTTAAGCCTTGTGGCTAACTTGATAGTGTGTTATTTATGATAAGATTAAAATATGCAAAATCTAATAACGGAAAAACAATCGGGCACAGAACGGTTAAATAAGCCTGAAATTAAAAAGCAATTTAAAAATTCTGACGCCCTGAAATTTTATAAGGGGAGTAACGATTCTTTAGTAGGGCTTGAATACGAAAGAATAACTCTTGACAGGATAACACTGGGGGTTCCCGAATATGATAAAGTTGCAAAGGTTATAGAACACTTTGCAAAGATTTTAAACTGGGAGCTTATTTTTGATAATGATACAATAATCGGCGCAAAAAATAATTCCGGAACATCAATTTCTCTTGAACCGGGGTTGCAGTTTGAAATCAGTCTTGCGCCTAAAAAAAGTATTGTTGATATTGAAACGGAATTAACAAAAATTATCAGCCTTCTGGATAAAATTGCAAAATTATACAATATATTCTTTTTTGAAGCAGGGATAAACCCTTCTCAAAGTGATGACGAGATAAAACTCCTCGAAAAAAACAGATATAAAATCATGGATAAATACCTTCCTTTGAGAAAAAAGGGAGAATTCTGTCCGAAAATGATGAGAAAAACAGCAGGAATTCAGGTAAATATTGATTATAAAAACAGCAAGGATGCGTATTTAAAGCTTAAGTTTTTTAATATTATTTCTCCTTTTATGACCGCACTTTTTGCTTCCAGTCCTTTTGAAAACGGTCATTTAACACGAAATAAATCCAACCGCGCACTTGCATGGCTATATACGGGCAGTGAAAGATGTAATCTTTTTTATAAAAATGTTTTTGAACATAAATTCGGAAAGTATAATAACTTTTTTAAAAATTATATTTCGGAAGTCTTTAAGGTGCCGGTTTTATTCATAGAAAGAGAAGGCAGGCTTATACCTTTTAATTGTGCAATAACATTTGCCGAATATGCAAAAAACGGTTATAACGGACATTTTGCAACGTATGAAGATTACATTTTGCATCAGAGTTTAACTTTTCCGAATGTAAGATTAAAAAATTACATAGAAATAAGAAATCATGACAGCCAAAATCCAAGAATGGCTCTGGGATTGTGTGCATTTTATAAAGGTCTTTCAAAATGCAATATGGAAAACCTTTTAAAACATTTCAGCTATCTTAAAATAAATGATGTCGAAAATTATGACAGAAAAATAATAACAAAAGGTTTGGATATAAAAATATCGGATAAGACAGGCTGGGACATAGCAGCAGAGCTTTTTAATATTTCAAGAAAAAAATTATCGGCTATGGACAGATTTTATCTTGAACCCGTATTTGAAATGTTGAAATCAAGAAAAACAACGGCTGATTTGATAATGGATTATAATATATCTTCTGTCGGTGATTTGGTTGAATTTCTTGAATAAAATAACTATTATCTTTTAAGATTGGTAAGGCGATATTTTTATAATAAAATTGTATAAGACTATCGGAGAATTGTAGTGATACTTGAAGTAGTGCAAAAAATCTTGCCAAGGCAAATAAAAGATATGCTTAAGCCTTATTTTCGCTTAATATTTCCAAATAAGCTTATGGCTGCAGTTTTAATAACATTGCAATGTACATATAAATGCAGTTATTGCCCGTATTGTTCAAAAGATTCCGATATGCTATGCCAAAAAAACATTCCGTGCTCGGGGTTGTAACGAATGCTTCAATGCCGCTTGAAATATATAATAAAAAAGATACCGGTGTATGCCAATATCTTTTTATGGTGTCGTAGGGGGGACTTGTCTTGAATTTTACTACCCTCGGACAAGTGATTTGCTTCACTTCGTTGTCGCAAATCTTTGCCCTCACATACTCGAGTTCGCTCGCTTACGCTCGACTCCACTCTTACGTAAAATCCGCTGAATCCCCGAACAAGGCTAAAGCCTTGTGGGGCTTAAAGTCCCAATTACAATTATTTTTAAAATACAAAAATGTCAACGAGGTTACTATTTTGGAACCCAACGACAAAGAAATTGTATCACATGATATTGACTCTGACAATATCTATCAAAGGATTGTATCTGTTATGAAACAGGCAACACAAGAATACTACAATATGAGAATGGTGTTAGGGTTGAAGTGGTAGGGTGGGCAAATGCTTTAAATATAGAGTTTTAAGGTAATATGAATATTCATGCCCACCAATTTGTTTATTATTTCGGTGGGCAAAGAACAATCAATTTGTGAAAATTATCATATATATTTGTAATTTGCCCACCCTACTTGCTGGAATATTACAATATGAGAATGACATTAAAATTAGAATGTATCCAGTTGTTATTTTTCATCTAACCTGCAATCTTTTGTTGCAAACACAGTAAAAATATCATGCAAATCTTTATAAATACATATTTTCCCAAGTTTTGTATTTTTTAGTTTGTTGTATATTTTGTAACTAATACCATTTTCTCCTTTTGCAAACCTTAAAAAAACTGTAGATAATTTTAATATATGAGGAATATACATATATGTTTGAATATTAAAATTGTTTAATTTAAGTAAATTAATTATGGATTTTTTATTAAAGTAAAACAAATGTGCTGGTGGAATTATTGCATAAAAATTTTTATTCCATATTTTTGCAAATAAACAATCAATATTATGTGCTTTAATTACAATTAAACCATTTGGTTTTAGTAATTTATAACATTTTGAAACAATTTTTGCTGGATCTATCATATGATCTAAACAATCTTGTAAAGTGATAACATCAAATTCATTATCATTTTGTTCATAATCTTCTAATGTTCCTTGAAATATATTTTGTCCATATTTTTGGCTTGCTATGCCAGAATAATAAGTTGATATTTCACAACCATATCTATCCCAACCTTCCATAACATCTAAAAAATACCCGCCGGAACAACCTATATCGAATATTTTTCCTTTATTAGGAAATATTTTTTCAATACAGCTTTTTAGCTTTCTGTAATAAAATTTTAATGGCTCTAAATTTTCATCATTATAAACATTTTTGTCCCCGTTTACACTTTTATTATAGAAATTATTTAAATATTCAGGGCTCACTTTCTGTTTAATAAAATATAAATTGCAACTTTTACACTGAACAATGGAGAACCTTTCATCATTCTGGTTTATTGAACGAATATTATCCCATTTTGGTTTAATGTTTTTCGAATGACACATAGGACATTCTATATATTCTTCTTTATCTTCTGCCACTTTATATACCTATATAAATTTAAGTTTGTAAGTATTATTTTAGCTGAACAACTAAAATAATATCGATTAGGGACTTGACTTGCTCGCACAAAACAGCAATTCCGTGTTTTGCTTCTTGTGCTGTTCGCACAATTGCAAAAGCACTCCAGCATCTGCTCGCAAGTCGCTGAACCCCCAGAAAGGTGTTCTCGTCTACACCCATACTGACTATTGTAATTTAACATGCAGAACAAGATTAAATTAACTATGAGATGGAGATGAAAATATTATACCTTTTATTAAATATTCTTTTTATACATTAGTTTCACTGTTACTATATGACAGAATTTTTCGATATTTTTTCTTTTCGTATAGGCATTAACTATTCTGCAAATATTTTGTGCTTTACCTTTTTTAATTTTATTTAATTT
>CADBOZ010000039.1 GCA_902796515.1 uncultured bacterium | reverse complement strand
TCAAAAGATTTTTTAGACGACTTTTTTCTGTTGTTCACACTAATTGTCATTGTTGTCCTCCAATAACATTGCTACACTACTACTTATTTATATAAAAACATTTTGTTCAAAATAATTTACTTTTTTGTTGCTAATGTTTAACTATTGTAAAGCTATTTTTTCATTTAATATTTTTTTGGGTTGCTTGATTATATTATCATTTTTTTTGGTCTTTGTCTTACATTATTTGATATAGAGATTATTTTTTTATATTTATTTTAGTAAATATACCGAACATTATTGTTTTTTGGAGTGAGTTGTATTAACATTTCTTAACATATATTAACATATTTTTTATATTTGTGTATTAAACGCATGAGGTAATGAGGTTTTAATATTTTAAAAACATAATTTTTTAAATGCATTTTTTCTTTTTTGTGCGACAATATAACATGTTAACTTGGTCGGGGTTTTATTATGTCATGTATAACGATTGATAAGAATAAATGCAAATCTTGTTATTTATGTATAGATGCATGTCCTAAGCATTTAATTAAGAAGGGTGATTTTGTCGGTCAAAACGGAGATTTAACCGTTGAATTTGATGATAAAAATTCTTCTTGCTTGGGCTGCGGCATTTGTGCAACGGTATGCCCCGATATTGCTATAGTGAAAGTTATTAAAGATGAGTAAAGAACTGATAAAAGGTAATATTGCAATAGCTAAAGCCGCTCTTAAAGCGGGGCTTAAAGCATATTTCGGATATCCTATTACACCCCAAACGGACATCGGAGAATATTTAAGTTATGAAATGCCTGCAAGAAATCTTGCGTACGTTTGTGCGGAATCCGAAATCGGAGCTATTAATATGGCACTAGGTGCAGCAACAAGCGGTGAAAAAGTAATGGTGTCAAGTTCTTCCTGCGCCGTTTCTTTAATGCAGGAAGCATTGTCTTATGCATGTTCGGATGAACTTCCGTTTGTTCTTGTAAATGTTATGAGAGCCGGCCCCGGACAGGGTTATATTTATCCTTCACAGGGGGATTATAATCAAGCTGTTACCGGAGGCGGAAACGGCGATTATAAGATTGTTGTTTTATCGCCCTCAACACTGCCGGAGGCTTGTGATTTAGTTCAAAGAGCGTTTTATATTTCTCAAAAATACAGAACACCGACCATGCTTCTTGTTGACGGATTACTCGGACAGATGGCAGAGCCTGTTGAAATTACGGAAAGCAAATATCCCGAAACGGATAATTCACGCTGGGTGCTTGACGGTGCAAAACAAAGACCTGCAAGAGAAATACATTCGCTTGAACCCAGTCAGTATAAATTAAATCAACACATAGTTTCTTTGTTTAAGAAATACAAGGAAATAGAAGAGAATGAAACCGATTGGGAAGAATACATGACGGATGATGCCGAATTTTTAATTACTTCTTTCGGTTCTATGGCAAGATATACAAAATCCGTTGTAAAAGAACTAAGACAAAACGGTGTAAAAATAGGACTATTCAGACCAAAAACACTTTTCCCGTTTCCTTCAAAAAGGCTTGGTGAATTGTCTTTAAGAATGAAACATATTATAGATATAGAAATGAATATGGGACAAATGCTTAAAGATGTTCGTCTTTCGGTTTTAAATAATTCGGTTATTTCATTTATCGGAAAACCCGTTGGTGATTGGCTTAAAAAAGAAGAAATGATTGGCGCTATAAATAATATTATAAAGGAAAGCTATGCAAGTATTTAGTATTCCAAAAGCAATAAAAGAAAATTCAAAATTCACATTTTGCCCCGGATGTGACCATGGTGTTGCAATAAGGCTTGTTGCGGAAGTTATTGATAAATTAAACTTAAGGGAAAATACCGTTGCGGTTGCATCAAGCGGGTGCTCGGTATTTTTATATAATTTTTTGGATGTTGATTGTGTAGAATCACCCCATGGAAGAGCATGTGCCGTTGCAACGGGTATTAAAAGAGTTAACAGAGCGGTAGGTAAAGATAAATTTGTATTCACATATCAAGGTGACGGGGATTTTGCTTCAATCGGTTTAGGAGAATCGCTTCACAGTGCGCTTAGAGGAGAGAACATCACAGCAATATGCATTAATAATACGAATTACGGAATGACGGGCGGACAAATGGGGCCTACGAGCACCATGGGGCAAATTACAACAACGAGTCCGACGGGAAGAAACCGAGAATATCACGGTTTTCCGATTAAAACCGCGGAGCATATCGCGCTTTGTGACGGAACAGTGTTTAGTGCAAGAGTGGCTCTTTATGATTATAAAAATATAATAAATGCCAAAAATGTTATCGAAAAAGCTTTTATAGCACAAAGTAAAAACAAGGGTTTCAGCTTTGTTGAGATTTTATCAAGCTGCCCGACAAATTGGAAATTATCGCCAAAACAGGCACATGATAAAATAGAAAATGAGTTGGTTAAAACATATCCTCTTGGAATTTTTAAGGACGAAGTGAATGAATAAAAACTTTATAATATCAGGCTCGGGCGGACAGGGTGTAATATCAATCGGCGGAATACTTGCAAATATATTTATGCTTAACGATTTTTTTGTTTCGTTTTGTTCTTGCTACGGAGCTGAAATGAGAGGCGGGGCTGTAAATTGTGAAATTAACATGTCGGATGAAGAGTTGTTTTGTATTGAAAATGAACAGGTGGACTATGTTGTTGCGCTAAATCAGACTTCGTTTGATAAGTTTATTTCAAGGGTGAGAGAAAACGGAACAATAATTGTAAATTCTTCCCTTGCAAAAATTAATAAAGCACGGGATGACATAAAATACATATTTGCACCGCTTACCGAAATGGCAGGTAAACTCGGAAATATCAAGATGACAAATTCCGTTGCGCTTGGAGTTTTAGCGTCTTTGCTCGGAAATTTCAACACGGATAATGTCAAAAAAGCATATGAAAATGTGTTAAAAAATAAAAACGAATTAATTAAAAAGAATATAGATGCTTATCTTTTGGGATATAATTATATTCAAGAAGGATAAAAAATGAGTTTTAATACAAAAGTACTTGCAATAGATTACGAAGTGGCAAAAGATGTTATAAAGAATGACGACCTTACAAAAATTCTTGATACATCTGATGAATGGATTGTATCAAGAACGGGAATTAAAGAAAGACGGGTGGCATCTTTAAATACAACACCTACTACACTTGGTATTTCAGCTGCAAGAAAAGTCATTGAAAGAGCAAAAAAATATAAAAATTTCAACCCCGACGATATTGATTTAATAATAGCGGCGTGTTCGGCTCCTGAAGATATTTATCCTTCGGTATCCTGTTTAATTCAGGGGGCTCTTGGAATAAAAAATTCAGCTTGTTTTGATTTAAGAGCTGCTTGTGCAGGGTTTATTTATTCTTTGAATACCGCAAGAGCATATATAAAATCAGGAATATATAAAAACATTTTAATTGTTGCAACGGATACTACTACAAAAAATACCGACTGGAATGACAGGTCAACATGTGTACTATTCGGAGATGGTGCGGGTGCGGCTATAGTATCCGCTTCCGACAGCGATGAAGACGACATTATAGGTGTTAATTTATTTGCAAGAGGTGATTGCGGGGATTATATACGTTTTCAGACAGAAAGAAAAAATTGTCCGCTTGTTGAACAATCTGCAAATGAAACAATTTCTTATATACAAATGAAGGGAAAAGATGTATATAAGTTTGTTATGCAGGAAATCCCCCCAAAAATAGATGAACTTTTAAAATCAACCGGAAAAACTATCGAAGATATTGACTATTTTATACCTCATCAATCAAATCAAAGAATGATAGAAGCATTGGGCGAAAGAATAGGTATTGAGGAAAACAGGGTAATATCAAATATTGCTCATTACGGTAATATGTCTGCAGCTTCAATCCTTGTTGCACTAAGAGAATCTATAGATAAGGGAATAATTAAGCTTCCGGCAAAAATAATAATTAGTGCGTTCGGTGCAGGAATGACAGGTGCGAATGCAATTTTAAAACTGGATAATGGAATATAAGAATAGGAGAAACATAAATGAAAAGACGTGTTGTTGTAACCGGAATCGGTTGCGTTACGCCTTTTGGTATAGGAATTGATACACTCTGGAATAATATAATTGCAGGCAACAGTGCAATAAGGCCGCTTACGATTGATTGTGAAAAACATCTGGTTAAATTCGGAGGGCAGGTTCCTGAATTTGACTCTTCCGAATATGTTGATTTTAAAGATGCGAGAAGAATGGATAAATTTATACTGTGTTCAATGGTGGCTGCAATTGATGCTATGAAAGACTCAGGCTTAAACCTTGAAGAAGAAGACCTTACCAGATTTGGTGTTATAGCGGGTTCTTCCGCAGGCGGACTTGAAACAATACAAAAAAACCATGAAATAATGCTTGCAAGAGGATTTCATAAATGTTCTCCGTTTATGGTTCCGATGATGATAACAAATATGGCGGCAGGAAAAATTTCAATAAAATTCGGACTAAGAGGGCTGTCAAAATCAATTGTTACGGCTTGCGCCACAGGGGCGCACTCGGTTGGAGATGCAGCAAGAGCAATTCAGTACGGTGATGCGGATTTAATGATTGCAGGAGGTTCTGAAGCAGGTATTTGTAATATCGGACTCGGCGCATTTACCTCCGCTAAAACGCTATCAAGACGAAATGATGACCCCAAAAGAGCTTCATGTCCGTTTGATATTAAACGTGACGGGTTTGTAATGTCAGAAGGTTCAGGAATGCTTGTTTTAGAAGAACTTGAACATGCAAAAAAACGCGGGGCAAAAATTTATGCCGAATTGAGCGGTTACGGACAATCGTCTGATGCTTATGATATGGTAGCACCCGATCCTGAAGGAAGAGGCGCAATTTTAGCAATGACAAATGCGCTAAAAGACGCCGGTTTGAAACCGGAAGATATTGATTACATTAATGCTCACGGAACATCTACGCATGTCGGTGATATTGCCGAATCAAGAGCAATAGCAAAATTGTTCGGCGATAAAGAGCAAAATAAAAATCTTCTTGTTTCTTCAACTAAATCAATGACAGGACACATGCTTGGCGGCGCAGGTTCCGTTGAAGCAATAATTTCTATTCTTGCAATGAATAATAAAATTGTTCCGCCGACAATTAATTTAACAGAGCAAGATCCTGAAGTTGCAAACTTGGATTATGTACCGAATGTTGCAAGAAAAAAAGAAATAAAAGCAGTGCTATCTAATTCATTTGGTTTTGGCGGATGTAATGCGGTTCTTGTGTTTAAAAAGTATTTGAATGAATAAAAAGGTAGAATAAATGAGCAATTTTTACGCCATCAATCTTTAAGATTGATGGCGTATTTTAAAGTGTTTGTTTTGTGTTTTATTTACTTTAAGGTATTTCTATCATTGAGGTAAAGTAGGTATTTGGCTTTTAAATGTGGTTATTCCCATGTGGTTGCTTGTGCAAGAACTGTCTTGAGTACCTCTTTTTCGGTACTATTAATTGAACTATCGGTAATTGCTGCGTATACGTCTGCACAGTTATTTTCTTCAAGCCAATTTACAACGCTATTTTTTATAGAATCAGTTACCGCAAATGATTCTAATTGTTTTGTTTTATTATTTGCCGTAATTAATTCTGTTTCGCAATTTTCATTAAAGTAATTTTTGATAATTACAGTACCGTTATAATCGGTTAAATATAAGTTATCATCAAAAGTTCCGTCTGATTTTATATTTGCATAAACATTAATAAAACTGCTATCTTCCGAAAAATTAATGCTGTCGTTTCCCTGTCCGCCGTTTATTGTACAAATCTTTCCTTCAATATTTTGATAATACTCATTTTCTCCGTATTTTACCATTATTTTTTCAGAATTGCTTGAAACCTGAAAATCATCATCATTTGAAGTACCGTATATTATTTTATTAGTATCATTATACATAATCCCTCTTGAATGAACTAAAAAAGTTTCGTTTTCTGTTTGAATAGTATATGTTGCAAATTGTGCCCGATACGAATCAATAGGAATTGTAACGGAATCTTTTTCGTTGTTGTATTTTATTTGAATAACATCGGAATTATAGCCCATTTTTCCGTAACCAACTTGATAATCTTTTATATAACTTGTTTTTAAATTGTTTATAATATTTTCTTCATCTTCAAAAACAAGCGTTCCAAGATATTCGGCATTGGCGGGAATGTTCACAATATCATTTCCGTCTCCTGAATGAAAAATACATTTTGAATTAGAATTCAAAGGAATATAATCATCTCCTTTGCCGGCATCAATAACGTAATTTTCTGCATTACAATAAAAACTGTCATTTCCGTCAGTTCCTTTTGCAATTGAATTTTCTTTATTTATAATTGAATATACGCCGTATTTATTAATATCATCTTCTAATTTTGTTATTTTTCCATAATTTTGAATAAATTGAATAGGAAAATTCTCATTACTAAAATAATCTTGTAAAATTATTGTTCCGAAATAATCATATTTTTCGTAATATGCATCAATACAAAGGTTATTTTCCGTTCCTTCATTATAATATCTCCTAAAACTTATATCTTCGCTTGGTTCAAATTTTAAAGCATCGTAAGACGTGGTTTTTGTAAAAACTATATCTTCATATGTATATTCTCCAAAATGAAATTTGGATGGCGTTATTTTATAAACTTTTGAACCTTTTGGAATTTCAATTTCCGTACCCATATATTTTTCAAGAGTTTTTTTGGTATTTCCGACTTTAATATATCTTATACTCGTTCCTTCGGCAGAATCGTAATCTTTTAATGTAACACTACCGTTACCGTATTTTATTACAAGATCTTTGCTTCCATCTTCTTGAGTAAAAGTTAATTCGGTTCCTTTTTCAAAAACTAAAGTATCTTCTCCGCCACCATTAATTATTGTATCATTTCCGTCACCGGAGTAGAAATAGATACTATTTTTACCTTTACCGGCATTAATTATATCATTTCCTTTGCCTGCTTTAATTACATCGTTTCTGGCTTTTTGACCCTCATAATCATCCGTTGTAATGTAATCCCGATAATCAGTTCCTTTTATTGTTCCTAAACCGGTTATTATTGTACCGTTTAAATCAGTCATTTGTATAAGTTCTTCAAGTGTTTTTTCTATACCTTGTATTTTAAATATATAATTTGCTGTTTTAGACGTATTTTTAAAATAATCATTGATTAAAAAACTTGAATCCTCTCCGTCTGTTATTTTAAGATTATTTTTTTCTTTAATAAATTCATAATTACTTCCAATATCATTTTTAAAATTAATTGTATTATTTGCTCTAACATTTTCTTCTTTTAAAATTATTTCGCCAAAATAAGAAGAATTATCTATATTTATAGTGTTAGAACCTGCTCCTAATTTAACGGTTGATATTGTACCGTTTGAAATATTTAAAGTATCGTCATCCCTGCCTGTCGTTACTATGCTTTTTAATCCTGTTCCCGCTAAATTAATTGTATTAATACCATTTCCCGCTTTAATATTTACTATTGCATTATTGCTGTTATTTATTGATATACTGTCATTATCTTTTCCAGTATTAACAGTTGCTTTTTCTTTAATATTATTTAAAGTGATATTATTTTCCCCGTTACCTGCATTAACTGTTGATATCGAACTGTTTGAAATAATTACCGTATCATTATCCTTGCCGGTTGCAATATTACTTTTTAATGTTGTATTAACATCAATATCATTTATTCCGTTTCCTGCTTTAATTATTACATTTGCAGTTGAATTTAAAAGTTTAATTATATCATTATCTTTTCCCGTATTAACAGTTGCTTTTTCTTTAATATTGTTTAAAGTGATGTTATTTTCTCCGTTA
>CADBOZ010000038.1 GCA_902796515.1 uncultured bacterium | reverse complement strand
TTCATCATACCATCTTTTATAAGAATACTGTCTTTGATTATTATCCATAAATAAATTTTACGTCCCCGTTTAATTTTTGGCAATTACTTTACAAAATTAACAATTTAAACATCTATAAATTCACACAATATTTCATTTGAAATAAGAACACCTTTAAGAGTTAACTTTATTCCGTCTTTTGTTTTGACAAGGTATCCGTCATTTGAAAATTTGTTAAATATATTTTTGTATTTTTTGTAAATATCTATATTATATTTTTCATTTATTTTCTTAAAATTAATCCCTTCGGCTAATCTCAGACCGAGAAATATTTCTTCTTCGATTTCTTCCGTTTTTGAAAGTGATGCATAACTTCTCTTTAAGGGATTTTTTATGTATTCTTTTATATTAAAAGTGTTTGTATATCTTTTATTTTCAATAAAGCCCGATGCGCTAAGACCGAACCCGTAGTAATTTTTTCTCAGCCAGTAAGCTGAATTATGTTTGGAAAAATATTTTTTATTTTTTGCAAAATTAGAAAATTCATAATGATTGTATTTTTTTAATTTATCATGTGCAAGTTGAAACATATCGGCTTGAATATCTTTTTCTTTGTCCGACATATCCTTGTATAGTTTATAAAATTTTGTACCTTCTTCAATTTTTAAACCGTAAAGCGATATATGAGGCGGGGATATTTTGATTACTTCATCAAGAGTTTCTTCCCACTGTTTAATGCTTTGTTTTGGCAGTCCGTACATTAAATCGATGCTGAAATTATCAAAATCAACGTCATAAATGCATTCAAGAGCATTATATATGTCTTTTGCCGTATGATTTCTGCCGAGATTTGATAAAATGTTATCGTTAAAATTTTGTACTCCGAGGCTAAGCCTGTTTATGCCGAGTTTTTTCAAATTTGATATTTTTTCTTTTGTTATCGTGCAAGGATTTGCTTCAAGCGTAATTTCCGCCGATTTATCATAGTTGAAACACGACAGAATTTTTTCAATTTGTTTTTCATTAAGCAATGAGGGAGTACCGCCCCCGAAATATATTGTTTTGCATTTTTCGTTTTTGTAATGAAACTTAATCTCTTTAACAAGTGTGTTTACATAGTCATCAATGTATGAAAGTACGCTGTATGAACAAAAAGCGCAATAATTACATTTTTTTTCACAAAAAGGAATATGAATATAAACACAATTTACCATTTTTACATTATAATATGAATATGACTTATGTGATGGAATCGGAAATTAATTCACAACCGGAGATTTTAGATAGTCTGGTTAAAACCTATATCAAAAATTACTGTGTTATGCTTGATATACCTATTGATATAAAAAAAATTTCAATAGTGGCTTCGGGTTCGTCGTATAACGCAGGATGCTTTGCCAAATATTTTTTTGAAAATATATCAGGAATTGAAACATCCGTAAATTATGCAAGCGAAGTTGCAAATTCCGATTTTTCCAATTTTGATAAATCAACACTCTATGTTTTTATCAGTCAATCCGGAAAAAGCTCCGATGTTGTAAATTCTTTTAATAAAATTAAACAATGCGGTGCAAAGACGCTTAGTATTACAAATAATTCCGAGTCGATTTTGCACAATGAAGCGGATTTTCCGATAGATATTAAAGCGGGAAGAGAGTATGCTATTGCCGCAACAAAGACATTTTCGGCTTCCGTCTTTATGCTCTGGATTATTGCGGTTAAGATTGCTCAGAATAAGCATATAGATATATCCGAAGAGATAAAAAATATCTATATGTTGAAGAACGATATAGAACATTCAATAAAAGATATTGATAATATTGATACCGCCTCTAAGCTGCTTTCTTCACTTAGTGATTTTTCCGTTATAGGGCTGGGCAGCTATTATCCTCTTGCAAGAGAAGCATCGCTTAAAATCAAAGAAACCTGTTATATTAACACCTGTCCTTATCCTATGGGGGAATTTGTGCACGGGCATTTTGCCTTATTAAATAAATCAAAGGTATTCTTAACATTTATTACACATGATGCAAAAGAGAATGAGCTTGCGCTTTTAGATAAGATATTAAAAACCTATAAAACAAAATCAGTTGTTATTTCCGATTTATACGAAGATTATGATTGTGATATTTTGGTTAAATTTAATAAAAACAATTCAAAAATAGCAACAATTTTGAGTTTGATTATAATTGTCCAGATTATGGCATTTAAAATTGCAAAAAGATTAAAGAGAAATGTAGATAAGCCTAACGGATTAAACAAAGTTGTAACCGAAAAGCAGGTATAATATGAATATTGTAGTATGTATTAAACAGGTGCCGGATGTTGATGATATTAAATGGACTAAAGAAAATAATTTAGACAGGGCAAATATGCTCTCTAAATTAAATACACTTGATGAATATGCACTTGATTATGCTGTCGAAATTAAACAAAAATATAAAAATGTTACAATTACCGCATATTCAATGGGGCCGACGCAGGCAGCCGATTCTCTTGAATACGCGCTGGCAAAAGGTGCTTCAAGGGCTGTATTGCTGTCCGATAAACTTTTTTCAGGCTCTGATACTTATGCAACGGCAAAAATTCTTTCTGCGGCAATAAAAAAATATTCTCCGGATTTTAATTTAATACTGACGGGTCAGGCTGCTGCCGATGGTGATACCGAACAAACGCATATCAGCATTGCTCAAATGCTTGATATTATAGATGCCACATCTGTTGTTGATATTCCTAACGCAGATAAGCACAGAGTTATTGCTGTTCAAAATTTAAACAACGAGGTAAATACATTTGAATTAAAAACTCCTTGCATAATTGCCGTAAAGCAACCATGTAAGACTAAATATGTGCCGAATATAGAAGATTATATCAGAGCTCAAAATACAAAAATTGAAGTCTATAATGCCGATGATTTAAAATTTGAAAAAAAAGATGTCGGAATAATGGGTTCACCCACTATGGTTGCAAAAACATACAGACCGGTAACGGAAAAAAATACAATAGAAATCACTGATAACAAAACGGAAGCAATATTAAAATTTATGCTTGGGGAATAAAATATGAGAAAAATTGCCGTATATTGTGAAAAGAAAAATAATACTTTAACAGATACATCTTATGAACTTATATCTAAAGCGCTTGAGCTTAAAAAAAGTGCAAAGGAATTGATATCTGAAAATAATGAGTTTTTAATTGAAGCAATTTTACCTGCCGATTCAATAGATAAAAAGGATGTTGAAAAAGCATTTCAAGCAGGGTGTGACAGATTTGTCCTTATTAAAGATAATAATCTTGATATGTTTATTCAAACGGTATACCTTGAAGCCTTTATGGAATATTTTTATCAAAATCCTTCGGAAATTATTATTTTTCCTGCTACTCCGCAGGGAAGAATAATTGCGCCGAGAATTACCACAAAATTACACACAGGGCTTGTGGCTGATTGCACAAACCTTGAACTTATTTTAAAAGACGGTGAACTAAAGCTTGCTCCGACACGTCCGACCTTCGGTGCCGAGCTTATGGCTACAATACTTTCAAAAAGTTATCCGCAATGTGCGACAATTAGGCCGAAGGTATTTAAAGCCGTATTTGATAACCCTGTTGACGGTGATTATATTGAATACAAATTGAATTATTCATATGATGAAGCAAGAATTAACTTGCTAAGTTCAATTAAAGAAAAACCTCAAATGTATGATTACTCGAATGCAAAGGTAATCCTTTCGGCAGGATACGGACTTGGTTCTGATAAAGCTTCATATGACAAATTAAAGAAAATATCCGAAATTACCGGTGCAAAATTCGGCGCAACAAGGAAAGTTGTTGACCTTGGTTATGTTGAAAAAGAATTCCAAATAGGTCAAACAGGTGCGTATACCGAGGCGGATG
>CADBOZ010000037.1 GCA_902796515.1 uncultured bacterium | reverse complement strand
TTCCTATGGTTTAATCGAAGAAGATAACAAAAAAATGATTGTAACATCCGGCATTGGTACGAGTATTTTAAATGTTAGATTCAATTGCAAACCTGAAATTGTTGTAATAGAGTTTGAATAATTAAAATTTATAAATAATAATACCTTTTAAGTTTTAAAAGGTATTTGAGTTTTGGATATTAATAAAAATTATTTTGATTTTAATTTTTCAAGCTTTTCTTTAATGTTATTAATACGTTCTGTATAAAATTTTATTAAATCCTTGGATATATTTAATTTTTCTTCTTTCTTTTTCATTTTTTCATTAATACTCTCATAAATATCGCAATTTTTTTTATATTCATCTTTGGCTTTATAGTATTCAACATATAAAGCGCAGGTTTTTTCATTAAAATCAGGAATTGAATTTTTTATTATTTCTGCTTTGTCCTTTAGTTCAACAAGATCTTCATCCCATTCTATTTTACTAATTTCATTTTTGGTTGTCTCTTTAACCAAGGCTTCAAATGCGGCTTTTTCTTTTTCAATTTCCGATTGTGCATTTTCAAGTTCTTCTGTTAAAACATTGATTTTGATTTCTTTTTCTGTTTGCATATTATGCTCCTTTGTATCTTTTGTATTTTTAGTGTAATAAACATTTAAATAATTTTAAAATTATTTAAAAACCATTGGTATAGTAAGGTTTTAAGAGTATTTAATTTATAATTAAATAATCCAATTATGATTAATACTGTCTTTGGCAATTTATCTTCAAATTCAAATTCCAAGTTATTATTATTTAATTTAATCGCTTTCAAGATATCCTTATAGGCTGATATATAGTGCCTTAACTTATAATTTGCAATTGCTCTGTAATAATATCTGAAAGTCTCGTTTTCATCTAAAATTATGGCTTTTGACAAGTTTTTAACGCAAGCTTCATATTGAGCAAGTTGAAAATTGCACACACCTTTTGTTGAAAAAATATTAACCAGGTTATCAGCTTGTTTATTAAATTTTAAAAACTTATCGCAATCTGACAAGGCATCAGAATATTCTTTTAGGAAATATTTTGTTTTAGCTAGTTCGTAATAATAGCTACTTTTTTCACCTTCTGATTTAATAACGGCAGAATAATCATCTTTTGCTAAAGAATATTCTTTAAGGTAAAAGTATCTATCCGCTCTTTCAACTAACAAATCAACGTTTTTAGGATTAATTTTAAGGATTTTTGTCAAATCTTTAATATCGTCACTCGCTTGTTTTTTATTAAAAATCTCAATATTTCTTGTACTATTTTCTTTAATTGGCTTATTTTTATATAAATTTATGATATTCTGACGGATTTTTAAGACTTTTTCCCTTGCTAAAATTCTTGTTTTGTAATTATCTTCGCTCGGATTAATTTTAATTGCTTTGTTAATGTATTTTATTGAACAGTCAAGCTTGCCCATTTCAGCCTTACATTTTCCGATTTCAATAAGCGCCTCATCATCAAGAGGATTAAGTTCAAAAGCTTTTTCAAAATCAGAAATAGCGTCATTATAGTTTCCTAAACCGCTTTTTATAATTCCTTTACGATAATAAGCTTCATTTGATTCAGGGTTGATTTCAAGGGCTGAATTTAAATCCGCAAAAGCTAAATCGTACTGTTCCAGTTTTGTAAAACAACAAGCTCTTTTTATATATTGATTTTCGGTCGGTTCCAAGTTAATTCCATTGCTTAATGTAACGATAGCTTCCTTGTATCTGCCAAGATAGTATTCATATATACTTTTTTCATGATAAAAAATCGGGGTTTTGGGTTCTATTTCTATGGCCTTATTTATATCAATAATAGCGTCTTCCAAGTTATTTATCTGAAAATATACTTCACTTCTATCGCAGTAGTACTTTGCAATATTTGGCTCCCAATTTATTGCTTTTGAAAAGTCTTCAACGGCATCTTTGCAGTTATTAAGGTAGTAATTGGCATTCCCTCTGAGGCTGTACGCCTCAGAGAGTTTGTTGTTAATTTTTAATACCATATTACACAATGAAATAACTTTATTGTACTGTTCATTGGTCATTTTATCTTTTGCTTCTTTTAAAAAGTCAAATTCATTCATATTTTTCCTTTCATATTCTTGTTATATAAATCAACCAATACTTAAATTTAGAGTTATTTTCGGTTTTAAAGCTTATGTAGATATAATATCAAAGCAATACGTCACATCTGGACGCTATGATTTTTTGGGCAATCTTTTTTTGTTTTGAATTTTTAAGAGCTTCAAATTTCGCTTTCATTGTAGGATTATTTTTGGTTAATTTTTTAATTGATAAATCTTCCGCCTTATTATTTGCAAGTCTTAAATTATTTTCCGAAGATAAAAGCGCTTCTTTTAATTTTTGTAGGTGGTCTATGGTTTTATCGACTTCTTTTATTGCGGTTTTAAATTTCCTGCTTGCAAGTTCAAAATTCCTTGAAAATTTATCCTTAAAATCGTTCATTTCTGCTTCAAAATTAGATATATCTATATTTTGAGTTTTGATTAAAGACAATTCTTTTTTGTATTCAAGAGAATGGAGCGCTGAATTTCTTAGCATTGTAATGGCAGGAATAAAAAATTGCGGTCTGATTACGTACATTTTAGGGAATTTATGAGAGACATCAACTATTCCCGCATTGTATAGTTCATTATCAGGCTCAAGTGTAGAAACCAGAATGGCATACTCGCATTTCTTTTCCCTGCGATCTTTATCTAATTCTTTAAAGAAATCCTCGTTTTTCTTCCTAGTTACAGTATCGTCGGCCTTATGTTTTAATTCAAACATAATTGAAGTATTTTCATTTCCGTCTTCATCATAATCTCTAAAGATATAATCCCCTTTGCTTCCTGATTTTGCGTCATTATCTTTTTCAAAATAGGCATTTTGAAAACCTATTGGTCTTAATTTATTAAATTCAGTTTCGCAGTGACGTTCAAGGCTTTCGCCTAACATTTTGGTTGATAATTTTGATTTAAAATCTTTAATTCTTTCAATTTCTTCATCTTTAAATTTAATAATGTTTTCATATTTTTCTTTTGTTGATTGTTTTTGGAGCTGAAATTCTTTTTCGTTTAGTTCTTTTTCTGCTTTTAATTTAGATATTTCGGCATCTTTTTTAGAAATTAAATTGTTTATTTCAAGCTTTTTATCTTTATCAAAAGATTCCAGCTTGTTTTTAAGTTCGGTAATTTCCATATCTTTATTTAAAGCAAGTTTATCTATGTTACTTACCGCAATAGCTCTTTCTTCTGTAATTTCTGATTTTAATTTAACGATTTCAGCTTCTTTTTTATTTAGAATTTCGCTAAATTCTTTTTCAGCTTCCATCTTAGCGATTTGAACTGCCTGTTTTTTGTCGTATTCAAATTGTTCTTCTTTGTTTTTAATTTCCTTAGAGAATTCTTTATCTCTAACTTGTTTTACGATACTTTCATAAGCTGTTTCATCAACTTGAAAAATTTCACCACATTTGGGGCACCTAAGCTCGTTAATAGTTTGTTTCTTTTTGTTCATGATTATACACCTTTCTTTTTTAATAAAATTGAAACTATTCGCAAATACTAATTAATACAAAACGAATACTTGTATGCATAAAAACGAATATGTACCAAAAATTGCCACAGAAATTCAAAATCTTAACATTTCTTTACATAAATTCAACCTGGCAGTTCGGAATATGTTAAGTTTTGTAATAATTTAAAGCAGTAATAGCAAACCTTTTTAAGCTTATGTTTTTTATATTATTATAATACAATACTTTAGACCATAGAATAGATACCGTAATCCATAAAACGAATACTTTATTCCATAATTAAAAAGAAAAGGAGAAAAAATGAAAACACAAAATTTACTTCCAGTACGCAAAGATTTATCAAAAATGCCTAAAGTAGGAGATATCATTGAATATGACACAATGTGCCGCGTAGAGAATTCAAAATTACAAAGAGGCATGAATTTTCGCCTTAATAATTCTACTTCTGTTGTACTCATGAGTACTGTGCATGGTGCTCCATATCAAGATTCAATACAAAATGAAGGAAGAATTTTAATATACGAAGGACATGATGTTCCTAGAAGGAATGGTAATATCGATCCAAAAAAGTTAGATCAGCCTATGTTTACAGAATCTGGTTCGCTGACCGAAAATGGCAAATTTTTTAATGCTGCACAAAAATATAAAAACTCTAAAAGATCCCCAGAACTAATAAGGGTGTATGAAAAACTTAAACCTGGGATATGGGTGTACAATGGCATTTTTCGGCTGACAAGTGCTTGGACTGAAAAATCTGAAGAAAGGATGGTTTTTAAATTCCGACTTGAACTTCTTGACGAATATAAAAATGATAATAAACAAAAAAATATTAAAACAGATTTTTCAAGATTTTCAAGACGTATTCCCACCAGTGTAAAAGTCGAAGTATGGAATAGAGACAAGGGACGTTGTGCAATTTGTGGCAGCGAAAATGATTTGCACTTTGATCATATTATTCCATATTCAAAGGGTGGAAGTTCTACTACCGCTAAGAATGTTCAAATTCTATGTTCCAAATGTAATTATAGTAAAAATGATAAAATAATGTAAAAGGATTTTAAAACATTTATCCGGTATTTAAAAACTGAAAAAATATTAAAAAATTAACCAAAATTGATGTTTTGGAAATTATATATTAAAATATTTGAAATAAAACAAATAAAGCAAGGAATATAATATGTTATATTTTAAAACTATTTTTGATATTGTGAACCGATATATTGATGAAAATATTAAAAGTGTAATTATATCTGACGGAGAAACTTTTATAAAATACAAGTCGGAAAAAGATTTTATTGACGAGTTAGATAAATTATTTGTTTCTCATCCGGATATAAAGTTTACAATATGTTTTAAAAATGATGTATGTTATAAAAATTTTCGTACTATAAAAAAATATCCAAATGTGAAAATATGTAAAGCATCCATACCTTTAAATACAGGTTCTAGTTATGATTTGGCATTATCAATTCAGCCATTTATTAATGAAAAAGAAAATTATACAAAATCTTATGGGTTTTCTTCTAATAATTTATGCTGCGTTTGTGCAGAGGATTTTTTAAATAACATAAATAGTAATGGTAAGGTTATATTTTTAGCTCCCAGCAGCATAATGCGTTCTACTTGTGCAGAAAGATTTAGAACTAAAATTATAGATGGATATAGATTAAAAACAGTTTCACTTTTTCCTGGTAATAAATTTACAGCTGTGCAAACCGCGCTATTTGAAATAGAGCATGGCGTAACAACTGATATTGAATTAAATAAATACAAATTAGAAGATAATGAACTTATAAAAACAGAATCAATTCCGATTTCAAAAGTGGTAGTTGAAAAACAAGACAGCTTGTTAATACATTTATTCTCGTCTCAACAAGATGGCATTTTAAAAAAGTACTATGAACCGCGTCTTGAAAAACAAAAGTTGAGCAATATTGCAGAAGTTTTCAGGGGAAAATCAGCCTTGAAGTATAAAGCTACCGGAAATATAAAAGTAATAAATATTATTGATGTAAAAGAATCTTATATAGATTTTAGTAATTTAAGAAATATATCTGAAGAAAAACGTAAAAATTTAAAATATGAATTACAAGACGGAGATATTTTGCTTACTGCAAGAGGTACAGTTATGAGGACTGCTGTTTTTGAAAAACCTGACAACCAAATGTATGTTGCTGCAGCCGGCTTGATTGTTATTAGACCTAAAAATATTTCAATTTCTAAATATTTACAGATGTTTTTCTCCTCGGAAGTAGGGATGAAAATATTAGATAGCTATAAAGCAGGGCAGACATTTATAAATATATTACCAATAGATGTTGAAAAAATATTAATCCCTGCCCCTACTGAGAAAATGTTAGATTATGCAAAAAAGTTTCAAAAAGCTAATGATAAAGTTGAAGAAGCAAAAAAAGAAGTGGAGAAATTGGCTAGTGATTTTTTAAGCGAAATTTTTAGATAAGAACTTCTTATTCTTTCATATCTAAACTTACAAGGTATAATACCCCATACAATATTAACAGTATAATACTTATCTTGAAATGTTACTAGAAAATCCTGAAAATGGTAGTAAAAAATATTCAAATACAAATAAAGCGTACTTAAATAATAAAATTGTGGATATTTTAGACAGATTAGCAAAATCAAAATTTAGGAGCAGATTTAAGCTTCGAACAAAAGAATTTGAATATATCAAAGATAAAGGTCTTGATATAATCTATTCTCATGCCAGTGATTTTATTCGAGATAGAGTAGCTCCGACAGAACCCGCTAATGATGGCAAACAAACTCCAATGCGAGGTCATCCTGTTTTTATTGCGCAACATGCAACTGCAACTTGTTGTCGTGGGTGTATTGAAAAATGGCAT
>CADBOZ010000036.1 GCA_902796515.1 uncultured bacterium | reverse complement strand
GAAAACAACTGTTACCGGTGTTGAAATGTTCAGAAAATCTCTTGATCAAGGTCAAGCAGGCGATAACATCGGTGCTTTACTTCGTGGTATTGATAAAACTGAAATCCAACGTGGTCAAGTTTTATGTAAACCCGGTTCAATTCATCCGCACACTAAATTTACAGCTAACGTTTATGTATTGAAAAAAGAAGAAGGCGGACGTCATACTCCTTTCTTCCCCGGATACAGACCTCAGTTCTATATCAGAACAACTGACGTAACCGGTTCAATCAAATTCAACGGCGAAATGGTAATGCCGGGTGATAACGTAGTAATGGATGTTGAATTAATCGCTCCTGTTGCTATTGAACAAGGAATGAGATTCGCTATCCGTGAAGGCGGCAGAACAGTTGGTGCCGGCGTTGTAGATAAAATTATTGAATAATTATCAATTATTTAATATAACAAAAAGCCTTTTGTAATTTACAAAAGGCTTTTTTATTTACTGTATCATATTAATTAATCTGTTGAAAATACAAAATTTTAATTAGCTTAATTGTTCTTTTGTATAATTTAAATAACCTGTTTATATTGTTTAAAACTGAGGAATATCCCAATAAAAACAGATAGAACTTTTCAATAAGCGGCTTTTTTGCCGTTTTATAATTTTTTGCATAGTTTTGAAGCAACTTTATTCGTTCTTGCCCTTTGGATGTTGAATTAACAAGTCCTCCGCCGCAAAACGCAACTTCAATTCCGAAAATATCTCTTGCAACATAATATAATTTTCCTGCTGCTGCTATCATTTCATCATCAAAGGGTTCATGTGATAACATATCACAATCAATAGTCATTGCCATTGTGCCTTTTTGATTTTTCATTACCTCTTTAAAGAAAAACAAAAAGCCAAAAATATCTTTGTTTGATGTATTTGAATGGTCAAACATCAGTATATATTTAAGAGTTATTCTGTTGAAAGAATTATTTTTTGCATAATTGATAATATTTTTCTTTACTTCCGTATATAAATCTCTTCCTCTAATAAGTTTGTATGTTTCCTTTGTTCCTGCATCAATTGAAGTATAAAGCCCTTTGTCAAAATTTTCATTCGTATCTTTAAGTACATCAATAATTTTTTGAGTTCTGGATGTAATTGAAGAATTGGATAACAGTACCATGCTCGATTTTTCGTAGTTATCTGAGATAAATTTGAATGTTTCCGGTAAATCTTCAAATAATGTAGGCTCTCCTCCCGCAAGACCAATACTAAAATCTTTCTTCATGAAACCATGTTTGGACAATCTTTTTATAAACGGGAGAAGATGTGTTCTTTCCGGTTTTAATTTTTGAGAAAGCTCATCGTCCGTGAAATAACAGTACTTACATCTTAAATTACAAGTCGAAAAAAGCCCGATTGATAAATATGTTATAGGCCCTATATTTATATCCTCTTCTTCCTTTTCAATAATTTGCTCGCAACCCTGACATGCCGTTCCTTCATTTATCTTTTCTTGTAATTCCTTTCTTTTTTCAATTAATTCTTCAATTGAAATTTTCGAATAATCCAAATTTTCGTCATTGTAAAAAGGTTTAGAAGGCCCGCAGCATGGATATATGCGATTATTTAAAATTTGTATTCCGCCTCTTATATTAGAATCAAGCCAAGGACATGTTTTTTTCTTCATCCGTATATGCTCCTTACACTTCTTTCAAAAGTGTCCATAAAGATTTTTTAACAAGCGGCAATACTGTTATTTTACTGCTTTTATATCTGTCATACAATTCTTCCAAAATTGAAGTATAGAATTTCACGCTTATTAAAATGCAATCAATATCATCTTTTGTAATTTCTTTGAGCTTGAAAATTTTGTAATTATCAAAATATTCACAGTTTGAACTTTCAAACTTTCTGTCTGCAATTCCGACAATATTTAGTCCTGATATATCATAGTGCTTTTTTATCAGATTAAATAGTGTCCCTGCACCATATACAACAATTCTTTTATTTTTTAATTTTTTAATTAATTCAGGCAGAGTTTTATCCAGCTTATTTTTTTTAAGATAATATAAATTTTCCTCTTCTTCTTTTATATTCATAAACCCGCCAATCCTTTTTAAACAAACACCTTTAATCAGTATAATTTAAAACCTGTGTTTTTGCAAATTTCTGAGTTTTTAGTAATTGTTAAAATATTGGTTTAATAGTTATTACATGGTATATTAGAGGTGTTGTTATCTGTTTTTAGAGGAGCGATATGAAAGTTTTAATATTGGCAGGGGGGTTTGGAACAAGACTTTCGGAAGAAACAGGTTTAAGACCTAAACCTATGGTTGAAATAGGCGGAAAACCGATATTGTGGCACATTATGAAAATATATTCCCATTTTGGATACAACGATTTTATTATTTTAACGGGTTATAAATCCCATATTATTAAAGATTACTTTGTTCATTATTATCAGCAATATTCAGATATTACCGTAGATATGGTAACAAATTCGGTTGAAATCCACAGAATGCAAACAGAACCATGGAAAGTAACCATGCTTTATACGGGACTTGAAACTATGACAGGCAGCCGTATAAAAAAAGCACAAGATTATATAGGAAACGAACCCTTTCTTTTGACATACGGTGACGGGGTTGCGGATATTGATATTCCAAAGGTTATTGAATCACATAAAAACTCCGGAAAGATTGTTACAATGACTGCTGTTCAGCTTGCAGGCAGATTTGGTTCGCTTGTAATCAAGGATGATAACATTATAACTTCGTTTAAAGAAAAACCAAAAGGTGATGAAAGCTGGATTAACGGCGGATTTTTCGTATGCGAACCCGAAGTATTTAATTATATCGGGGATGGTGACGATGTTACATTTGAAAAAGAGCCGCTTGAAACGATTGCACAGGAGCAAAAATTAAATGCATACAAACATTACGGCTTTTGGAAGCCTATGGATACATTGCGGGATAAAAAAGAACTTACAGAGTTATGGATGAACAATAAAGCCCCGTGGGCAATGTGGCTTAAATAGGAATTGACTTTAATGCTTAAAATATATAAAAATAAAAAAGTTTTTATTACGGGACATACGGGCTTCAAGGGAAGCTGGCTTAGTTTGTGGCTAAAAAAACTTGGTGCAAGTGTTTGCGGATATTCGCTTGAGCCCGATACAAAACCTTCAATGTTTGCCGCATTGGATATAAAAAACAGGCTGGATAAGTCAATAACGGGTAATATTTTAGATAAAGATTTACTTGAGAAAACGATAAATGAATTTAAACCGGACATTGTTTTTCATCTTGCAGCTCAACCTCTTGTAAGAAGGTCGTATAAAGAACCGTTTTTAACGTACAATACTAATGTCATAGGTACTTTGAACGTGCTTGAAGCCGCTAAAAAATGTGAAAGCGTTACGGCGTTTGTAAATATTACAACTGATAAATGCTACGAGAATAAAAATCAAAATGAAGGATATAAAGAAACTGATGCTCTCGGCGGATATGATATGTATTCGTCTTCAAAGGCATGTGCTGAAATACTCAGCTCGTCTTTCAGAAGAAGTTTTTTAAATGAAAACGGCTATCTGCTTGCAACAGCACGCGCGGGGAATGTTATAGGCGGAGGAGATTGGGCGGAAGACAGATTAATTCCGGATTGTATAAGAAGTATTAAAAACGGTAAAAAAATAGAAATCAGAAACCCTTATGCCACAAGGCCATGGCAGCATGTACTGGAGCCGCTTTCAGGGTATTTGCTTCTCGGAAGTAAATTGCTTGAAAATAAGCAGGAATACGCTTCAAGCTTTAACTTCGGCCCTGAAGAAGAGTCCGTACACAGTGTATATGATGTTGTTAATAAAGTAATTCAATCTTATAAAAAAGGCGAAGTTGTTGTAAACAGAAAAGATAATCTTCACGAAGCAAACTTACTTTCGTTAAACATTGATAAAGCAAAAGAAGTTCTCGGCTGGTATCCTGCGTATAATTACAAAAAAGCAATTGAAGAAACAGTAAACTGGTATAAGAAATTTTACGAAAATAATCAAGATATGTACAAATATTCAATATCTCAAATAGAAGAATATGAGGCAAACATAAAATGGAACAAGAACTAAAAGAGAAAATATTTGAACTTGCAAAAGAATATTATAAAGCCGTAAACAGCAAAAAAACAAAAGACTATATTCCCGTTAGCGGTAAGATATTAAAAGAAGATGATTTAATCAATATGATAGATGCATCTTTAGATATGTGGCTGACTGCGGGAAGGTTTAATGATAAATTTGAAAAAGAATTTTCAAAATACCTTGATGTTAAATATGCGCATACTACAACAAGCGGATCAAGTGCAAATCTGCTTGCAATAACATCCCTTACTTCTCCTTTATTAAGGGAAAGGGCGCTTAAACCCGATGATGAAGTTATAACGGTCGCCGCAGGTTTTCCGACAACAGTTAACGCTATAATTCAAAACGGGCTTGTGCCTGTATTTATTGATACAAGACTTGCAACTTATGATGCTTCTTCGGAGGATATTGAAAAAGCAATAACTCCAAAAACAAAAGCCGTAATTTTTGCTCATACTCTCGGCAATATGTTTGAAATCGATAAAATTCAAGAAATATGCAAAAAACATAACCTGTGGCTTGTAGAAGATTCATGTGATGCTCTGGGGGCCGAATTTAACGGTAAAAAAGCAGGAACAATAGGAGATATAGGAACATTCAGTTTTTATCCCGCTCATCATATAACAATGGGCGAAGGCGGTGCCGTTGTAACAAATAATTCTTTAATTGCAAAAGCGGTAAAATCTTTAAGAGATTGGGGAAGAGATTGCGTATGCCCTCCGGGGCATGACGGTGTGTGCGGCAAAAGATTTGAAGGGCAATTCGGAAAAATGCCTTTCGGATATGACCATAAGTATATTTATTCACACACGGGTTATAATTTAAAAATTACTGATTGGCAGGCAGCTATCGGGCTTTCGCAATTAAAAAAACTGCCCGAATTTCTGAAAATAAGAGAACAAAATGCAAATTATCTTCTTAAAAAACTTGATGATTTAAGAGAATATTTTATACTTCCCGAAGTAACAAAAAACTCAAAATCTTCATGGTTCGGGTTTTTAATCGGGGTAAGAGAAAATAATAATTTCAAAAAACAGGAGCTTGTTGAATATTTGGAAAATAACGGTGTCGGAACAAGGCAATTATTTGCGGGAAATATATTAAGACAGCCCAGCTTTGTAAATTCAAATATAAAATTAAAAATAAATAACAGCGAAATTAAATATTCGTGCGACTTGAAAGAAGAAGACTATGCACTTCTTCCGAATACCGAATTTATTATGAATAATGTATTCTGGGTCGGGGTTTATCCCGCACTGGGTGAAGTTGAAATGGATAAAATATCGGATTTAATACATAAATTTGTTAAAAAAGGAGATAATATTTGAAAGTTTTTTTAACAGGCGGCACGGGCGGTATAGGAAGTGCAATAAAAAAGTACTTTGAAGAAAGCAATTATGAAGTTGCTGCTCCAAACAGGCATGAGCTTAATCTTGAAGATAACAAAGCAATAGAAGAATATTTTAAAAATAATTCAGCTGAATTTGACGTATTTGTTCATTGTGCGGGATTTAACAGCCCTGCTTTGATAAAAGATATTGAGTTTTCAAATATTGAAAAAACGGCTCAAATAAACTACCTGTCTTTTATTCAAATAATGAGATATTTATTGCCCGATATGGTAAAAAACAAAAACGGAAAAGTTCTTGCCGTTTCTTCATTATACGGCAGTTTTTCAAGATGCGGACGATTGGCTTACGCTTCTTCAAAGCATGCTCTTCAGGGTACAATTCAGACCTATGCATGCGAATATGCAAAGGACGGAATTTTATTTAATTGTGTATCACCCGGCTTTGTTATGACAAAAATGACAAGAAAAAACAATACCGATGAAGTTATAAATAAAATGATTTCAACAATTCCCATGGGAAGAATGGCGGAGCCTGAAGAAATAGCTAAAACGGTTTTTTATCTTTGTTCGCCTGAAAATTCTTACATAACGGGTCAAAATATTATTATAGACGGCGGTTGCACGGCAGAAGGAGGAATGCATTCACTATGACACAATTTATTGTAGAAGATAAAACATTTTATTTGCATGACAACTACAGACAGGAAGCAAAATACGAAATTAAATCTTGTCCGACTCCTTATACCGTAGAAATTTATGAAAATGACAATATTTTGGAACAAATAAAAATTAAACTGGATAAAAATCCGAACAATGTTCTTGTAGTCGATAAAAATATTAAAGAGCTGTATTTTAAAAATCTCGATATCGATAAATCAAGAATATTTACGGTTGAACCCGATGAAGAATTTAAAACGCTGACAAACGGGGTTTTGAAACTGATAGATTTTCTTGCGGACAGAAATTTTACAAAAAAAGAAGAACTTATAGCAGTGGGAGGCGGAATAACGGAAGATATAGCGGCTTTTGTCGGAGCTTGCTATAAAAGAGGAATAAAATGGACTTTTTACCCTACAACATTGTTATCTATGTGCGATAGCTGTATCGGAGGTAAAACAGGGATAAATTATCATAATGCCAAAAATCAGGTTGCACTTTTTTCGGCACCGAAAGAAGTCCATATAAACATTAATTTCCTGAAAACACTATCGGATTATGATATTAAATCCGGCATGGGTGAAATTTTAAAACTTCTTGTAACGGGAGGAGAAGAACCTTTAAAAATATATAAAGATTGTGTATTAACAGGTAAAGTAAAGGATTTTAAATATTACAAAGATTTGATTTTAACTTCGCTTGCGGTAAAAAGAGCCGTTGTTGAAGAAGATGAATTTGAAAAATACTACAGAAAAAGTCTTAATTACGGTCATACACTGGGTCATGCGTTTGAAGTTTTATCAAATTATAAAATCCCGCACGGTCAGGCAGTTATAATAGGGATGCTTATAGTAAATAAAATGGCATTTGACAGAAACCTTTTAAATAAAGATGATTATGAGGATATTAAAAAACTTTCAAATGAACTATTGGGCAAAGTTGATACAAAAAATATTTCTTTTGAAAAGCTGGAAAATCTCCTGAAAAATGACAAAAAAACCGAAGGAAATGAGGTTAATTTTGTTATAATTAAAAAATCAGGTGATACTAAATTCCTAAAACTGCCTTTAAATGCTCAGCTGATGAGTGAAATAAAAAGAGATGAGGAAACGGAACTTCGCTAAATGAAAAAATTTCTACTTTTGGATTTCGGGGCGTCAAGAATTAAAGCATCATTGCTTATTGGTAACAAAATAAGCAATGCGGGGGATTATCCTTCGATAAAACCGTGCAATACAAAAAATAAATGCTTTGAAGTTCCGGCTTTAAAAATAAAAGAAAAATTTTTGGAAATTATTGAACAATACTACAAAATATGTGCTTTTGACGGAATATTAATATGTTCGGAAATGCATGGATTTGTTATTGTTGATAAGAAAAATTCTTTAAAAAGCAACTATATAAGCTGGAAATCCGAACGTTCAACATTTGGCGATAACTGCAATTTCAACAAATTAAGTTCAAAAATAAAAGATATATTTTTTAAAAAAACAGGGATGAATTTAAGAGCCTGCTACCCGATATTCAATCTGTACGATATGGTTCAAAACAAGGAAACTGACGGCGGAAAAATTATTTCTCTTCCCGATTGGCTGGCCTGTGCGGGCGGAAAATCCGAAAATAAGACGCATATAACAATGGCCGCAGGGTTAGGGTTTTACGATATACATAAAAATCGGTGGGATGAAGATTTAATTAAAGAATTAAATTGTACTTTAGAATTTAATGAAGTTGTAAATAGTGTTGAAATCGGCGGATACATTACTCTTAACGGAAAAGAAATTCCGATTTATACAGGTGTCGGTGACCATCAGTGCGCTGTTCTGGGCGCAAAAAATGATGATAATTCGATATCCGTTAATCTCGGGACAGGTTCGCAGGTTGCAATGATTAATTTGAACAATAATAATTGCGAAAAGCGTCCTTATTTTGACAATAAAATGTTAAGCGTGATAACTCATATTCCGTCCGGAAGAATGTTGAATACTTTTATCGGGTTTATGCAAACCGCTAATTGTAATGTTGATTGGTGGGAGAAGCTTGGAAAAATATCTCTTTCGGCGGTTAAAAATTCTGATTTAAGCATGGATTTAAGTATATTTAAAAGCGCCTGGAATTATAAGGCGGGAGGGGTTATTGCGGAAATTAACGAAAATAATTTTACCGCGGATAATTATTTGGCATCTTTACTTAAAAATTATATAATTCAATATAAGAATGCTATTGAGGTGCTGAAACCCGACAAAAAATATAATAAAATAATCCTGAGCGGCGGTATACCCGCTAAACTGCCGGTATTTATTAAGTATTTGGATTTAATAATGAATAAAAAATACGAAATTTATTACAAAAAGCCAAAATACGATGAAACTCTGGAAGGTTTAAAAATTATAAGTGAAAAAATATGAAAAGATGAGGTTTGTATATGAAAAGCGATGTTTTTGAAGATTTGTTTGTTCTTGAGCTTGCAAATAATCACTGGGGAAGTATAGAAAAAGGTAAAAAAATAATAACGGATTTTTCAAGAATTATTCGTTTTAATAATGTTAAAGCTGCAATTAAACTGCAATTCAGGGATGTTGATAATTTTATACATAAAGATTTTAAAGCAAGGGAAGATATAAGATATATCAAAAAAACGCTTGCAACAAAAATGTCTGAGGATCAGTACGGTATACTTGTTGACGCCATAAGAAAAGCGGGTTGTATATCAATGTCAACGCCGTTTGATGAAAAATCTGTTGATATGTGTGTTAATTTAGGAGTGCAAATTATTAAAATTGCTTCTTCGGACATTAATGACTGGGTCTTGATAGAAAAAATAGCAAAAGCAAGAAAACCGGTTATTATTTCAACAGGCGGTTCATCTTTAAAAGATATCGATGATATAGTAACATTCTTTGAAAACCGAAATATTCCTCTTGCAATAAATCACTGCGTTTCAAAATATCCCTCGGAAAAAAACGAGCTTGAATTAAACCAGATTGATTTTCTTAAAAACAGATACCCGAATCATGTAATCGGTTTTTCAACTCATGAATACAATAAAGATATAGAAATCCCGATGTATATGGCATATGCTAAGGGTGCAAGAACTTTTGAAAGACATATAGATATTGAATACCCCGGAACTACGGTTACCGATTATTGTTCCCGTCCTGAAGAGCTGGATAGATGGATTAAAGCATATAAAACAGCAAAAATTATTTGCGGAGCGCCTTCAACATACAAAAAAAATGTTGATGACAAAGAAAAACAGTATCTTGATGCGTTGGTCAGAGGAGTTTATGCAAAGCAAGATTTTAGAGCGGGAGATATAATCCATGAAGAAAATATTTATCTTGCGATTCCTCTTCAAAAGGGTCAAATATCTTGCCGTGAGCTTATGAGCGGGGAAGTATTATTAAAAGATGTTAAAAAAGATGAACCTATAAGAATTGATGATATAGATTCTCCCTATGCTTTTGATGACGATTTAAAAAAACAAATATATGACAGAGGTTTAGAGGCTTAAACCATGTCAAAAATCAAACTCTCGGATTATATTGCAAAAAGACTAAAAGAACACGGTGTTAAGCATTTTTTTATTGTATCGGGCGGCGGTGCAATGCATCTTAATAACAGCCTCGGAAGCGCTATTTCTTATACGGCCTGTCATCATGAACAGGCATGCGCTATTGCGGCGGAAGGATATGCAAGAGTTAATCAGGAGCTTGCGGTTGTTAATATTACGACAGGCCCCGGCGGTTTAAACTGCTTAAACGGAGTATTCGGACAATGGACGGATAGCGTTCCCGTTTTATATATTTCAGGGCAGGTAAAAAGAGCAACAATGCTTGATAAATGTTCAATAAGACCAAGACAGCTCGGTGATCAGGAGGTTGATATAATCCAAACGGTTAAACACCTGACTAAATACGCAGTTTGTGTTAAAGAGCCTTTGGAAATAAAATATCATCTTGATAAAGCAATACACCTTGCCCAATCAAGAAGAAAAGGGCCGGTATGGATTGATGTTCCGATAGATGTACAATCAACTTTGATTGATGAAAATGATTTAAAGGAATTTTATCCCGATGAAGTTATAAAAAAACAATTTAATATCAAAGCGGCAGAAAAATTATCAAATTCAAAAAGACCGTTGATTGTAGCGGGGCATGGTATAAGACTGGCAGGACAGATTGATAATTTTAAAGCACTTGTTGAAAAATTAAAAATACCATTTGTTACAACATTTAACAGCTTTGATTTAGGAGAGGATGATAATCCTTTTTATATCGGAAGAATAGGAACGGTAGGACAAAGAGCGGGCAACTTTACTCTTCAAAATGCGGATACTATATTGTTTCTTGGTACAAGAAACAATATAAGGCAGGTTAGTTATAACTGGGAAAATTTTGCGCCGAAAGCATATAAAATTATAGTTGATATTGATGAAGCTGAATTAAATAAGCCGACGCTTGAACCCGATATAAAAATAAATGCTGATTTATCGGATTTTATTCCCGAATTTTTAAAAATTGCAAAAGAATATACAAATGCCGGATGGCTTGATTTTTGTAAAAAACTTAAAGAAAAATACAGTTTTAAAAACCATCCGGAACAAATACAAAAGGATAAAATTGAGCCGTATCATTTTACTTACGCTTTAACAAAATGCATGAAAGAAAATGATATTTTTGTTATGGCAAACGGGTCTGCTTGTGTTTGCCCTTTTCAAAATGCAATAGTAAAGAAAAATCAAAGATATATTTTAAATTCGGGCAATGCCTCAATGGGGTTTGGTTTACCTGCTTCAATCGGTGCAAAATTAGCAGCACCCGAAAGGAATGTAATTTGTCTTGAGGGTGACGGCTCTGTTATGATGAATTTACAGGAGCTTGAAACTGTTGCTTTTAATAAAATACCCGTAAAGATATTTGTTATTAATAATAACGGTTATTCTTCAATAAGACAAACTCAAAAGAACTTTTTTGAAGGCAATATGACGGCGTCAGGTGTATCTTCGGGTGTCGGTGTACCTGATTTTTATGCTCTTGCAAATGCTTTTAAGATTAAAGCAATGAGAATAGATAACCCAAAAACTATGGAAGACGATATTAAAAAGGTATTGGAAGCAAATGAACCTGTTTTATGCGAAGTTATGACGGAAGAAGAATATTCATTTGCTCCGAAATTATCTTCAAGAAAACTTGAAGATGGCACTATGATAAGCGCAAGCTTGGAAGATATGTATCCTTTTTTGGATAGGGAAGAATATAAAAATAATATAATTACAGGATAATACTATAAGGGTTTTAAATGAATTTTGAACAGTATATATATGATATAAAATTATGGTATAAGAATGCAAAAGGGTTGGGTCTTGATTTAAAAAACCCCAAAACGTATGGTGAGAAGCAACAATGGTTAAAAATATATGATTCAACACCCCTTAAAACAAGGCTTGCGGATAAATTTCTTGTAAGGGAGTGGGTCAGAGAAAAAATAGGCGATGAATACTTAATCCCGATTTATGGTGTTTGGGATAATTTTGATGATATAGACTTTGATAAGCTTCCAAATCGGTTTGTTCTGAAATGTAATCACGGAAGCGGTTATAATATTGTAGTTACTAATAAAGCCAAGCTTAATATCGAAGAAGCAAGAAACAAAATAAATTTTTGGATGTCGCAAGATTATGCTATGAATGCCTATGAAATGCATTATTCCGCAATTAAAAGAAAAATAATTGCCGAAAAATATATTGAGCCTGAAAAATCGTCATTTGAAATTAACAGTTGGTGTTTTAACGGTGAATTAAAGTTTATTTCTTATGAAACAGCAAGGCATACAAAGGATTTATACAGATGTCTGTTTGATATAAATTGGAATAAATTAAACTTTAAATTAAACCCTAAAATTTTTAAGGAATTTAAAGAAACTCCCAAAAAAATTGAATGCTTTGAAGAATATAAAAGATTGGTAAGTATACTTGCAAAGGACTTTTTGCATGTAAGAGTCGATTTTATTTTATACGAAAATAAGCTTTATTTTAGAGAAATGACTTTTACACCAGGTGCGGGATTGAATGTTTTTGAACCCGAAGAAGCCGGATATATGGTCGGGAATATGTTAAAGCTTCCGATAAATCCTCCTGAAAAATATAAAATGAAAGAAGAAAGTCTTAATATATGTTTTATTACGGATAAGCATTATGCAAAATATACTGCAGTTACAATGTATTCAATTATAAAAAATACCGATAAGAATATAAAAATTAATTTTTATGTTATGCATACAGGATTAAATTATCGTCTTAGAAATAAATTTATTAAACTTAAAAAACAAAATAATAATGTGAATTTAATTTTTATTAATTTAAAAGAACAAAATTTAAAAGTCAATAATTTACCCGAAAAAGCTGAGCATATTACAAAAACAAGTTATTACAAGTTTTTTATTGCAGATATATTGAAAAACGTTGATAAAGTTTTATATATGGATGGCGATATTATTGTTGATAATCAAATCGAAGAACTGTTTGATACGGATATATCGGACGTTTTATTGGGTGCTGTAGAAGATGTCGGTTATACATACTGGAGAAATTTTGATAAAAATCTTACATTAAAACACAAATGTATTAATTCAGGGGTAATGCTTATAAATTGTAAAAAATGGAGAGAAGAAAATTTATCAAAAAAATTACTTGAAACAGCGCAAGAAGGCAATAAATTGGGAACGGGTCAAGACCAACCCGTATTTAATGTTGTATGTAAGGATAAAATTAAATTTCTCGATTTTAAATATAATGTACAGGACCCTTTTTTAAGAAAAGGTGAAGAAGTAATAAACAGAGAAGATTATAAAATTGCCTATGTTGAAAAAGATTTTCCGACTGTTATGCATTGGACTTTTATAGGTAAACCATGGAAAAATGTAAATCTTTTTGAAGCCGATATATGGTGGAAATATTTTAGGGAGTCTAAGGTTGCCGACGTTCAAGATATAATATATTTTAAATATAAGAAGATATATATGCCCCTAATTGTAAGTATAAAAAATCGTATTAAAGCATGTATCAGAAGATGGAAGGTAATATATTTAATAATCAGAATGCAAGAGGAATAATTTATGTTAAAGCATTATTTTGAATTCAAAATCAAAAGACAGGAATTTATTGAAAATGTTAATTCAATAATATCCGAGCTTGAGGGTAAAAAAATCCTTATATGCGGAAACCATAAAGGTTTTAGCGAGCTTGACAAATGCTTTAAGCTTAGTTCAAGATTAAATATTACGGGATATTGCCTTTTTAACGAAAAAACCTGCGAAAAGAAGCGAAATGCAAAGAATTACACTTTTAGGGAGCTTAATAATGCTGACTTTGAATATATTTTAATAACAGGAACAAAATCGGATAATATTATTACAAGATTAATGAATGAAGTTGATGAAGACAAATTAAAATATAAAGTGCTGTTTGATGAGGAACTTCGGGATACTGCGATTAATCTTGAATTTTTATTAAAAAATAATTTTGATAAAACATTGCCGAAATTAATAAAAAAACTTGAAGGAAAGAAAGTATTATTCTATGGCGGCGGTTTGTTGTTTCAGCTTATTAAAGAATATTATGATTTATCAAAAATTAATGCAATCGGAATTGTTGATAAAAAGTTAAGTAAACTTTCGACATTAGAAGAACTCTGCGGATACAAACTTTATTCACCGGATGATATTAAAGAACTAAATCCCGATTATGTAATTATTGCAACAAGGAGAGTTATCAAAATATTTGAAGAACTTTATTTTGATTATTTAAAAGACACAAATATAAAAATTATACCCCTTATAAAAAGAAGCTTATGGTCTTTAATAAAAGAAGGATAGTTAAGGGAGTGTAACTATGGTTATTGATAAACTTAAAATAGTTTTAATTACGTATAACAGGGCTGAAAGTTTTGCTTCAACTTTAGAACAGATTTTTAGCGAAAATTCCCCGATTAAAGACTTTGATATAACAATATTAAATAATGCTTCAACTGACGGAACAGATGAAATTATATTGAAATATCAGGAAAAATTTTCCAACTTAAAGCATATCAGAAACCCTATTAACATCGGGGGAAATGCTAATATTTGCAGGGCTTACGAATTATGTGCAGCATCAGGTAAAGAATACGGCTGGGTAATTTGTGATGATGATATTTTTGATTTCGCTAACTGGGCGGAAGTTGAAAAATGTATTGAAGAAAAGAATGATATAATATGTGTTTCCGATTATTCAATACCTGCCGGTAAAAAAGACAATAAGGCATATCAAATGTTTCAGCTCGGATTTGTTCCCGCAAGCATATTTAAAATATCAAATATAGATGACAAAGTCATATTTACAATGTACGAATCAACTTTTGCAATGTTTCAACAGCTTGTTCCTGTTGCAAAAGTTATAAATGAAAACGGTAAAATCAAGGTTTTATCCAAGCCGATTGTATTTAACGGAATGCACTTTGAAAATAAAAGAAAGAACTATTCTTTTGCAAGAGGCGCAACAAAAGCACTTATTACCGAAAGAAAGAAAAAATCAAACTGGATATTAGGTTTTTCAAATATAATAACACTGCTTGATGATAAAGAATTAATTAAAGAATGCATGGATGTATCCATTCCTTATGTTGATATATACGGTTCATGGAGAAATTTTTACAGAAGCATTAATAAGGATTTCTTTAACAGAAAAGATTTTAATTACTTTCTTGAAATATATAAAAGGCTCAGAAAAAGAAGAAAAATTTTTTTCTGGGTATATAAAATAATCCATCGTATTCCTTATGCTGAAAATCTTTTTGCATATATAAATTCGACAAGAATATATTGTATAATTAAATTGCATAATCTAAAATGCGGTTTTAAGGTGTTTTAAAAGATGGCAGCAGATTTAAAAAATAAACTTGAAATTGTTCTGGTAACTTATAACAGAAAAGAATCTTTAAAAGATACTTTTGAACAAATCTTTAGCTTTAATTCTCCCGTTAAAGATTTAAAAGTAACGGTTCTTGATAATTGTTCAAATGACGGTACAAAAGAATTGATTGAAAGCTATAAAAAAGAACATCCGAATTTAACTCACATAATAAACAACAGAAATATAGGCGGATGCGCAAATATTGCCCGTGCGCTTGTTGAAATCCCAAAGAGCGAATATGTCTGGGTTATATGTGATAATGACACATACGACTGGTCAAGCTGGATGGAAGTCGAAAAAGCACTGGAAGACGGATTTGACGTGATTATGACAAGAAAATGTGCCGCTTGGGATGTATTTTATAAAGCCGCTTTTGTTCCCGCCTGTATTTATAAAACAAGCAAAATTACAAACGAAGCTGCGGAAAATATTTATTGCAATATCAAAACATTATTCCCTCATCTTGCGCTTATTGCCAAAAATATTAATGATAATTCAAGAATTTATTTTGTTTCGTCCGATATTGTGCTTATCGGAAAAAACCCTAATCAAAATTCGGCATTTGTTCGGGGAAATAATCCGGATGAGCTTCCGCCTTCAAGAAGATATATATTCTGGTCGCCCGCATTTTTTCAATCGCTTGAACTTATAAAAAATAAAAAAATAAGGGAAGAAATTATTGATAATTTAAGGCATTATCATAAATCGTTATTTGAATTGTTTCAGTCTGTCGTTATAAAAAATGAATTATATTATAACAGCTACTTTTATAATTATTTTAATATATTTAAAATGCTTAATTTCAGGCAAAAATTGAAATTTATTTTTGCATATTTATCCGTAAAATTTTCAAATAAAGATTACACTTTTTATGAACTTTCAAAACCGGAAGAATGGAAAACATATTTGGATAAAATAAACGAACAAAAATACATTGATAAACTTTCAAAAAAACTAAAAGATAAAAAAGTTCTTTTTTACGGTGCGGGGTTGAGTGCAAAAGTTTTATTTGAAAATTATGATTTATCAAAATTTAATGTTGCGGGAATTTGCGATAAAAAATTTGAAAAAACAGAGGATAAAGAGTTTAATAACTTTAAAGCAATAAGCCCAGACGAGCTTAAAAATTTAGATTATGACGTTATTTTATTTACAATGAAATTGTATAAAAAAATAGAAAAATCTTTAAAAAATTCAGGCATAAATAAAAAAACTTATTCGCTTATAAAAAAAGATAATAAATACGCAGTGAGGTTTTAGATGAAAAAAACTATGTTTTTAACAGGCTCGGGCGGATTTATCGGGAAAAATTTAAAAGAGCATTTTAAAGAAAAATATAATATAATTTCACCGAGAAGTTATGAAATTGATTTAACGGATAAAAATGCGGTTGAAAATTTTATAAAAAAATTTGAATTTGACTATATTATACACTGCGCTTCAACAGGCGGAGCAAGAGGAGTAGCCGACAGGGATACGACACTTGAAGATAATTTAAAGATGGTTGAAAATATCCTTAAATATAAAAACGATAAAACAAGAGTAATTCTTTTCGGCTCGGGTGCTATGTATGGTAAATCAAGAAATTTGCACAAGGTAAAAGAAAGTGATATAGGAAGCTATACTCCTGAAGATTTATACGGTAAATCAAAAATGCTTATATCGGAATTAATAAAAGAAAGAAAAGATACCGTTTGTTTGAATATTTTTGCATGCTTCGGTTACGATGAAAAAGAAACAAGGTTTCCGACTTATGCCATAAAGCAAAATTTGAATCATCTTCCGATAATAATAAATCAAAATGTTATTTTTGATTATTTATTCATTGAGGATTTATTTAAAATAATTGATTATTTTCTTTTAAATCAGCCAAGAAAAAATATAATAAATGTTACTCCGACAAATTCATCAAAACTGTCCAATATAGCAGAAATAATTAACGAAATCAGTGATTTTAAATCAGAGATAATATTTAAAACAGATGCTTTAGGAAATGAATACACAGGATGTAATTCAAGATTGTTATCAGAATTTCCGAAAATGAGCTTTACTCCGCTTAAAACAGGATTAAAAAAATTATACGAATACATAAAGAAAAACCATGAATAATTTTAAAATAAATGATGAAATAAAAAACAGCGAAGAAGTTTTTAATATATTGAAAAACAGTGCAAATAAAAATCTTTTTTTCAATATATTAAAGCCTGTTATTGAATTTGAAAATCGTTCTTTGAGGTTTGTTTTATATTTATTCGGAAAGCAGATTTTAAATTTTCCAAAAATTAAATTGGAAAGAATTAAGTATGATTTTTTCTATAGCCTTAATTTATTAAAATTAAAGGCAGTTTCGAAATTCAGAAAAATAAGAGTCGGTTTTTTTGTAACAGAAGAAGCCAAGTGGGTAAATCAATTACTGTACGATGAATTAAAAAAAGATAATAGGTTTGAGCCCTTTATTTTATTGAGTAATTTTTCAAACCCGCAAGGGGAGGATTTGCGTGAACATTATAAAAAAACAAGGGATTTTTTTAGAAAAACCGGCGCAAAAATCTACACTACGTACGATTTAGTTAAAAATACTTTTAAAGATTTGAATAAATACAAGGCAGATATTATATTTTACCAGCAGCCGTGGATGATACATGAAATTCAAAAGCCTGATAAGACATATAAAAAAGCACTTCTTTGTTATGTACCTTACTGCTTTTATTCAATGGACAGTTATGTAAATTATCTTGCAAAATTTCAAGGTGTTATGTGGAAATATTTTGTTGAAACAAAGTTGCACAAAGAAGAATATGAAAAGTTGTATAATGCAAGAAATTGTATCGTTGTCGGCTCTTGCAAGTTGGATAATTTAAGAAACATTGATAAAGTTAAAATAAAATCCAACGATAAAAAAAATATTATATACGCACCACACCACTCGTTTAATGATGGAATACATGATGTTGCAACATTTAAGGAAAACGGAAAATTTATTCTTGAATTAGCAAAATCAAACCCGGATACACATTGGATATTCAGACCCCATCCTTTATTTATTGACAGAGTTTTAAAAAATTCAATTATGACAGAAAATGAAATTCAAGAATATTTTAAAGAATGGGAAAATATAGGTAAAATTTCAACATGCGGAAACTATTATGAATTGTTTTACTCTTCAGACCTTTTAATAACGGATTGTATATCTTTTTTATCCGAATATGCGCCTTTACTAAAACCTGTTTTTCATTTAAGAAAAGATTACCAAAAAGACAGGTTTAACGCTTTGGTAAGCAAGCTTGATGAAGGTTATTACCAAATATATTCAAATAAAGAGCTTGAAGAAATATTT
>CADBOZ010000035.1 GCA_902796515.1 uncultured bacterium | reverse complement strand
TCCTGATGAAATGCTTGATGCAAGAGGAATGTGGCAGGATAAAGCAGCTTATGACGAAAATGCAAACAAACTTGCTCAAATGTTTGCGGATAATTTCGCTAAGAAATATCCCAATATGCCGGCAGAAATTGTTAATGCAGGCCCAAAACCTTTAAGCAAAGTGTAAGCTTTAAATAGAATGAAATAAAGCTGTAAACAATATGTTTACAGCTTTATTTTTTGGGATATTTTCGTATTTTATGCCCATTCACACTTTATCAAACATAAATCATCGTTTGTTGATGCATTTTTTAAACGATGCAAAGTTGTATTATTTTCTAAAATTTGTACTCCGGAAATTAATTTTTCATTGTATTTAATTTCTTTTTTATAAACCATATCAACGTTTTTCAACGTATATTTTTTTCTGAATTCGCAAGGAATTGTTTCAAGTCCCCAAATAATATAGTTTGAGTTATTCGCATGCATATTTACGTCAATATCGTTATACCTTACTTTAAATTCTTCTTCAAAATCAGTTTGAGTAATCGGAGGAATTTTGTCGTACTTTAGGTCATTTTCTGCCGGATTAAATTTGCCCATTGTCGGAATATCCGATAATATATTTTCGGCATTTGCCATATTCATATTTCTCAAATCCACAAGAGCCCACATGCTGGAAGCTTGCGCAAGAAGCTTTTTATCGTTATACAGCTCAAAATTACGATACGCAAACAGTTTATTACATCCTCTCGGTTCCGTAATAAGTCTTAGTGATTGAATGTCGGTCGGATATTCTTTGAACTCAATTCTGTATTTTAAAAGCACCCACATTAAATTCTTAGGGTAAATATAAGAATATCCAAAGCCGTATTTTTCAGCATTATCACTTGCAATATCCTGAAAAAAATTTAAAAGCGAAAACATCTTTAATTTTTTATCAAAATCTATATCGGAATATCTTATGTTTAATATTTCTTCCGAAATATAATCTTTTTTTGCTAACGTTTCCAATGTAAGTACCCTATAAATATTGCAAATTTCAAAAAAATTATCCGATAAACATAACCTGTCTGCAATATTAACTATCTCAACCAAGCATTATATTGTTAACTTTTGTAAATAATAAAATTTTTACTGCAATTCGGTTTTAAAAATTTTCTTTAATAAACTAAGCAGGATATTTACTAAAGAGGTATTTATGAAAATTTTTTTGCGTAGTGTAGACGGTGTAAAAAAAGCTGAAAATTCTAAGATTGCTACATCTCAAGAAAATAATAATGACGAATCAATTTTTAATTTTGAAAATAATTCTAACAGATTCAAAGGACAAAAAAATAATAAGGCGCAAACGGAAAAAACGGATATGCAACAGCTAAATGAAGATGCCGTGTATCTTGCCGAATTATGGCAAGCCGTACAGGATAATGAGCCATGGGCATTTGAAGAAGCAAAAAAATTACAGGTTGCTGCATCTCCCGAAAAATCCGACAACAGTCAGGCAGCGCAATTATTAAGAAGTAATAATGAACTTGCTCAGGCAATTAAAGATAGTATAGGTGCAGGTATATAATGAATATTTTACCGATTTCAGATACATTTAGCACTCCCGATGTTTCTAAACAGGAAAAAGTTATAAGCGAGGAAAGTATTTTTTCTTCCTTAAACAATACATCTGCCGCAAGAGAATCTGTTCAAAGTACCGCAAAAAGTGTTGACGAATTTAAAAGTTTACCTGAAATTGCAAAAGATGTACTAAAAAAAGTAAATTTAGACGATAAACCCGAAGTTAAAAGTGTTGTTTCAACGGTTAATAAAATGTTTGAAGCAGCACCCGAAATTACTGAAAATTCAAAAACAGTAAATATAAGAGAAGACGGAAAAAATGCCGTTCGTACTTTCGAAGAAGCTGATGTTGTTATTGATGGAATTTTAAAGCATGTTATACATGGGATAGAACAATTTGAAGACTACACAAATGAAAATGTTGAAGTATTTGAATATGATGAAAACGGAGAAATGCATCAGACAGGCGGATACGGGGTTTTAAAATATTTTGAAGATAATTCCGTTGAAATACATTATGATGACCAATTCAAAACAAAGTATTTAAAAGATATCGATGATTTTACGGAATATCCCACAAAAGGCTATGTTACAAGTTACGGGCCAAACGGCGAGGTTCAATATATCCGACTGGAATATCATTTTGATGAAAATTCAGAAGATTTAATACCCGAAGAAAAAGATTATAAAGAATACGAATAAATTACTTTGATTTTGCTTTTTGTATATAATTTATAATTATGCAGGAAATTTTAATCGGAAAAACATACAGGCATTATAAAGGTAATTTATATAAAATAATTAATTTCGCTGTTCATTCCGAAACATTAGAAGATATGATTGTATATCAATCTCTAAAGGATAATAAAATCTGGGTAAGACCGAAAAAAATGTGGAATGAAACTATTAATAATAAAGGTGATTTAAGATTTACATTAATTTCTTAAAATTAATTAATTTTAAGGCAATTTTTTCTATTCAGATGTTTTAATGAATTTGCTATGAATAAAATATCTTTTACCGGAAAAATTCCTCTGTATCAAACAAAAGTTTTTGATAAAACCGACGGTTCATTTAAAGAAGCCAAAATATATGAACTTGACGGCAAAGATGAAAGCGATACAGACTACGTTGTATATCAAACAGGCGATTGGAGTTCACTCAAAAGTTACATTGCTTTTGATTTATGCAAAAAAAGAAAAGATTTAAGCTGCGGCGAAGAGTAGTCGTTCTTTGCGTGCAATCCCAGATTTTATACCCTTGAAGCAAAAGACGGAAAATCAATAGGACTTATGGAAACTGCATCAATAGCATCTTATACTGGAATAAGATTTTTAGAATGCAATCTGATAAAAATTATAAATACGCAGGACAGGCTATGCTTGCATCCCTTGCCAAATCAATGGAAAAAAATAACGACTCTTTAATTTTTATAAATGACCCTGCTGACAGTGCAAGAAGTTTTTATATTGATAAATGCGGCTTTACACCTTTAAATAAAGATTCAAGAGAATTAAAAATGGATTGCCGCGATATGCACACATTTATAAAAAATGTTGAAGAAAAAACCCATCAACCGATACTTGATATTTCCGTATAAATTATGTTTCGGTAAGTCATGTTTTTGTTACTTTCAGCGTTTAAATCATTGCGATAGGCTGAAAGCCTCGTAGCAATCCGATTACAGCCATGTCGAGCTCAATACATTCATAAAACGGATTACTTCGTCGTTTCACTCCTCGTAATGACAGGAAAGCTATCAGTGTAAGCATTTTGAGTCATTAGCGAAAAACCTTATGGCTTTGAAGCAATCCAAGAACAACAACATTAGGCTTCGGACACTTATTTTATATATATTTTTTAATCACATTTAAAAGCTCGCTTATGTAATCAATAATTTCGGATATTATTGAAAATGTTGAATATTTTGAATAATCTTCGTATTGATTATCATATTCCCAATCGGTATTTTTATCATAATAATCATATTCATAACGGTTAAACGTCGAATAATCATCGGGAATATAGCTGTAACTGTCGGAATAAGAGTAAGAATTTTTATCCGTCATATCCTTAATTTCCGATACTTGAGATGCATTGTTGAGATTTGAAGATGAAATATAACCAATGCCAAGACGTGCAAATTCTTTATAGCTCATTTCGTATTTAATACTCGTATCCCACGGATTTACAAATGTTACCGTATCTTCTTTAATTTCGGTTATTGCTAATGCATGCCCGCCGTTGCCTAAATCAAGTTCAAAAACGGTTCCGTCGGTTAATTTTGCAGTGTGAGTATTATTGTATACACCGAAAGTCAGGGCTTTATTGCCCGATTTATATGCATCTTCAAGAATGTTATATACTTCCTTTTCGGATAAATCGCTTACGTCATCGTTATAATATTCGTCGGATTCAACGCCTGTAAGATAATAAACAAGCTGGCTCGGAAGTCCGCCGGTTGAAATACCCATACCTTCTCCGGTATAAAGAAGAGTTTCGCTATCGGTATTTAAGGAAATTTTACCTCTTTCAATATCCTGCCAGAGTTTTTCAACGGCAAGTTCTGCCGCAAGAACGTCATTATCTCCGTTTGAATAATTGTCGCTTGTAAAATTATCGGTATCGTGGCGTGATATTTCGTTTTCGGTCAGCGTATAGCTTACTCCGATACCTGCAAAGGTTACTGTCACCGTATTATCTTCGTTTACTTTAATTGAATTTTTGATTATTTCTTTACCTTTTTCATTCGAAGCAAGAGAATAAAGTGCTGAAATAATCCAGCAATCTCCCGTTGCACCCTGAATTGTGTTTTCATCAATTAAACCGTTTATGCTTGATATAGAGTCTTTTTTATTTGTGTTTGCCGAATTTACGACCGGTTCCAAATAAGGAAAATGCTTTTCAAAATCACTTCTGTCAAAATCATAAGGATGAACAAACTGGCTTTTATATTCGTCATCTTTTCTGTAAATATCATATCTTGCGCCGTTGTATTCATATCTTGAATGACCGTTCGGAATTTCTTTATCTTTAGAACGAAAATCTATATTCAAAGAAGCTCTGCCGTAATTTTCGAGAATTTTATCGGATGAAAAATTTTCTTCGATATTGCTGTATCTTTCAATACTCGAAATTACTTTGTTTTCAATTTCTTCTTTACGCTTCTTTCTTTTTTCATCAACACTACTTTGAAGCTTGAAGTCGTAATGCCTGTAATTTTTAAAGCTTACGTCCAATTTCCCTGTCCCTTATCAGTCTTTACAATTATGTCTTATACGATAATATACGGATTTTAGACATTAATTCTTTAAGATTTTAAGTAAAATATTGCTATTTTGTTACAAATTAACACATTGGAATTTTAACCGTAAAAGCGGTTATATAGTCGGGTTCATTTTCGATGTGTCCCGAACGACAGAAAATTTCACCTTTGTGTTTTTCAATTATTTTTTTGCAAATTGCAAGTCCGAGTCCCGTTCCCTGACCTTTTTTCTTTGTTGTAAAGCCTGCATCGAAAATCTTCTTTCCTATATTGTCGGGAATTCCTTTTCCGTTATCAAGAATATCTATTCTTAAATAATCTTCCTCAAGGTATGTTTTTAATTTTATTTTTCCCTGATAGGATGTGTCGCTTGATTTTATTTCTTCGATTGAATGTATTGCATTCATTAAAATATTCAAAAATACCTGATTAAGCATATTGGGATAACAACTTACATATGGAACGTTATCGAATTCTTTTATAATTTCGAACCCTCTTTTGGTTTTATGACGAAGAAGTTCAAGAGTTAACTCAAGCTCCTGATTGATATTTGCTTCCTGTTGAACCATTTCATCCAGTCTTACAAAACGTTTTAAGGATTGGACAATATTTGTAATTCTTTTAATTGCCTCTTTGTCAATAGAATTCATCTCTTTAAGCATATCAAGAGTTTTTATATCAAAAGAATTAAAGACTTTTTCCATCATTTCGTTATTTGCATTGATTGAACCGAGAGGAGTATTTATTTCGTGCGCAACTGATGCTATAAGCTGCCCTAAAGATGCCATTTTTTCCGAATTGATAAGCTGTAATTGAGTTTCTTTAAGTTCTTTTATTGCTTCTTCAAGTTCTTCTTTCTTTTGTGAAATTTGATGAAAAAGGCTTGCCTGCATAAGAGAAGAAGATACCACCATTGATATTCCGACAAGAAGCTCTTTTTCAAGCGGTGTTATTTCTTTTTTCGGGGTAAAAATTACTGCCGCTCCCATAAGTTGAGAATTTTTTAAAATCGGCATTATTATTCTTGTTGTTGAATTCAAAAGAGGAATAGCAGCGCCGTCATGTTCCTTAACGCATGTCTGGACTGAATTTTTTCCCGAATGCAGTTCATCCAATATTTTTTTTGAATATATAACTTTTTCATTTATTTGCGGAGCAAAGACTTCAGGATAAGTGTATTTTATTGTAAAATCATCTTTCTGATTAAATTCAACATAGTAGCTTTTATTTGCCCCGAATACTATGCTTAGCTCTTTAAGAGATTTCCCGATTAAGGTTTTAATATCAAGTTCGTTTTTAATGCTTATTGAAATTCTGTTTAAAAGCGCCATTTTAATTGCTTGATTTTGTGCACGGGAGTTTGTGGATGCAAATTCGACATTTTGAATTCTCAAACGTTCGTTTTCTTCTTTTAATTTTTCGGTTTGAAGTTCTTTTGTAATGTCGTAAAAATAAACAATTCTGTATCTTTTAATACTGAAAGCTTTAATTATGAAATGATAAAAAATATTCTCATCTTTTTGATAAGTTGTGCTTGTCGTAAAATTATGTTCGTCTTTAATGGCACTAATCGGCGGACAGTATGTTTTAAGGTCTTCGCTTTTTATAAAGCACATCTGATATGAAAATCTGTATGCAAGCTTAGACAAACAATCATACCCTTCAAGCCCGTTAAAATCGCCGAAAATTTTCTTAAACGACAAATTATGATACAAAATATTTAACTTTTTATCATAAATAATTATCGGTTCTTCAAGGTTATGATAAAAATTTATTAATACATTACTCATAAATAAAAGAATTAATCAATTTCTTTTTTGTAATATATGTTTAATGCAACAGGGCTGAATGCCGACAATTCTTTTTTCAGAATATACAGCTGCTTGTTCAGCGAATTTACCTGTTGTCTTAAGGTTTCATTTTCTGTTTTTGAGCGAATAAGTTCAACGATGATTTCGTCAAAACCATCCATTTTTTCACTTAAAATATCGCTCATTTTAGATATTAAATTGTTTTCAAGCTTATCCATAGCGGTTTTAATCTGATAAGCCGGATATCCCGATAAGGCGGAGGGAAGAGAAGAAGCCTCCTTTATTCTGTTTTTTGCTTTTGTTAAAAAATTAACTTTATTGTCGGGACTGTCAAGAGAAACGCTTTTACCTTTTGCGGGTTCAAGAGTGCTTTGCATATCTTCTTTTACCGAGTCTTGCTGAATATTTTGAGATTGCTTGTACAACATTTTCATTTTTTTAAGAACATTAACGTCTTCGCCTGTAAAATATGCTTTTCCCGATTTATCGGTTTTTGGTTTTAAACAAGCCTTTTTGCATAATGAAACAACTTCTTCAATGTTGCTGTCTAAAATAATTTCAAGCTCCGCAATGTTCACTCTTTGATCTTGTACATCAGTCGCAGTATTCAATAATGACTCTTGCACGAATCTCTCCTCTTTTAATTAAATTTAATATTCTCTCACCAACAATTATAAAATGAAATTTTAAAAAGGTAAAATATATTGCAACTAATTATTAAGATTTAATAATATTTCTAAAGATTTAACGGGATGCGATGGTTTGCCTTTTATCCGCAATATTAATAATTTTTGCAACGGCATTTTTTGAATTATTGCGTTCAATTATAATTTTTTGGCATTTTGAAACAATATTAAGATATTCATCCGGATTTTTAAGGTAATATTTTATTTTTTCCGCTAAATCGTCCGCATTTTGCCAGATTGGTAAAATATTATCAAATAGGTCAAGCTCTTTTCTGTTATCCGAAATAATCAGCCTTTTGCAGGCTAAAACTTGAAAAGTTCTGTAATTAAGCGAGCTTTCTCCTTGAGCATTTATGTTATATACAATTTTTGTATCGTTAATTTTATCCGCCATATCCTTTTCATTATCAATAAAACCGGAATAAGTGTTTTTAATTATGTTTTTTTCTTCTTGCGTTTTACACCTTGAAAAAGCATCATCATAATGTCTTTTAATTGCATACCATTTGAACTTATATTCCGGCAGTTTTTTATTTAATTCAAGCCACGTATTCAGTCTTAAATCGGTATCAAATCTTCCCATAAAAGAAACATCAACAGCTGCGGGTTTAAAGTCTTTATAAATTTTACAATTTACAAAATGCGGCATATATTGTATTTGGGGATTATTTTCTTTTTTTGCAAGCTCTCTATCCCAATAAAAGGTATAAATATCAGGATTTTTTAAATATTTATAATATTCTTTATAATAGCTTTCGGATGCTGGAGAATATATAACATCCGAAAAATATGCAATTGTTTTTTCGCTTCTCGCGTTATCAATTTTGAATTTAACGGGAGAAAAATCGTATCCTATAATAAATTCATACTTACAATCCAAAAAATTTTTAGGATTGTCTTTTAGTTCGTCCAGTAAAATTACATTATAACCGTTCAATTCAAAGCCGTCTTTTATGCTTGAAACGGTTAAACGTCCGCCTATGCTTTTGGGTAAAATAACGAGAACATTTTTCATACGCTAACACTCGCTTCAAGAGTTTTAAATATCTTTGTTTTTTTATGTGTAAGATTATCCATATATTTCTTCATAAAATTAAAACATTTTTCAAGAACAAGCATATTTACAACATCGTCATACTTTGTTTTTACAAAAAATTCGCAAATTGATAATTCATTTAAAAAAAGTCTTATTTTATTGTGAATTCTTACCGCCTCTCCCGTTTCATTTTTGTAGCAGGAACTGCAAAGAAAACTGTTTATTGAAAAAGAAAAATAAGAATTTTCATCAAGCGCCTTTTGACAATGACCGCATGTATTGAAATCAATTCCCCAGCCGAGGAAATTTAAAAGTTTTATTTGAAATTTTAAAACACAAAGAAGAATTTCTTCTTTTGAATTTGCCTGAGCCATTTTTTCATATGCGGAATAAATTAAATCGTATATTTCTTCGGAATTTTCATCCTTATTGTATTGATTTGAACAAAAATTATTTATGCATTCCGCAAGATACATCGAATAAGAGAGCTTATCAAGATTGCTTCTTATTTTTGAAAATGTATTAAGGGATTGCGCCTCTCCGATTGTATCAAGATTTCTTCCCTCCGAAAGAAGCAGCTTGTTTGCTATAAACATTTGTATTCTTGCGCCGAGTTTGGATTTTGGACGCTTAACCCCTTTAGCTACAGCACTTATTAACCCTTTATTTTTTGAAAACATTACAACAATACTGTCGTTATCATTTAAAGGGTAGTTTTTTAAATTAATTGCTTCCGTAACATAATTCTTTTTCAATTCTTACCTCAAAGAATTTATAAAATCCTCTAGCGCTGTCATTTGTACATTAATTTCAACATTTTCGTTAATTGAAGCAAACTCTCTTCTGAATGTTTCCCTCAAGTTTATATCTTTTTCCAAAATATAAACCTTTTCTATGCTTTTATTTAATTTGAAAGCGTTAATCAGCATATTACTGAATAATTTGTCTTCCGTTGAAGGATGAATTAAAACCCAGACCTTAGAATTTGCAAGAGATACAAGCGCATTATTATAGTAATTCATATTTATCTGATTATTTTGTTTATTTGCGGCGTAAAAATCGGGAAACATCGGACTTTTACATCTAGGACACTCTATAACAAGCGATTTAACAGGATTATTTTTATCTATGTATTCTTCTTTGCAGTTTAAACATAAAAATTGATTTGATAACCCGAATACGGGAATCAAGGTCATTTGATTTAATTCGTTTTCATCATACAAAGAATAAGAATATTGTTCGTTTTCAAATAAATCAATAAGCTCTCTGCTTGAAGAATTTGTAATGAGGCTCATTTTATTGCCGCTTATTTTAATTTGATCGAGAATATTTTTCAATTCGGAAATGTTTGTATCCGATTGAACATTAATTTCCGAAATAAGCTTCAAAATTTGAGAAATCGAATAATGTTCATCATCAAACTTCGCAATCATATCTTTGTATTTTAAAATATTTTTTATTTTTTCGGGCGAATTATCCTGTCCGTAATAAATTGAAATTGTTTTAAGTTCGGTATTTATGCTTTGCATATCCTGATTTTGAGTGTTTTGTTCATTCATTACGACAGGAGTGGTTATAGGAACGGTCACGTTTGAATTTTGTGTGTCATGTTCGTATCTCGGAGCGGAAAATACTTCAAATGCACTTATTTTATCGTTTTCCGTTTTTTCCTGAACGATAGCAGTACCCCCGTCCCTTAAAGAGGAGTTATAAGACATGCTTGTTAAATTTGAAACTCTGTTTTGCGCTTCCGGAGAAAATGCCTTATCCGATAAAATATCATTTATTGTCGGGCACAAAACATCTCTGATATCTTCAGGTATTGAAGCATTATTTGTGGTCTGAGCAAGTATATCCTTTAATAAATCAAGGTATTCAAATTTATATCCGCTGTGATATTTTTCATGAAGCTTGTATGCACCGTCTTTTAGGAGTTTGAAATCCATTCTTCTCAATGCTACTTCAAGTCTTTTTATCGTCATTATTTCTGTTTCCGGAAATGGCGCCATGAGTGTTCTCCTTAATTTTATTATTTCTTATTTTCCGCCGCTGTTTCTTTGAATTCCTCTTAACATTTGTTCCATTTCAACTTTTTCAAGGCTTGCTTCCATAGCGGTTTCTTTAGATATTATACCTTTTTTATACATTTCAAACAAAGTTTTATTCATTGTAACAATGTTTGATTTCCTGCTATCCTGCATCAGATGGTATATATCAAGGAATTTACCATCCTTAACATAATCAATAACGGTTGATGTAAAAGTTAATATTTCAACAGCCGGAACAAGTATTCCGTCAACTGTCGGCACAAGCTGCTGGTGAACAATGCCTCTTATACAGTTTGAGAGGACTTTCATAAATTCAGGCTGCGCTAATTCATCAATAAAACCTTTCAGACGGTTAATCGAGGCTATTGTTCCGTTCGTGTGAAGCGTTGAAAATACAAGGTGTCCCGTTTCACTTGCCTCAATAGCGGCATCAAGTGTCGCCTTATCCCTTATTTCACCTACAAGTATGACATCGGGGTCTTGTCTTAAGGCGTATTTAATACCCGTTTTAAAATCTTTAACATCGATATCGAGGCTTCTTTGCGTAATTATTGACTTTTTATCTTCGTAAACAAATTCAACAGGGTCTTCAATTGTTATGATATGTCTTTTTTGAGTCTGATTAATAATTTCAATCATACTCGCCAGCGTTGTTGTTTTACCCGAGCCCGTAGCTCCCGTTATAAAAACTATTCCGTTATTAAAATTTGTATATTGCTGAAGATATGCGGGAAGCAGAAGTTCTTTCAGCGATTTAATCTTATAGGGAATAATTCTGAATGTGAGTTTTCCGAGATGAACATCCTTACAGTAGTTCACCCTGAATCTGCATACATTCTTTATTTCATAGATATAGTCAATATCTTGATTGTTGCGATGACCTTTATATTCTTCGGGCAAGGTTTTATCAAGTATTTGTTCTATATCTTCATGTGTTAACTCGGCTTGAAAAATCTTATATATTTCACCGTTTATTCTCAGCGAGGGGGATTTTCCGCAGCTTAAATGCACATCAGAAGCATGTGCCTGATTTGATTTAATCAAAAATTCGTCAATATCAAATACCATCTAAAATAAACTCCAAATATATTGTATAATGCAAATTTTAATTATGCAATTTATAGAATATGTTTAGTTAAGTTTTAATAAATTTATTTGAAAACAGGTGCTTTGTGAACTTTTGTAAATGCATATTTTAAAGATATGTCAGGATTATACGTCTTGTTATAAATTATGCTGTAGTCGTAAATTGAAAAACAAAATATTTTTATTAAATCATCAAATATCATAAAAAGAAAGGACTATAAAAATGGGGTTGGATTTCAGTAAAATTGCAAGCAAATTAAGTGCAATTACAGGAGCTTCTAAAAAAATATCTCCTAAGTCATTAGCTAAAACGCAAGAAATTGTTGAAGGAGGATGCGAGAAGCTAAAAGGTTCCTTGGATGCCGTTGCTCAAATTAATGCACCTATGGTAAAAAAGGTAAATCCATTGTTGAAAGAGGCAATTGAAAGGCAAGAAAAAAGCTTTAATATAGGTGAAATATACTCTGATTTGATGAAATATTTTTCGATAGAAAGGATTGATGAAAAAACAAAACTGAGAGCGCTTGCAGAAGCAGGTATTAAAAACGGATTAGATGCAGAATCTGCCCTAAGAGGCGCAAAAGAACTTCTGGCTTTAACGGGTAAAAAAGCCGGAAAATCTGCGGCAGAATCTGCAAAAGTATTCATAGAATCAGGTATTACTAAAACCGAAATCGATTTGAATAAAGCGGATGAACTTGTGGAAAATGCAGCAAAAAAGGCAGAATTACAAGAAAAATTAGCAAAAAGAAAAGAAGAACTTCTAAAAAAATATGGTGATAAGCTTGCCGAAACTAAAAGAGTAGCAGAAGAAATGGATGTATTACATGGTTTACTAAATTCGCAAGGCTAAAAATTTAAGCTCATGGTAAAAAGACTGCATATTTTCTATTTTATGAAATTTACAGTCTTTTTTAAAATAAAATTTCATAATATTGTAAATTTTACTAAAATATTTATGTATGCTACTATAAAGTTATGTCTATATTAAAAATAATTGAGTACGGAAATCCCATTTTAAGGGAAAAATCCAAGGAAGTATTAAAAGTATCAAAAAAAATTAAAACACTTATAACAGATATGCTTGAAACGATGTATTCGGCAAATGGTGTCGGGCTTGCTGCACCTCAAGTCGGACAAAATTTAAGAATATTTGTTATTGATGTATCCGACCCCGATGGGCCTGTTGATCCGCAGGTATTTATTAATCCTAAAATAATAAAGGTTTCGGGCGCAATAAACAGTTATGAAGGTTGTTTGAGTTTTCCGAAAGCATATACAAATGTCAGAAGATACGCTAATGTTATGATAAAAGCGCTTGATATAAACGGCAGACCTTTTATCAAAGAAGCACATGACGGAGAGCTTCTGGCGCGCGCTATTCAGCATGAATTTGACCATTTGGACGGAAAATTATTTATAGATCATTGCAGAAACAGGTTTGACACAAACAATGTGCTTGCAAAGTACAATCTTCCTCCCGTTGAAGCGGACAAGCTGATTAATGAAGAAGAACTTGAAAACAGTATTGTTGAGTATGAAAAAAATCATCCCGAAGAAGCGGAAAAACTGAGAAAAGAAATTGAGGATGCCGAAAGTCAAAATGGATAAAATTAGAGTTGTCTTTTTAGCAACACCGGATATTACATTAAAAAGTTTTGAATATTTTATAAATTCATCGGAATATGATGTTTTGGCTCTTGTTACCCAAAAAGCAAAAGCTCAAAACAGAGGTAATAAAGTAGTTGAAAGAAATATAACAAAAATTGCAAAAGCAAATAATATTCCTGTTTTTGAACCGGATAAAATTTCCCGCGACAAGGAAATAATTGCATCGCTTGAAGCACTGAAGCTTGATTTCTTTATAACTTTTGCTTTCGGTCAAATTTTATCGCAAGAAGTAATTGATATTCCGAAATTTGCTACAATTAACCTTCATGCAAGCCTGCTGCCCGAATTAAGAGGGGCAAATCCTATTTCCGCTGCAATTGCGGAAGGTAAAAAATACACGGGTATTACGACGATGAAAACAGTGCTCGAGCTTGATGCGGGGGATATATGTTTGCAGGAAAAAATTGAGATATCTCCGGATATGAATGTTATTGAGCTTATGGAAATAATATCGGACTTATCCCCTATGCTTCTTGATAAAACCTTAAAAGGATTGTATGACAATACTCTTGTTCCTAAAAAACAGGATAGTACAAAAGCAACATTTACAAAAAAAATCAAAAAAGAAGAAAAATTAATAGATTGGAATACACCTGCTCAAACATTACACAATAAAATCAGAGCGATGTATAAAATAAATACAAACCATACGGTTTTTAACGGAAAAATAATAAAAGTTTTAAAAACAACTCCTCTGGAAATGTCTTGTGATGCTCAATCGGGAGAAATAACAGACATTAAGAAAGACGGAATTATTGTAAAATGTTTGGATAACACACTAAAAATTATTACCGTAAAGCCTGAAGGAAAGGGCGAAATGCCTGCAAGCGCATGGGCTAACGGAGCAAGAATTAAAAAAGGAGATATTTTCGGTAAATGATATTTTCAAGAGGTGTAAGAGGAGCAATAACCCTAAAAGAAAATACAAAAAGTGAAATAAAATCCGCAACTGTTGAGCTTTTGAGTAAAATGCTCGAAGAAAACAAAATAAATACGGAAGATATTTCGTTTGCTGTTTTTACTTTAACCGATGATATTAATGCGGATTTTCCCGCAAAATATGCAAGAGAATGTTTGAATTTCCAAAATGTTCCGATGATGTGCTATCACGAACTCGATGTTCCGAACAGTTTAAAAATGTGTTTAAGAATACTGTTAAATATAAATACAGCAAAAAACCAGAATGAAATAAAGCATATATATTTAAAAGATGCTAAAAAATTAAGACAGGACATAAAAAATGACTAAAATAACAAAAAGAGAAGAAATAAATTACCCGTATCTTGAACGTCCGCTGAGCGTATTAACATATGATAACGGACACAGAGTCATACTTGCGCATAAAAAAAGTACTATGATTAATATATCAAGCTGGGTTAAAACCGGTTCAATAAATGAAAATAATGAAAATAATGGCGTATCGCATTTTGTTGAACATCTTCTGTTTAAAGGAACAACGAAGCACAAAGCCGGCGAATTCGACAGGGTTATGGAGCAAAAAGGCGGGATAATTAATGCCGCAACTTGGAAAGATTATACTTTTTACTATATAAACATACCTAAAGAACATTATAAAATTGCTCTGAATATGCACGGCGATATGATATGCGATGCTTTATTTCCCGAAGATGAAATAGGGCCTGCATTTGACCCTGAAGGATGTGAACCCGAAACAAAAAGGGAAAGATATGTCGTAATAGAAGAAATAAGAATGGGCGAGGACAACAACTGGAGAAAAGTTTATAAAAACTTAAATTCTTCGATGTACTTATCTCATCCTTATAAAAGAGAAGTTATAGGAACGGCAAAAATTATTGCAAATATTTCTCAAAAAGAAATTATGAAATATTATAAAACCTTCTATACTCCTGATAATATTACAACTATTGTTGCAGGTGATTTTGACGAAGACGAAATAATTAAAACGGTTGAAGAAAGTTTTAATTTTAAAGAAAACACGAAGCTTGAAAAATGCACTCCCGATAAGCAAATACCCGAAATTAGAATTGAAAAACCGGAAACAATTATTAATTATTCCGATGTAAATTCGGGTTATATTATGCTCGGTGCTTTGTGTGACAGTGCAAAAAACCTGAAAGAAACAATTGCGCTTGACCTTATTTCGACAATACTCGGCGACGGTAAAAGTTCAAGGCTCTATACAGGTTTGATTGAAACAAACAAAGAACCTTACTATTATCAGGTTGAAAGTTGTCATTATCAATTCAGGGATGGCGATAATTTCTTTATTGAAGCTAATTTTAATCCCGAAAAGAAAGATATTGTCGTTAATGAATTGAATGAATATCTTAAAAACCTTGACAATATTACTGAAGAAGAATTAAAAAAAGCAAAAAAGAGAGCCAAAGTTAACTTCGCGCAGGATTCGGAAATGGTTGCGGATATAGCGGATACCATAGGATATTATGCAACTGTTTGTGACGATATAAGCCTTGCGAATGAATACCTGTCAACTCTTGATGATATAGATTGCGTATATTTAGAAAATATTGCAAAAAAATACTTAAACCCAAAAAATGTTTCGGTAAGCATACTTTTGCCCGAAGGAGAAAAATAAATGAAAAAATATACTAAAGAAGGAATTGATATTTTAATTGAACACAGCCCAAAAACTCCGAGAATAAGCGTAAATTTCTTTTTTAAAATAGATAAAAAAGAAAAGCTATACGGGATAAATGCGCTTCTTGCAAGGCTTCTTCTTCAGGGAACTTCAAACCGTTCCGCACTTGATATTTCAAAAGAATTTGAAAATGAATGCATAGATATAACATTTAAAGCAAAGCAGGATTATATTAAAGCATCCCTTATATTCTTGAATGAAGATTTTAATAAAGCAATGGAGCTTTTTAAAGATTTGATTTTAAATTCAACTTTTGCCGATTTTGAAAAAGAAGTATTTAAAATAAAAGGTGAAATAATATCAGAGCTTGATAATCCGAGAACAAAATTAACCGATGCTTTTGTAAAGGGCTTATTTAAAGACCATCCTTACAGCTCAACATATACAAAAATTCTTGATGATTTGAATAAGATAACGGTTGAAGATATTAAAGATGCTCATAAGCTCCTTCTTGAAAGCACAAAGGCGATTGTTTATACGGGAGAATACATAACCGAAGAAGGATTATTGGATTATTTTAAAAATAATTTTTCGTTTATGAAAAATTCAAATCCGAAATCCGATATTGAAGACTTTAAAAAACTTGAAAAAGATGAGCTTATCTGGATTACAAAAAACGATGTTTCGCAGGCGCAAATCATTCAAGGATGCATTGTTGACAGCTTCAACAGTAAAAAATGCGCTAAAATCACGCTTTTGAATAACATTTTGGGTTCAGCCGGTCTTTCAAGCCGATTGTTTGTAAATTTAAGAGATAAACAGGGGCTTGCATATACCGTCAGAAGCCAATATGAAACCCTGCTTCATTGCGGTATTTTTTCCATGTACATAGGAACGGCACCAAAAAATATACTAAAATCTCTTGACGGTTTTAAAGATGAATTAAGAAAACTGGCTGACATTCCGCCGACAGATGCCGAATTGCAGGGCGGAAAAGAAAATATATCCGGAAGAATAAAATATTTTTCTCAAAACAACTCTCAAATTTCGGCACTTGTCGGATATAATTATATAATGGGTCTTGGAATTGATTACGAGGAAAGATTTTTGGAAGAAATTAACAGTCTTACAAAAGAAGATATAAGCGAAACGGCAAGAGAAATCCTGTCACTTCCGAAACTTACCGTTATAATTGCACCTGAAGAATATAAAATTGAAAAATATTAAAAATAAATAAAAAATTTTTGCAAATAAATTTATTTTTCAGTATTATATAAGTACTCACTTGAAAACCTCACAAAATATCGTAAGTTAATTTGTGAAAGGAAAAAGAAAATGGCAAATATTAAGTCAGCAAAAAAAAGAGTGCTTGTTACTGCAAGAAATACCGAAAGAAATACCGCTTTCAAAACAAGCATTAAAACAGCAGTTAAGAAGGTTTTGACTTGCGCACAATCGGAAGACAAAGCTGAATTAAATGCATTGTTATCCAAAGTTTACCAACTTTGTGATAAAGCTGTTTCAAAAGGTATTTTACATAAAAATACCGCTGCCAGAAAAAAATCAAGATTAACTAAAGCTGTTAATAAATTAACAACAAAATAGTTAAACTCGAAATTAAATAAACCCCTTGAAAGTCATTAATTCAAGGGGTTTATTTAATTATATTTATATTTTCTAACCCATTATTTTTCCGATTTTATGCTTTTTGCAATATTCGATTAAATCCGACTTAACTTCGGGACAAAGAACATAAAGAGCTATAATATTGGGTACGCACATAGCTATCATCATAGCATCCGTAATTTCAATTACGGATTTAACATTCATAACGGAACCTATAACGATAAATACGCAATAAATTAAGTTGAAGGTTAAAGCACGTTTTCGACCTTCACCAAAAAGAAAAGTCCATGCTTTTTGTCCGTAATATGCCCATGAAATCAAAGTAGACAGCGCAAACAATATTGCAATAACGGACAATATTACAGGGAAGAAAGGTATTACGGATTGAAAAGCATTCGAAGCAAGTTCAATTCCCGATATCTCGCCAACACTTGACATATCAAGAACGCCCGAAAATACTATTGCAAAAGATGTAAACAAGCATAATACACCGGTTAAAAATGTTTCAAGCAATGCTACAAAACCTTGTGATACGTGTTCTTTTGTTTGAGCGGTAGCATAAACAATAGCAGCAGCACCCGTTCCGGCTTCATTTGATTGAACGGAACGCCTTAAACCTATGATTATTGTTCCTAATACTCCGCCCGCAACTGCCGTCGGATGAAATGCTTCTCTTATAATAAGCGCTATTGCACTCGGTATATTCATTATGTTTGCCAAAATTACAATTAATCCCGAAACAATATACATTAAGCACATTGTCGGAACTAATACGGTTGTTACTTTAGCTATACTTTTAATACCGCCGACCGTAACAAGACCGACAAGTATTGCAACAATTAAACCGAATATCCATCCGCATCCGTGTAAAAAGCTGCTTTCACCGCCTGTGATAAATAAAAGCTGGTGCGTAGATTGGTTAATTTGTATCATGTTTCCGCCTGTTATACCTCCGCCGATACAAAGTATCGCAAATATAACAGATAAAGGCTGTCCGAGCCATCTTAATTTTTTTCTTGTAAGTCCGTGAGCAATATAGTGCATAGGCCCGCCGGATATTGATCCGTCTTCGTTAAACCTTCTGTATTTAACAGCTAAAGTTGCTTCAACGAATTTAATTGACATACCCAAAAGTGCGCCCGCAAAAATCCAAAACGCAGCTCCCGGGCCTCCTATGGAAATCGATATGGCAACACCCGCTATACTTCCTATTCCGATTGTTCCGGAAAGAGCAGTAGCAAGCGCCTGAAAAGAAGAAACTTCACCGCATCCGTTTGAATTTTTTTCGGCAGGCTTTGAAACCGTATCAATCGCATGTTTAAATCCCCAAACGGCAATTCCTTTAAAGTATATTGTAAAAAATATACCCGCAAACAATATCCAAAAAATTATCAAAGGAACTTTTTGACCAAAAAAGTTAATCTGATAAAAAATTATGCTTGCAATAAAATCCGATATCGGTGCAACATTCTTATCCATAAATGCATCAACATTTATGGCTGAAGCTTGCTCGCTAACCAAAACCAGACTAAACAATGCGCATAAAATAACGGTAAAGAATTTCCTCATGTTAAAAAACCCTTTCTTATTATTGGGGTAGGTTAATATTATCAGGAATATAATAAAATTGCCATTAAATCCGATTGCATTTTAACATTTTGTAAATTTATTGCAGACTTTTAATCCAAGCTTAATAAATTTGAAGAAAAATTATTTTTATACTATTCTTATATCAATGAAAAATATATTTAAAATTTTATTTTTAATATTTTTATTCTTCTTTACTCAAACAGGCAATGCCGCTTTTTCTAAGGAAGTAAAATTTATTTTTATTACGGATACGAACATTAACCCTCAAAACGCATACAAACTTCAGGATACAATAAAAGAAATAAATTCTTATAAAGATATTGATTTTGTGGTTTTTGGCGGAAACAATATCCAAAAAGCAAATGTTGAAAACTTGAATTACTTTTTATATCTTGCAAAAAGAGTTAAGAAAAAAACAATAGTATTACTCGGTAATCAGGATGTTTTTTCAACATCGGGCATTACAAAAGATTACTATTTAAAAAGAGTAAGAAAAGCGCTTCTTTACCGTCATCCCAAAAAATCAAATTTTGTATTTAAGAAAAAAGATATAGTCTTTGTTGTGATGGACGGAAGCAAACAGTATTTTAAATCGGCAAACGGATACTATACCAAAGATGAACTTATCTGGCTTGATAAAACATTAAAAAAATATGAAAATAAAAATGTTGTAATTTTGCAGCATTTTCCTCTTATTGAAGCAAATTCCGAATGGGTTCAAACAGCGGGAATAGAAAACTATTATAACGTATTAAAAAATCATCATAATGTAAAAGCAATTGTTTCGGGTCATTATAATTTTAATAAAGAAATTAAGCTCGGAAATATTTATAATATCGTAGTTGAAAATTATACAAAAGCACAGGGCTATAAAATAATACAAATTGATTTTGACAGGAACTTTATAGGAACATACCTTGTTAAGTAGAATAATTCTCCCCGCATATTAAATTTTTATAAAAAAACAGCCTTTTTTTATATTTTAATTGTATTATTTACTAATAGCGGATAATTTTTAGGAGGAAAATTATGTCTGAACAAAAGAAAAAAGAAATAGTAAGGTTGTGCGAAGAAAATAATGTAAGATTTATAAGACTTCAATTTTGCGATATAAACGGTACGATTAAAAATTTATCGCTGCCGATAAGCCAATTAAATAAAGTTTTGAATAACGAAATAATGCTTGACGGTTCTTCGATAAAAGGTTTTAGAAGTATAGAAACATCGGATATGTATTTCTTCCCTGATTTAAATACTTTTACAATTTTGCCATGGTGCGAAAGAGATGGCGAAAATGTTGCAAGAATTATCTGCGATATTCATAATGCGGACGGAACACCGTTTGAAGGATGTCCGAGATGCAACTTAAAAAGAATGATAGCTCGTGCCGAAAAATTGGGTTATAAAATGAATGTCGGGCCTGAAGCTGAATTTTTCATATTTGAGCTTGATGAAAACGGCAAAGCAACAACTATCCCGCATGATAAAGCGGGTTATTACGATGCTTCTCCGACCGATATGGCGGAAGATATAAGACGTGATATAGTTAAAACGCTTGAAGCAATGAATTTTGAAATCGAAGCAAGCCACCATGAAGTATCGGACGGTCAACATGAAATTGATTTCAAATATGCCGATGCCCTGACTACGGCAGACAACATAATAACTTTTAAATATGCCGTTAAGAGTATAGCAAATGAATACGGAGTTCATGCAACATTTATGCCAAAACCGATATTCGGAATTAACGGTTCGGGTATGCATTGTAATATATCTCTTTTTAAAGACGGAAACAATACATTCTTTGCGCCTGATGAAGATTTTCAGCTTTCAAAAGAAGCAATGTATTCTATAGGCGGAGTTTTAAAACACGTTAAAGCTTTTACCGCAGTAACAAATCCGATTGTAAACAGTTATAAAAGAATAGTTCCGGGGTTTGAAGCTCCCGTGTATCTTGCATGGAGTTTAGCAAACCGCTCCGCATTAATAAGAGTTCCCGCTAAACGCGGAGTTGCAACAAGAATAGAACTTCGCTCACCCGACCCGAGTTGTAATCCTTATTTAGCTCTTGCTTCGATATTAGGTGCAATTTTAGACGGTATTGAAAATAAAATTGAACCGCCGAAACCCGTTGAAGAAAATATCTATGAAATGACACCTAAAGAACTTAAAAAAGCAAATATTGATTCACTTCCCGGAACATTATATGAGGCGGTTGAGCTTCTAAAACAGGATAAAGTTATAAAAGATGCACTCGGCGAACATATTTTAAATGAATTTATTACAACAAAACATATCGAATGGGACAGATACAGAACCTATGTTACAAAATGGGAGCTCGATTCATACTTAAACGCTTATTAAATAAAAAGCTCTGCAAATTGCAGAGCTTTTTAATGCTTAAAATTTTGGCGGTTTCTCGAAAAAATTCGGATAATTTTTTATATAATCATCTAAATCACTGTAATATGCTTCAAATTCAGGACTGACACCTTTTTTAAATGCAGTTACTTTAACACCATAGGAGTGATAAATTGCTTTAGTTAAAATATTTGCCGTAATACCGTTAATATTTTTAAACGGAGATTCTTGATCAATTAGCCAGTGTATAGTTGCTACGGATTTATTAATATCGTCAATGGTTGGGTTTTCGTTAGATTTTAATTTTTCATATTCTTCTTTTATAAATTTTAAATTGGAAACCCCATGATCAAATATAGTGCCGTTCATTATTGTAATTTTATCTTTAGCATAGTTTTTAATAGTGCATACATTAGCATCTTTATATTCTTCGTTTGACTTGGGGCTGAATGCACCATATTGGTCTTTTTTTTCATTGAATTTTTTTATGTATCTGTCTAAATATTCTCTACCCCTTGAAAATCTGTCAATTTCGGTTAATCCGCTGACTGTACCGTAATGTACAATTTTATACTTTCTTTTAAATCCTAAAAGATTGAAGCGGAGTTTCTTAATTAACAAGTTAAAACTAAGATTGTTTTTTATGTCTTCAGATGTTTTATAAGTTAATTTAAGTAAGTCTGCAGCCCATCTGTCGCTCTGGTCGTATCTGTGCATTCTTATAGTATGCACATTGTCAGGCAGCGGGTTATCTCCGCCTTTATTTTTATTTACAAAAATTCCGTTAAAAGGCAGATTGTATAAAGAATATTCAGGTGATTTTCTAAAATTTGTCGTGACGTTGTCAGTTTTTTTTACTTTTTTTAGCGGATAGTGATTTTTGTATAAAATATAATTCCCTACATTAATCATACCTACATTATTAACACCAATAAAGAGGTATTATAAGTGTTTTTTGATTTATCTTAATAATTTTTAATATCCGTAACACCGTAGTTAACCGATACCAGATTATTTATAACCATGTAGTTTTCATCTTTTATGTCAATATTTTTATCTCTTTGAAAATATGCAGGCCCCGAGCCGCTCATCTGATATCCGAGAGAAGATAAATATTCAAGCTCGGGATATTTTCCCGTTTTTAAAAGTGCGTATTCAAGGTCATTTCGCATATCAGACTCGCTCTTTAAATTATCAAAGGCTTCGTATGCTTCGCGGGCTGAAATTTTAAGATTTTTCGGAAGAATAAGAGCAAGATTAAAGTTGTAAAACGGCATATCAACCATTTTTTCGCCTCTGCCGGTACAGAGCTTTGTACCGCCCGAAAAACAGAAATTTAAGTCCGAGCCTAAACTCGAAAGTAATTCATCAACTTCTTTTAAACTCAGAGGATAGTCAAAAAGCTTATTCAGTCCGTATATTGTTCCCGCAGCATCGGTTGAACCGCCCGCAAGCCCCGCGCATACGGGAATGTTTTTTTCTATATGTATTTCAATATTTGATTTTATTTTTGTCTTATCTAAAAATGATTTTGCAGCCTTATGGCATAAATTTTTTTCGTCATAAGGAATTTCACTGCTTGTGCCTGATAGCGATATATTATCACCTTCTGATATGTTGATTGATAAAAAATCCACGAGGCTGATTGTTTGCATAATACTTTTAATGTTATGAAATCCCGTTTTTTCGTCTTTCGGAAAAACCCTCAAATCAAGATTAATCTTAGCCGGACAAACAACTTTAATCGAATTCATTAATTAAATTCCTCCAGAGCCTTTGATAATTCACATATTTCATAAACGGAGAGTTTTTCTCCCCTTGCCTCAGGTTTTATACCCGCCTTTTTTAAAGCTTCTTCAACATTTTTGAAACCGCCGTTTAAAAGAGAGTTTTTAATGTTTTTTCTTCTTGCCATAAATATAGCCCTTACGGTTCTTCTTAAAAGTTTTGTGATTTCACATTTAGGATTATCTTTTAAAACAAATTTAACAATTGCACTGTCTACTTTAGGACTTGGCATAAAACATTTTTTCGGAACATTTTTAATTATTTCAACATCCGCCCACATTTGAGACAGGATTGATAATTGTCCGTATTCTTTATTTTGCGAATTATTATCGGCAACAATTCTTTTTGCGGCCTCCAGCTGTACCATTAAAATAATTTCGGATATTTTATTTCTGTTTTTATGGCTGATTTCATCAATTTCTCCCAGAAGATGAACAAGGATGGGACTTGTAATATAATAAGGAATATTTGCGATAATTTTGATTTTATCCTGACCGAAAGGCAAATCTTCAATGTTTGTCTTTAAAATATCCTGTTCTATAAGATGAAAATTATCATAAGAAGACAGGTTTTTATTTAAAATTTTAATTGCATCTTTATCAATTTCAAGAGCAACAACTTTTTTTGCAACCCGAACGAGTCTTTCCGTTACAAAACCTAACCCTGCGCCAATTTCAAGTATTTCGTCATCACTATTTGCCTGATTTGAAATAAAATCAATGACATCAGTGCTTATCAAAAAATTTTGACCGAGAGATTTTTTAGCTTTAAATTTTTTTGCTCTTAAAATGTAGTCCAAATCCATAAAATTATATTAGCATGGAAAAATAAATTTTTATTTAAAATAAAAGATTTTCCGCTTAATAACTGCTTTTAATGATTATATAGTGCGGTTATGTGGTATTATATAAGTATCAAGGATTAGTTCTCGCTTTAAAAAAGGAAAAATAAATGAAAATTTTAATTTCAAATGATGACGGAATTGCAGCTCAGGGTATTAAGGCTCTTGTTACGAATCTTGCACCGGAACATGATGTTTATGTTGTTGCTCCGGACAGAGAACGTTCCGCAGCAGGACATTCTCTGACACTTCATTCCCCGATAAGGGTTGAAGAAATTGAACCGCAATTTGGCGCAAAAAAAATGTGGGTTACTAACGGAACTCCGGGAGATTGTGTAAAAATAGGAATTTGCGCACTGCTAAAGCAGGAAGAACTCCCAAACATAGTTATTTCGGGGATTAATCACGGGCCAAATCTCGGAACGGATATACTTTATTCGGGAACGGTAAGCTGTGCGCTTGAAGCCGCAATGCTTGATTATCCTTCTATTGCGGTATCACTTGCTTCAATGACACCCGACCTTGTCTATTTTGACTCAACAGCAAAATTTGTGGCAAGATTACTTCCCAGAATAAAAAATATGGAATTTCCCGCAAAAACAATCTTAAATATAAATGCACCCGCACTTGAAGAAGAAGATGTTGCCGGAGTTGAAATTACAAAACTCGGCACAAAAATGTTTACGGATAACTATGATAAACGAATTGACCCGAGAGGCAAGGTTTATTACTGGATGGCAGGCGAATTGACTTCAAAGCACGAAGAAGACGGAACGGATATAGCGGCAGTAAGAGCAAATCGAATATCGATAACGCCTGTTACATTTGAAATGACGCACAAAGAAGTTATGAATAATTTGGAAAATGCGTTTTGCAGCGGAGGAATTTGCGATTGGTACGGATACGGCGCAAATAATTCATAAATAAAAATTGTGAAGTTATAACATATTTTAATTACCCCGTCTTTGCCCTTTACAGGAAACATAAAGACGGGGTAATAATTTTTGCCTGTTTTAATCGGGATTATACTCTTATGCCGCAAGGTATTAAATCCCCCTTGCATTTAGAACCCTTTAATTTTTGATATTAATTTTTTTTAATAAATTGCCTTGTTAAAAAATAAAATTATATAATATTGATGGGGTTTTATCACTAAAAACAGGTATTTCAATGCCTAAGACTGCAGAAAATATATTTAAAGATATAAATTTTCAAAATTTCGGAAAGGAAATGACCGAAACACTTTCGAGTGCCATTGAGCAATATTGGGAAAAAGAAAACACTGTTTATCTTCAGGCGGTAAATGATTTTAAAGATTTCAGGAAAGAAAAAATTGTAAGCGGAATTGATTTTTTTTCAAGCAAGATAAAATCCGACAGTGATATCCCCTTTACAATCAGGCTTTCCAAGGATTTCGTAAGAAGTTATCTTAACGAAGTTCTAATGTCCGAAAATTCGGATTTTGCGTTTTCTTCTCTTACTCCTTTGGAAATCAAAATTTTAAATAATTTTAATGAGTATTTGTATAAAAAATTAAAAGAAATTTTGAATTCCTCTAATGCTTCAAAGTCCTCAAAATACAGTGAAAAAGTGATAAATCTTATATTTTGCACAACATTTGCGGAAGGAGATATCTCTCATCTGGCTTTATCGGTTCCCTACAACAGATTAAAATTTGAAAATATAAAGAAAAACGATGTTTTCAGTGATGAATATTTTAAAAATTCTTCCGCAAATGTAAATATTCATGTCGGAAGTACAAAAATTACGCTTGAAGAACTGCAAGAACTTTCCCCTGATGATATAATTGTTTTTGAGGACAGCAACCTTACTCAAATGACTTTGATATCAGGCGGGTTCAGGCAAAATTTTAAAATAAAAATAAATTCATCTTTAATTATAGAGTCGGATGATTACAATGAAAATGAAGAAACTGTTAATGAGGTAACGATGGAAAAAAATCTGTGGGATGATATACAAATAGAAATAAACGCAGAATTTGAAAAAGTAAAAATGACAATCGGAGAGTTAAAACAGATTAGTCAGGGTCAAATTATAGATTTGGGCTCTGTTTTTGATAATGAAATCTCTCTGTTTGTTGAAGATAAAAAAGTTGCTAAAGGTGAACTTATCATTATAAATGACAGATATGCGGTAAAATTAAACGAAGTTTTATCTAAAGAAACCCCGAAACAAAAACCCCATCAGGAAGCACAGAAGGTTCAACAGGCACAAACGGGTCAATCTAAACCCGCAGCACCCGTGCCCCCAAAACCCGCCCCCAAAAAGACGGAAGATGAAGAATTTGATTATTCGGATTTTGAAAAATAGTTTATAACAAATATCAAAAGGATTAAAAATGTTAACATATATCACAGCTTTCATATTTTATACACTTGCAATGGTAGGAATTTTGCTTGTAGGCTTTGTAATATACAAAAAAACTCTTACCCCGAACAAAATGGATACAAAAGGAACAATAAAAGTTTTGGATAGCTGTATGATTGCTCCTAAAAAAAATCTGCTTATAGTAAAAGCGGGAAATGAAAAGTTTTTAATAGCTTCGGATGCGGAAAGAACAACTTTTTTGGCAAAACTGTCGGGTGAGTCGGATAATCTTTCCGATGCTTATTCAAAAGAAGAAGCAATTCAAAATATTCTGAAAGAAATGAATAATTCTTACGAAGAAAAAGAGTTCAGAAAACAGTTTGAAGAAGCTGAAAATGAAAAATATATTAATCGCGAAAACGAAGAAGCAAGACCCCAAAGACAGTTTATGGAATTATATAAAGACAACAAAGCCTCAAATATGCAGGCTGCAAGAAAAATTTCGGCAAAAAAAGAAGTTATACAAAAGCTTTTAAGAGAATTAAATGATACAAAACCACAAAGCAGGAGCAGGTATTAATGGATAATTTGCTTAAAGACATAAATCCTGTTATACAATTACTTGTTGCAATGGCATCTTTTTCGCTTTTGCCTTTCATTTTTGTGTCAATGACGCCTTTTTTAAGATTTACAATTGTTTTTTCAATGTTGAAAACCGCAATGGGTACAAATTCCGTTCCCCCCGCAATGACTTTAATAGGTTTGTCTTTAATATTAACCGTTTATACAATGTCACCGGTTTTTGATAAGATGTATCAGGCATATCAAGTACCGTATCAAAAAAATCAAAATGTAATAGAAGCGGTTGATGCTGCCTCAAAGCCCCTTAAAGAATACATGCTGAAGCAAACAAGACAAAGCGACCTTGCGTTTTTTGTTGAAAAAGTAAAAAAACGTCCTCCCGAATCTCCTGATGAGCTTTCTATCTGGGAGGTTGCTCCGGCTTATATTATTTCCGAATTAAAAACCGCATTTGAGATTGGTTTCATTATATACATCCCGTTTATTGTATTAGACCTTGTAGTTGCAAATATATTACTTGCACTCGGGATGTTTATGTTATCTCCTCAAATTGTATCAACGCCGTTTAAACTTTTGATATTCATTGCGGTTGACGGTTGGAGCCTGATAGTAAAAGGACTTGTGGAAAGCTTTAATTAATGGAAGTATTAGTTGAATATTTAGGAAAAGGTTTTATGGTCATGCTGGCAATCAGCATGCCATGTGTACTTATGGCGGCTCTTGTCGGACTCGTTGTCGGAATTTTGCAGGCGGTTACACAAGTTCAGGAGCAAACAATTGCTGCCGCCCCGAAAATCATTATCGTATTTTTGACTATTGTAATTTTGGGCGGATATTTTATTAAAATTTTAACAAATTTTGTATTTGAAGGAGTAAGCATCGCATTTAACGTAGTTCCGAAAAGTGAAAGCTATGTGCTTCCCGAAGATTACTATAAATATACAAGACCGTTCAGCGCGGAAATGCAGGATAAAATCAGAACCGACTCATCACTGAATAAAGCACTCATCAACAAAGGAAAGATAAAGTGGGATGCAGCTTCTACAACGAAAAGTCCGATATATATAAATGCAAAACAATCAGCCGGCACAGAGCCTAATTTTATTGAAAGACTGAAAATTCAAAACAGAAAGTAACTTTAAAAAGGAAATGAAATGGATGAAATATTAAAACAATTTGCAGTTTTATTTCCTGAAATCAATACGGCACTCGGAAGCGGTATTATGATTTTTTTAAGATTTGCGGGACTTATGAGATTTGCCCCCGTATTTTCAAGGTCGGAAATTCCCGTTATGACCAGACTTTCTCTTGCAATAATTTGTACCGTTATTATTTGCGGAATATTAAAACCCGCCCCCGCTCCCGACGGTACGCCGATTTTTTTGTGCATGGTTTTAAATTTTGTATTCGGGGCACTTGTGGGGTATGTTGCAAACTGCATACTTGCCGCAATACTTGCGGGCGGTGATATGATTAATACACAGATGGGTTTATCTTCCGCCATGATTATGGATCCGAGCTCAAAAACACAGGTAAGTATTATGGCGAATTATTTTTCAACACTTGCACTTCTTGTTTTTATATATTCAGGCGGCGTATACTGGCTTCTAAATGCTTTTATCAAAAGTTTTGAGCTGTATCCTATGTATGCTGTTGATTTTCATTTTGAAAAAATTATAAATGTTAAATTTTTAAGCGAATTAACGGGAAATATATTATTTATGGGACTGCATATAGCTTCCCCCGTACTGCTTGCAACATTGGCACAGGATATAATTCTCGGTATTATATCAAAAACCGCACCTCAGGTAAACGTATTTTCGCTGAGTTTTCTTTTTAAGCCGGTGCTGGGCGCTTTTATATTAATTGTTATTCTTCCGATGCTTATTAACGTTATTACCGACTATCTGATATCGTATGC
>CADBOZ010000034.1 GCA_902796515.1 uncultured bacterium | reverse complement strand
CTGCATTAAATGAAACTCCTATAGCTTTTGTTATACATGATACAGGTTATCAGATGACAAGATTTATTGCTCCGGAACAACTTAAATATGCCGCACTTTATGATGTAACATACACAGATAATAACACTCTTGCAAACAAACATCAGGAAGGTTTTACTCTCATAGTTACCCAGGAAGCAATAAAAACAAATACGGATAATGTAAATGCAACAGGCGATAAATTTGAGAATATTATATACGGCAATCTTGGGAATAATATCATAAAAGGACTGGGAGGAAATGACACTCTTTATGGTGATGATGGTAATGACACTATTTATGGCGGTGATGGTAATGACACTATTTATGGCGGTTACGGAAAGGATACATTATACGGTAATAACGGAGATGACATAATATACGGGGAGTACGGAAACAATACAATATACGGAGGCAACGGGAACGATACAATATACAGCGGAGACGGCAAAAATATTATTTACGGCGGAGCCGGTAATGACATTATTTATGGCGGAGAAGACAGAAATGTTATCTATGGAGATAACGGGAATGATAAGATATATGGCGGGTCTTGGAATGATAGAATTTTTGGCGGCAGCGGTAACGATACGATTGATGGCGGTGATGGTAATGATACTATAATTGCAGGCAGCGGTAACGATACGATTATTGCAAGTTTAGGCAATGATAAAATCGAGGTCGGCAGCGGCAACGATACTGTAATATTCAACGATCCAAACAATAATGCTGGTTTTATCTATAATTCGAGCGGGAGCATTACACTTGAATATACATATGATATTAATGAATATAATACGATGCCGATTTTAGGATATACCAAATCAAATATTTACAGTCTTAATAATATGAACACAATTACAGACAGCGGTGTTGTATTGGAAAATTTCTTTAATTACAAAACAAATAAGGTTCAAACAGTTTATTTAATTAATAATGCTAATGATGAAAATAAAAAAAGAAAATATATAATAAGTGCAACAAAATCAGCAAATGCAAGAGTTGCAAATATTGGTCTGGATGCTAAGAATAAAGATATAAACAATATTTTATATACCACCAATAAAGCCGGAACAACCGTTACAACAAGCAAAAAAAATGATATTATTTTCATGTATGCCGGTCCTGATATTGAATATAGTGAAGCCGAATATACAAGAAAAGATAATATAACGTATACGGGAGGCAAAGATACATATATTTCTCTAATAGGTAATACTACTTACATTGTAGGCTTTAATGAAAATACAGTATTGCAAATTGCTGATAACATAAGCCCTGTTTCCAAAGTAAAAGTTGATGAATATGGTGTTCCGTATATATACGAATTAGAACCAAGTAAAAATGATGTAATTAAATTTTCAAGCAATTTAGATAATATCTCATTCTTCTTTGATATGGATAATGAAGGTAAAATAACGGAAAACACCAGCCTTTTTGCTTTGTACAAAACTGATGAAAATGAAGAAACCATACAAAACAATATGACTAATATTGCAAAACTGGATAAAGAACTATCAGGTGTTGTTGCGCTGGTCGGATATTTTAAAGAAGGAGCAACCTTTGGAAGCAATGAATATTATGGAAACGGATTAATTGAAGAAATTTATACAAAAGAAGATAATCGAGATACATTATATAGCGGGCTTGGAGCAAGAATCGATACAATAAAATCTTCGGTTTTAAACTGGCTTGAAGCTAATAACGATTATTCAAGCGTATTTGAAGCATTGAGCGCAGAAGAAACACCGGAAAACATAGCCGCATTAATTCAATGTTACACACAAAACACATAATTAATATCCGTAATAATTACTTCTTTCAGTGCCGATACTTAATCTTCTTTCTCTTAATGTTAATCTTTTCCATTGTGCGGGAGCGTAATATGTTCTTCTTGATGACATTATATAGTTAGAGTTTGCACAAAATCCGCCCCTGTCGGTACACATGATATTTCCGCCGTAATTACCGTATCCTGAGGAATATCGGGGAATTATGTTATTTATTGTTATGTAGTTATTACTGTTGTTGCTGTTATCGGCATACGCGAAACCTGCGTTTAATATTAAACTAAAGATAACAGAACAAAATAATAACTTTTTTTTCATAATTTTCCCCACTTTTGTTTAACTTTTCTATTTATATAACTGATGTGAATATTATTTTGTTCATTTTTTGAACATTATTTTTTAAAATTTTTACAATTTTTAATTAAAAGTGTTCGTTATTAACTCCTGTCATGCCAACCCCCTTACAGGCAAAGATTTCCACGTCGCAATTATAATGCTCAACTCGCTTTCTCGACAAAAGCTCGTTTTCGCACCGGCTTTCGCTTTTTGCTCCTGAGGGTATCTCGGCTTTGTTTCGCTATGTCGCTCAACAGCCTCGATTATCCTACGTCGCAATTATAATGCTCGACTCGCTTTCTCGACGAAAGCTCGTTTTCGCACCGGCTTTCGCTTTTTATTTAGTTTTGTAAATATTACATGTAATTTAACGGTTTTATTAGAACGAAGAGCATGTTTTTGTTACAATTTTGCCAGAATGTCAATATACAAATTATAGAATTTGGAGGTAATTTAATGCAAGCAACAGCACAAAAACGTGTATGGCTTTTTAGAGAAGGCAATGCAAATATGAGAAATTTGCTCGGCGGAAAGGGCGCTAACTTAGCTGAAATGACTAATTTAGATTTGCCTGTTCCTCCGGGATTAACCATTACAACAGAAGTTTGTATGGAATATATCAATGCAGGAAATAAAATGCCTGAAGGTCTTATGGATGAAGTTAAAGACGCTCTTAAAGATATCGAAAGACAAACAGGTAAAAAATTCGGTGACTCAACAAATCCGTTATTAGTTTCCGTTCGCTCGGGTGCAAGAGTTTCAATGCCGGGTATGATGGAAACAATTTTAAACCTCGGTTTGAACGATGAAACAGTAGAAGCAATGATTAAATTAACAAATAATCCGCGTTTCTGCTATGACAGCTACAGAAGATTTTTAACAATGTTCGGCTCTGTTGCCTGGGATATGGACAGACAAAAATATTTTGAATCCGAAGTTGAAAAAGTAAAAGCAAGAGAAGGAGTTAAAGAAGATACGCAAATTTCGGCAGAAGGCTGGAAATCTTTAATTCCCATCTATAAAAATGTTATTAAAGAAGTAACGGGTAAAGAATTTCCTCAAGACCCGTACATTCAACTTCAAGAAGCTATTGAAGCGGTATTCAGAAGCTGGAACATCCCCAGAGCCGTTGCATACAGAACAATGAACAAGATTGACCACAATTTCGGAACCGCAGTTAACGTTCAAACAATGGTATTCGGAAATATGGGTAATGACTGTGCTACAGGTGTTTCATTCACAAGAAACCCCGCAACCGGAGAAAATAAATTCTACGGTGAATATCTTGTAAATGCTCAAGGTGAAGATGTTGTAGCCGGTATCAGAACGCCGAAACAAATAGCCGAACTTGAAACAGATATGCCCGATATCTACAAACAATATGTAAATATCGCAAAACAACTTGAAAAGGGCTATCATGATGTTCAAGATATGGAATTTACCATTGAACGCGGTAAACTCTGGATTTTACAAACAAGAAACGGCAAAAGAACAGCTAAAGCCGCTATTAAAATCGCCGTTGATATGTATAACGAAGGAATTATCACTAAAGAACAAGCTATAATGCAGGTTGACCCTTATAGCGTATATCAGGTTTTACTTCCCTGCTTTAATCCTGCAGCCGTTAAACACTCTCATAAAGTATCCAAAGGTGTTAACGCATCTCCCGGTGCTGCCGTAGGTAAGATTGTATTTGATACCGAAGAAGCAGCCCGTCGCGGTGAAGCAGGCGAAAAAGTTATTTTAGTCAGAATTGAAACCTGTCCTGATGATATTCACGGTATGGCAGTTTCTCAAGGTGTTTTAACACTTAGAGGCGGTGCTACTTCGCATGCTGCAGTTGTTGCTAAAGGTATGGGAAAACCCTGTGTATCAGGTTGTGAAGACCTTAAAATCGATTTAGCAAACGAAACAATAACATGTGCAGACGGTACAGTATTCCATAAAAACGACATTATTTCGCTTGACGGCGGAACCGGTGAAGTTATGGAAGGTGCTATTGAACTTGTTGAAGCAGGAATTGATTCCGACTTTGAAACATTCTTCAAATGGGTAAATGAAATTAAAACCTTAAAAGTTGAAGCTAACGCAGATACGCCAAAAGACATTGAAAATGCCGTAAAATTCGGTGCTGAAGGTGTTGGTCTTTGCAGAACGGAACATATGTTTATGGATCCCGACAGACTTCCGTGGGTTCAAAAAATGATTATTGCGGGAACAACCGAAGCAAGAAAAGAAGCATTGGCAAAACTTCTTCCTATGCAATATAGCGATTTCTATGCTATGTTTAAAGGTATCGGCGAACTTCCTATGACAATAAGACTTTTAGACCCTCCGCTTCACGAATTTTTACCGTCTAAGATTGAATTGGTGGAAAAAGTTGCAACTAAAAAAGCACTAAAACAAGACTATGCGGAAGACGAAAAAATGTTGGAAATCGTTGAAAACTTGTCCGAATCTAATCCTATGATGGGTCTTAGAGGATGCCGTCTTGGTTTAACATATCCTGAAATCAACGAAATGCAAGTAAGAGCAATATTTAGCGCGGCATGTGACGTTAAAAAAGAAGGAATTAACGTTAAACCCTGGGTTATGATTCCTCTTGTAGGTCATGTTAACGAATTAAAAACCGCTGAAGCAACTTTAGTTCAAGTAGCTAAAGAAGTAATGGAAGAAAAAGGAGTTCAATTGGAATATAAATTCGGTACTATGATTGAAATCCCCCGTGCAGCTCTGACAGCTCGCGAAATTGCTCCGAGAGCGGAATTCTTCTCTTACGGAACAAATGACTTAACTCAAATGACATTCGGTTATTCAAGAGATGATGCCGAAGGTAAATTCTTAAAGAATTACGTTGAACAAAAGATTTTACCTTACAACCCGTTTGTAACGCTTGACTTTAACGGTGTAGGCAGACTTATTGAAATGTCAATAAATGAAGGAAGAGAAGTTAACCCGAATCTTGTCGGCGGTATTTGCGGTGAACACGGCGGTGACCCTGATTCCGTTAAATATGCACACAGAATAGGATTAAACTATGTATCATGCTCTCCTTACAGAGTTCCGCAGGCAAGACTTGCTGCAGCTCAAGCGGTAATTGAAGGTAAATAGTTTATAATTCAAAATAAATTAAAACTGATAAGGCGCAAACCTTATCAGTTTTTTTATATAAAATTACAATATATATTCTATTTGTTTTGCATTTTTGTTTTTGCTATTATATATCTATGCTAAGCATTAAACACTACAAAGAGTTGAATTCAACCAGTGTTTTCGCTCATAAATATCTGGAGGAGTTATCAAATTTCGACGTGATATCTGCTGATATTCAGTCTAAGGGTCACGGGCAATTTGAGCGATACTGGTATTCTACGGATACTAACGGCGGAAATATTTATGTTTCAATAATTTTAAAACCCGAAAACCTTGAACACATAAATGAATTAACAAGATTTATTGCGCTTATCGGCGCTAAAACCATTGAAAACTACGGCATTAAAACTGCTTTTAAATATCCGAACGACATACTTATAAACGGTAAAAAAATAGCGGGTTTTCTGGCGGAATCGGAATTTATCGGTCAAAAATGCAAAGGTATTATTGTCGGCTGCGGGATAAATTTAAACCTGAATGAAGAAGATATAAAAAACATAGATATCCCCGCTACATCAATATATTTAGAAACGGGAAAAAATATTGATAAAGAAGGGTTTTTAAATTTATTTTTATCAAATTTTGAAAAAGAATATGATGATTTTCTAGTTAACGGAATAAAAGGAGAAATATTATGTTAAACGCTGAACTATGGGCTCAAGGCGGAACAATTATGGTTGTCGCTATGGGCATAGTATTCGGTTTTCTTGTGGTTCTGGTTTTATCCATGCTGATTATGACAAAATGCATAGGATTTATCAATAAAATCTGGCCGGAAGCAGTTGAAGAAACCAAGGTAAAAGCAAAAACAAATGACGAGTCTGAAATAGCTCTTGCTATTGCTATTGCTCGCTCATAAAACAAATTAATACTATTTTAAAAGAGGATAAATAAATGACAAAAAAACAAATTAAAGTTATGGATACCTCATTCCGTGACGGTTTCCAATCTATTTACGGGGCAAAAGTACTTGTTGATGATTTCATTCCCGCACTTCAGGCGGCAGTTAATGCCGGTTTAAGGCACTTTGAAACAGCAGGCGGTGCAAGATTTCAAGCTCCTATTTTCTTCTGTAATGAAAATGCATTTGAAACAATGGATAAAATAAGAGCGGCAGTCGGCCCCGACGTTAAATTACAATCATTGGCAAGAGGGGTTAATGTAGTAGGTTTAAACTCTCAGCCGAGAGATATCATTGACCTTCACGCTAAAATGTTTGCAAAACACGGCGTTAATGTTATAAGAAACTTTGACGCTTTAAACGATGTTAATAATTTAATTGATTCTGCAAATTCAATTAAAAAGCACGGACTTTCTCACGAAGTAACAATTACAATGATGGAACTTCCTTACGGTTGCGAAGGAGCGCATGACGTTGCTTTTTATGAAAGAGTTTTAAGAAACATTCTTGATTCGGGTCTTCCTTTCGACTCTCTGGCATTCAAAGATGCTTCAGGAACTTCAAACCCGAGAAAAGTATATGAAACAGTTAAAATGGCAAGAGAATTATTAGGTGCCGATGCTCATATCCGCTTCCATTCGCATGAAACAGCAGGAACAGGACTGGCAGCGTACCTTGCAGCACTTGACGGCGGCGCAGACGGAATAGATTTAGCTATGAAACCTGTTTCCGGCGGAACAGGTCAACCTGATATCATTTCAATGTGGCACGCTTTAAAAGGTACGGATTATGACCTCGGCTTAGATATTAAGAAAATTATGGAAACGGAAGAAATCTTCAAAGAATGCATGAAAGATTATCCGATTTCTCCTATTTCACTTGCGGTTAATCCGATTTTAATTCAAGCACCCCTGCCGGGCGGAGCTACGGCTACAACCGTTAATCAGCTAAAAGATATGGGTATGCTTGATAAATTCCCGAAATTAATTGCAAATATGAAAGAAGTGGTGGAACGTGGCGGATATGCTACATCCGTTACTCCCGTTTCACAATTCTATGCTCAACAATCATTCCTTAATGCAATTTCAGATAAACCTTGGGATAAAGCAAACCCCGGTTATGCTAAAATGCTTCTGGGATATTTCGGAAAAACTCCGTGCGAACCTGATCCTGAACTTGTTAAATGGGCGGAAGAAAAAATCGGAATGCAGCCAACAACAGAACATGTTGTTGATATAAATGAAAAAGACCCCGAAAAAGGTGTTGAAGCGGCAAAAAAACGTCTTGAAGAAGCAGGACTTCCCGTTACGGAAGAAAATATCTTTATATCAGCTGCATGTAAAGACGGAAACGTTGACAAAGGTATTGAATTTTTACTAGGAAAAGGAACTGTTTCGGTTAACAAAGTTGCCGGCGGCGAAGCAAAAGCTTCATCGGCTTCATCAAACGGCTGTACGGTTACTTTAAACGGTAAAAAATACTCTGTTAAACTTGACGGCTCTAAAGCTACCGTTAACGGAAAATCTTATGACTTTAAAGTAACGGACGGAATTGAAGAAACAACAACTGCAGCTTCAGGCGACGGAACACCCGTTAAAGCGGCTTTACCCGGAAATGTATTAAGAATTGAAGTTTCTGTCGGTGATACTATTGCTGAAGGCGATGTACTTCTTGTTGTTGAAGCAATGAAAATGGAAACAGAAATCAAATCGCCGTCCGCAGGTAAAGTTTTATCAATCGATGTTGCTCAGGGTGACAAAGTTGTAAACGGTCAAACACTGGTTGTATTAGGTTAGGAGTAAGATTATGACAGTAAATATAGGTGATATTTTCTTACATTTATGGCACGAAACAGGTCTGTATAATTTCGTGCAGCAGCCCGACCCCAATATTCAATCGGCTTTTGAACAATTCCTGCATCAATACGGTTCTCCGATTATGCTTGTAATTTGTTTGTTTTTAATGTGGCTTGGGATTAAAAAGCAATATGAACCGTTGCTTTTAATTCCGATAGCATTCGGCGGATTTTTGTCAAATATTCCGGGTGCCGGAATGACGGAACCGGGCGGCTTTTTAAATATTATTTATGAAGCAGGTATACATCAAGGTTTATTCCCGCTAATCATCTTTATGGGAGTAGGTGCAATGACTGATTTCGGCCCGCTGCTTGCTAACCCGAAAACCGCATTTTTAGGCGGTGCGGCTCAATTTGGTATATTCGGCGCACTGCTGCTCGCTCTTTGCGTGTTTGGGTTTACTTTGCCTCAAGCCGGTGCAATCGGTATAATTGGCGGTGCGGATGGCCCGACTTCAATTTATGTAACTTCCAAATTAGCTCCCGAATTATTGGGTGCAATAGCGGTTGCAGCTTATTCTTATATGGCTTTAGTTCCCGTTATTCAGCCTCCGATAATGAAACTTTTAACAACAAAAGAAGAAAGACAAATACAAATGAGCCAACTAAGAGAAGTGTCAAAACGTGAAAAAATCGTTTTCCCGCTCCTTGTTTTATCTCTTTGTATTTTATTCTTACCGAGTGCTTGTCCTCTTGTCGGAGCTTTAGCTTTCGGTAATTTATGCAAAGAATGCGGAGTTGTTGAAAGACTTTCAAACACAATGCAAAATGCCTTGATTAATATTATTACAATATTTTTAGGTTTATCGGTAGGTTCAAAACTATCAGCCGACCAATTTTTAACGGTTCAGACTTTGTTTATTTTAATTCTCGGTATCGTTGCCTTTTCTCTTGCAACCGCAGCGGGTGTTATTATGGCAAAGATTATGAACCTTGTATCTAAAGAAAAAATCAATCCTCTGATAGGCTCTGCCGGTGTATCTGCCGTTCCTATGGCAGCCCGTGTATCAAATAAAGTAGGCTTGGAATTTAATCCGAATAACTACTTATTAATGCATGCTATGGGCCCGAATGTTGCAGGGGTTATCGGTTCAGCAGTAGCAGCAGGTGTATTGCTTACGGTTTGCGTACAGTAAAACAATATAAAGCTAATTTCAAAAAACAGTCAGGAAAATCCTGACTGTTTTTTTATTAAGGATTGTAAAGACATGTTTACAATAAAGCAATTTGATGACAAAAAAATACTTTATAAAAGTAAGAGAGATATTATATAGGAATTTAAGTATGTCAATAGGTGCGCAGGATCAATTAGACAGAGCTCTGGTTAAAAAATATCAAAGCTTAAAAGTAGATAATGCCATCGTCGAAAACTCAATGATTGATCCGAACAAAATGATGGCAACAATAAACGATTATGCAAATGCCCATATGGAAGCATTTCGAATACAACAAACATTAAGAGATATATGTTCAAAAGCAATTTCAATGAACATTCAATATACAAAAATGAAATCGCCAAAAACAAAGAAAGAAAGAATTGCCGAAGCTGCAAGAAAAGTTGTTGAGGCGCAAATGGCAAAGAAGAACGAGTTAAACAGAAAACTTGCAAAAGAACCTCGTCCGTCTATTGCATAAAAAAATTTAAGTAGTGTGTATTTACAACCTCTTGAAACAAAGAGGTTTTATTTTTATGTTTACTTATTTATTTATGTGTAGTTTAATATTGTTACGAGCTAAAAAAGGGATGCAGAAGTGATAGAAATTTTAAAAACTGCAGAAAAAAAACTGGTTGAATTGGGAATTAATGAAGCTCAAAGCGGCTCATGGTTTAATCTTATAAATCCTACTTATGACGAAATTCAAAAAGTTTCTCTTATTCTTAATCTTGATGAAAGTTTTTTAAGAAATTCTCTTGACGTAGATGAACGCTCACGTATTGAACTTGAAGACGACTGTGTATTAATAATTATCAACCTTCCTTTAATGGAAGACGAAGGAACTTATGATACATTGCCTCTCGGTATAATTTTTACCGAACGGGGTTTTATAACCGTATCTTCAAAGAAAAACAAAGTTATAGGCTCGTTTAACAAAGAAACATCTCATTCTTTTGATACAAGAGATAAAACGAAATTTTTACTTGATATATTATTCCGCTCAACAAAGTACTATATCAGATACTTAAACAATATTTATAAGCAATCCGAAGAAATAGAAGAAGAACTCAGAAAAACAATGAAAAATAAAGCATTGTTCCAATTATTTGAAGTTCAGAAATCTCTTGTATATTTTACAACGGCTCTTCGCGATAATTATGTTGTACTTCAAAAGATTATGCGCTTAACCCAATCTTCAAAACAAAATTCTCTTTTGAAATTCTCCGAAGATGATATTGATTTACTGGAAGACGTAATTATTGAAAACAAACAGGCGCTTGAAATGGTTGAAATGCACAGAAACATCTTGGAAAATATGATGGATGCTTTTGCTTCAATAATTTCCAACAACTTAAATATCGTTATGAAATTTTTAACTTCAATAGCTATTATTTTTGCAATACCGACAATGTTTTCAAGCTTCTGGGGAATGAATGTTGCCGTTCCGTTTGCGGCAAATCAATACGGCTTTTTAATCGTAAGCGTAATTTCACTTATTGCCGCAATATTAGCTGCTATATTCTTTGCAAAAAAAGGGATGTTTTAATCAGAATTTATTCACCAAAAATCTTTTTAACTTCTTCCCTGTCATCAAAATGAATAGTTTTATCGGCAAGAATTTGATATGTTTCATGTCCCTTACCCGCCAAAACAAGAACATCGTTTTCTTTTGATATATCTTTTAAAATCTTTATTGCAAGACGTCTGTCGGGTTCAACAAAAACCGTCTTCGGATTAATAAGTGCAAGACCCGATAAAATATCACTTATGATTTGCTGAGGATCTTCCGAACGCGGATTATCTGATGTGATAACTATTTTATCACACAAACGCTGGGCAATTTCTCCCATCTTCGGTCTTTTTGTACAATCTCTGTTTCCTCCGCAGCCAAAAAGACAAATTAAATTTCCGTCTTTTGGCGTCAATTCCCTTGCGGCTCTTAATATATTTTCCAGTCCGTCGGGAGTGTGAGCATAATCAACTATCACCATAGGATTTGATTGAATTATTTCAAATCTTCCCGCAACGCTTCTTGTATCTTCAAGAGCCTCTTTAATTGTTTCAAGACTTATATTGTTTAAAATTCCTGCCGCAATTGCAACAAGGCAGTTATATACACTGAACATTCCGTTAAGATGCAGTTTAAAAGGAATTTTTTTATCTTTGTACACACAGTTAAAAGAAACACCGTCAGACATAAATTCAATATCTTTCGCCATAACGTCGGAATGGTTTTTAACACCGCAGGTTAAAATTGTTACTTCTTTATCAATTAAATTGATTAATTTTGAAGCATACTTGTCGTCATTATTAACTACGGCAAAATTACCTTTTTTCAAACCTTTGAAGAGTTTTGCTTTGGCATTAAAGTAATTTTCCATGGTTATATGATAATCAAGGTGATCCTGTGTCAAATTCGTGAATATCGCACCCGAAAATTTGCAGTTTTTAACCCTGAATTGTTCAAGAGCGTGGCTTGAAACTTCGGTTATAACATTTAGTACATCCGCCTTAAGTATTTTTTGAAGAGTTTCCTGCATTTGAGGAGCTTGCGGCGTTGTGTGTTTTGCTTCAAGATAATCATCTCCCGACGATAATTTATATCCGAGCGTTCCTATTAGAGCGCATTTTTTTCTGTCATGTTCAAATATTTTTTGCACAAGGTGAGCAACCGTGGTTTTTCCGTTTGTTCCGGTTACTCCCATCAGATTAAGCTCATAACTCGGATTATGATAAAATAACGCTGCTAAGTCAGCAATGCTTTCCTGTGTTGATTCCACAACAAGCTGCGGTATTTCTATATTTAAAGGTTTTTCAGTCATAAGCGCAACTGCACCTTTTTCAAAAGCTTTTTGCGCAAAATCATGTCCGTCTACATGTTCACCCTTGAGGCAGACAAAAATTTCATGAGAATTTATTGTATTTGAATTATATGAAATTCCCTTTATATCTATATCTTTAAAATTTAATACTTCACGCGTTTTTATATTTTTTACTATTGTACTTAAATCCATTTTTAATTCCTTAAAACTTCCCTTGATATAAATATATTCTAACAAAAAAAGAACAGCTTAAAACTATTTTTTTACGTTTTTATCAGGATTAAGATTTAATATTCTGACAAGTTCGGTTGCAATTTCTTTAAATACCGGTGCTGCAACGGTTGAACCCCAAATTCCTTCTCCTGACGGCGAATCTACAACAACATACAAGACTGCTTTCGGGTTTGTAGCAGGGAAAAAGCCAATCATAGACGTGTATAGCTTATTTGAATACCCCGTACCGCTTGAATTAGGTTTTCTGGATGTGCCCGTTTTGGCAGCAATGTAAAAATCGTCCATTTTAGCGGGATTTTTTCCGCCTTCAATCGATTTTACAAGCAGTTGAGTAATATCTTTTGCATCCTGTTCTTCCAAAACTCTTCTTCTTACGATTTTTGTTTGTTCTTCTTCGGGAGAATATTTAATAACATGGGGTGTTACCCAAACTCCGCCGTTTGCAATAGCACTTACCGCGGATATCATTTGAATTGCGGTAACCGAAGCCCCGTAACCGTATCCCATAGTGCCATGTGTTGCAACATCCCAGAATTTTGGCTGAGGAAGCAATCCCGCAGATTCTCCGGGAAGGTCAATTCCTGTTTTTTCACCAAAATTGAATAATTTTAAACTGTCATAAAATTCTCTTGATGTCATCATTTGAGCTATTTTAATTGAAGCAATGTTTGATGAATGTTCGAATAAATATACTAAATCAATTAAGCCCGGTGCTCCTTTGGATTTGTAATCATAATTTACAACATCCCACCAGCCGATTTTCATTTTTCCGGTATCGTTAATTCTTGAATATTTATTGATTTTCTTATTCATAAATCCGCAAGCAACGGTTATAATTTTGAAGGTTGAACCGGGCGGATAAACGTCCGTTATTGCCCAATTTTTTATCTCCTGCATCGAATATTTACGGTATTCATTCGGATTGTATCCGGGAGCAACCGCAAGCGCAATTATTTCGCCTGTTGCAGGGTCAAGTACAATAGCAACAGCTCTGGGTGCGTGATATTTTTGAATTGCCTTCAAAAGATACTTTTCGCAAACATGCTGGGCGGCACTGTCAATTGTAAGTTTTAATGTTTTACCTTTGGCAGGTGCCGAAACATCGGCAGGATTAACGCTTATATTATATATAATATCTCCGTTCGGTGATTTTTCATAAGTAATCGTTTTATCCACATATTCAAGATATTCTTTAGCTTTGTATTCAACACCGCCTGCGGTATCGGCATTAGGATTGTAAAAACCGAGTATATGAGAGGCAAGCATGCCCTGAGGATATACTCTTTCGTTTTTCACTTCATAGGACAGTTCTCTTAATCCTTTTTTCTTTATTTCTCTTACGGTTTTTCTGTCTAAATCCTTTTTGACTATAATTATTTTTTTATTAGTCTGAGATAATCTTTTAGAAAGGTCTTTAACGGGAATTTTTACATAAGGAGATAAAATTTCCGCAAGCTCCGAGGGCGTATGGTCATAGTAATTAGGATGCGCATATAATATAAAAGTTGTTCTATCCGCAGCGAGCTTAAAACCGTATCTGTCTACAATTTCTCCTCTTAAAACGTACATTTTTGAGGTGCGTTGTGATTTTGCTTTATTTTTGCAATGACGAACATCGCATACTTGAAGCAAAAAAAGATACACCACAAGCAAAAAACAAGTTAAATAGAAAACGGACTGAAGACATCCGACTCTTCTGTCAAAATTTTTATAAGCCTTTTCTTTCAATTTATCCCCTGTTTTTAATAGCTTACAACTACCGTATTTTTATCTTTGTTTGTTTTACTGAAGTTTACTTTTGGCAGAGTTGCCGCATCAACTTCGACTACATGTTTTGCTCTTTCGAGAATATTTGATTTTGAAACAGCTTTATCAATATTATAATAGGATTGAAGAGAATCCACCTTATTTTGAAGTTCTTCGTTTTCATAGTTTAATTCAAGAGTTTCTCTTGAAATTTGATTTAATTGAACTTCTTTACATGAAACAAAGTAATAACAAATCAAACAAAATACAACAAGAAATATTAAAACGCCGTACAGAAAATTATTAACCCTTGCTATAATAAGCTCTTTATATGAAAGCTCGTTAACAAAGTAACCGCTTATTATTTGGTTATTTTCGGGCGCTTTGGAATTTATCGGGTTAGTTGCCGTTTCCCTTTGTTTGATATTATTTTGTTTGGAATTTGTTCTTCTTCCCGTTGTCCTGTTATTCGTTTTATTAAAAGATGGTTTCAAAGTTACCTCATTTTTTTTGCAATTCTAAGTTTCGCACTCCTTGACGGAGGATTAATCCTTAGTTCTTCTTCACTTGCCGTAATCGGTTTTTTATTTATTAACTCTAGTATATTACTGTTTTGATTATCTTCTTTTGCGTATTTATTAGCACTTTCTTTGGCTGAATACTGTTTTAAGATATTTTTTGCCAGTCTGTCTTCCAAAGAATGAAATGTTAATAAACTTATTATAGCACCAACATCCGTTAAATTTATAACTTTAATTAATGTATTTTCAAAATTTAACAATTCCCTGTTTACCTCTATCCTGACCGCTTGAAAGACCCTTGTTGCGGGATGAATTTTTGTTTTTAATCTCGGTACCGAGTTTTTGATTAATTCTGCAAGCTCAAGTGTAGTATTTACGGGTCTTTTTTCAACTATTGCGTGTGCTATTCTTTTTGAAAATCTTTCTTCGCCGTATTCCGAAAAAATTCTTACCAGTTCGCCTTCTTTGTACTTATTTATTACATCAAATGCACTGAATTCCTGTTCCTGATTAAATCTCATATCAAGAGGCGCGTCTTTTAAAAAACTAAATCCTCGAATTGGAGATGTAAGTTGATGATACGATGCACCAAGGTCAAAAATAACCCCGCCCGTTATCTTTTCTATGCCCAGATTTTTAAGATGCAAATCTATATCCGCATAACTTCCTTTTATAATTGTTAAATTCTTATAATTCTTTAATCTTTCGGATGCATGATTTATGGCATCATCATCAACATCAAATGAAATTAAGCGACCTTTCGGAGAAATTCTTTTTAAAATTTCTTCACTGTGTCCTCCGCCGCCCAAAGTACAATCCACAAATATTTTTTGTGAATTTTCACAATTCAGTGAATTAACCACTTCGTTTTTCATCACCGTATAGTGTATGAACTTTTTACTTGCCGAGTCTTGTACCATATTATAAGTTTATCATTCTTTTAATTTTATCAAAAGTATTTTTTATGCTGAAGCCTTCGGGACTTATCAAATTTTGATTGTGATATTTTAAATATTCGGAAACTATATTTTGAGGGAGATTTTGATTTTTTTTCAAAGCATCCGCAATGTTTACCAAAAGTTCATCCTGAACTTCTTTATAATCAGCAACAGTCCTTCTTAAATCTTCGTCGGCTTCCCGATGCATAAGCGCATCAAATGCGCATTTTATATTTATGTCATTTATATCTTTAGGGAATTTTGAAAGAGCTTCACTGACCGAAATTTTATCAAGTACCGTTAACATTATAAGTTCCGCAACTTCAAGTCTGTTCCTGTAAAGCTCTATATCCTGATTTTTATTCACTTTTTTATGCACCGATAAGTTCCGCGTTTTTGTTTTCGGCATAACTGATAAGCTTTTTGATATCTCCGTTACAATATCTTTCAGCTAATTCGGTTAGCGATTTTCTTATTACTTCCGAATTGGAATAAAGTGTTCTGTAGTAAAATTTATTTCCGTGTTTGATTCTTGTAAGAGTTTTCTTATCATACAGCCTGTCCATTACTGTTTTAACCGTTGTATAAGCTTTTTTTTCGTTATTTATTGAATTTAGAGTTTCGTATACATCTTTTACGGAATTATTGATTTTTCCGTCTTTTTCCAAATCCCAAAGGACGCTCAATATAGCACTTTCAAGACTTCCGTGCTTAGACATTATGTTTTTCCTTTCTGTTTACTTGAATTTTACCGGCAAATCAAAGTCCATATTTTCAGGACCGAATTTCAGATTATTCATCTCCGAATTACCGCGGGAGGAAGTGTTATCCCTGATTATTACAAGTCCTCCCGATTTTGTAACTTCGTCCTTCTTCGGAGCATTAATACTATGGAATGTTTTCATTGTGTTCTCAACGGCACTTTCGCGATAAAACCTGATAGCATCATTTTTGCATCCTGCAAAGACAAATCCAATTAAACCACAAAAAATAATAAAACAAAACTTTAATATTTTTCTTAACATATACTATCCGGCATTATTCGTAACTACCAGCTGATTAAACGGTATTTCTATATTTTCCGCATCAAACTGTTCCTTTATTATTTTATTAAATGCTCGTTTTATAGTCCATTGTCCTTTTGGTTGAGTTTTTATTCTGCATTTAACGCAAAGTGAACTTTCTTTAAATTCATCCAAACCGAATATTTCTATATCATTCAAAATCAGTCTTTTATATCTGTTGTCATTTTTCAATATTTCAAACGATTTTTTTATTGTTTCAAATACATGATTTAAGTTCTCTTTATATGCAACGTCAAGCGGAAAATAAGCATAAGAATAATGCATTGTGTAGTTTTTAACCGAATCCACATATCCACATCTGATAAAATAAACGGCACCGGTTTTATCCGAGCGGACAGTTATTAAATTAAGGGTAATTTTTTCAACAAAACCCGCCATATTATCTATTTCAACATAGTCACCGACTCTTATTTGCCCCTCAAGTAAAATCATTATTCCGGATATAACATCTTCAACAAATCTTTTTGCACCGAAACCAACCGCAACCCCCATAACTCCGGCTGTTGCAAGTAAGGGTCTTACGTCTATACCGAACAAAAAAAGCATATTCATAATATAAATTGCAAATATTACTGCTTGAATTGTATGATAAATGATTGCCTTCAGTGTCAAAAGCTGCCTTTGTCTTTCCTGAGAATCAAGTTTTTCAATAATCTTCTTAAAAAATTTTTCGGCAAAAAAGTTTAAAAGCTTTATCGTCACCACAAGAAGCAGGGTACATTTTATAATATTCCAGCCGAAAGTAATTATTTTTATATATTCTTCCGGAAGCGAAAAAATACTAAGCTTTAACAAGTTTTCCATTTTTTATCCTTAATTCTTTAAAATCCAAAAAAATTATAAAAAAAATAAATCTAAAGGTCAAAATCAAAATTCATCTTCCGATTAATCTGTTTTAAACCCGATAAGTATAAACTTTAATTAACGGAGGAAATTTTGTCTTTTAAATATACAAATAAAAATCAGACAAGTTTTATAACAAATCCTGTTAAAAGCGACAAAAAGGATAAGAAATTTTTTTGTGCGCTCGGCGATTCGTTTATGCTGAAAAATGAATACCGAAAAGCCATAAAAGAATATCTTGTTTCTTTAATGATAGATAAAAACAATATTCCCGCATACAAAGGCGCTTCTAAAGCCTATAAAAATTTAAAAGAGTATGATAAAGCAATTAAGCATTTAAAATCCGCAAGGAACGTATACGGATTTGATTCCGAAATATACTACGAACTCGGCTTAAACTATCTTTTAAGCGCGGATAACGAAAATGCTCAAAAAAACTTCATAAGAACAATTAAGTTGTGTCCCGATAACAAAAATGCACAAATTAAACTTGCTCTGACCCATGAATTATCGGGCGAAGTTGATATGGCTATTCTTGTATATAATACTATTATAGAAAAATATCCGAGCTATATTCCGGCTATGTACAGCCTTGCAAGTTTATATATCGAAAAAGAAGATTTTCACAGCGCAATAGATTTATACAGAAAAATTTTAAAAATTAATCCCGAATATTACAGAAGTTATCTCGGACTGGGCATATGTTTTGATAAACTTGAAAAATATGTTCTTGCGGTCAGATACTATAAAAAATATATTACTTCAAAGCCGAATTCGGATACCGCAAAATCTCTGGCGGGAAGAATATATGAAATATACAAAAATAAAGAAACAAAAAAGACTAATTTAAAAGTTATCTCTTAAGATTATTATTTTATACTTTTTAATTACTACCCTCATAAAAACAGATTGCCCAAAAAATGTTTTTGTTTTACATTAGTCTTGTAGAGGTATTTTTAATAAAAGGAAAATATTATGTCAGAAAGAAAATTAGTTTCAACCGGCGAAATGTTTAAGAAAGCTCTTGCCGGAGGTTACGCAATCGGTGCGTACAATGTTAACAATATGGAAATTCTTCAAGGTATAGCTGAAGCTGCCGAAGAAACTCAATCTCCTCTTATTCTTCAAGTATCTGCAGGAGCAAGAAAATATGCTAATCAAACATATTTAATCAAGCTTGTTGAAGCTGCATTAGCTACAACAACTGTTCCTATAGCACTTCATTTAGACCACGGTGCTGATTTTGATATTTGTAAATCTTGTATAGACGGCGGTTTTTCTTCTGTTATGATTGACGGAAGCAGATTCCCGCTTGAAGAAAATATTAAATTGACTAAACAAGTTGTTGAATATGCACACGCTCACGGCGTTTCAGTTGAAGCGGAACTCGGTAAATTAGCCGGTGTTGAAGATGATGTTAAAGTTAAAGCTGCTGATTCAACTTATACAGACCCCGGAGAAGCTGCAAGATTTGTTAAAGAAACGGGTTGTGATTCTTTAGCAATTGCTATCGGTACTTCTCACGGTGCATACAAATTCAAAGGCGAAGCAAAACTTGACTTCGACAGATTAAAAGCTTGCAAAGAAGCAATCAACGCTGTTGCAGGATACGATTTTCCGATTGTACTTCACGGTTCATCTTCCGTACCTAAAGAATTTGTTGCAAAATGTAATAAATTCGGCGGAAATCTTCCCGACGCTCAAGGAGTTCCCGAAGAAATGCTTAACTATGCTTCAAAACACGGTGTAGCTAAAATCAATATCGATACTGATTTAAGATTGGCAATGACTTCTACAATCAGAGAATTCTTTATCGAACATCCCGAAAAATTCGACCCGAGAGAATATATGGGCCCCGGAAGAACTGCCGTTAAAGAAATGGTAATGCATAAAATGAGAGATGTATTAGGAACAGCAGGTCACGCTAAAGACTAATTTTATTTTAAAAATAACAAAAACGGCAGAACATAATTCTGCCGTTTTTTATGCTCATTTTTCTCTTTATTACATCTAAATACCTATTAAGAAAGAGAAACAATATCGTATAAAATAAACAGGTAAAGTTTTAATCAAATTACCGGCTTATTGACCGTAATATGCTTAAAATTTAAGCTGCATACTCCTAAACTCTTGATTTGTCAATAGAAAAAATCATAAAATTAACTTTTTTAAAAAAAAGTTACGTTATGCAATATTTTGTGTTTTTTGGTTTGGCTTATGCTATAACAATTATAACAAACGAGATTGATATAAATTTTATGGGGGAAGTAAATGAGTCAGTACCTTACAAAGGAAGAAATCAAACAATGGCGGAGTTCATTAGAAAAGATTACACTGGAAGAATATGCCAAAAGACTCGGTAAAGTCCTTGAAGAAGATAAAAAAACAAGCGATATTATAGATATCGTTATGCAAAACGAAAAAAGACTGTACAGCTCCAAAGAAAAAGCTGACACAAAAAGTCAGATTGTCTCAATTGCTAAAAAATCCGTTGATATGCAGGATACAATAGTATTCTCCGGAGAAAAGAATGTTCTTTCTTCCGTTAAAGAAAGAATTACCTGCAAAAAACCTCTTACAAAAAGAGAAGATGCGGTACTGGAACATTTTGCAAAGAACAAAGGCAAAATTGTATATGCCAAAGACCTTGCAACATTACTCGGTTTACCTACAGACTATGTATACAAATATATTAAAAATTTAAGAACAAAAATCAACGAAGAAATTCTTCAAAATGCTGACAAGGGCGGTTATATTTTTAATATATAGTTAAACATGACAGATTTATTACACAAAACTTTAAATTTAATCGATGACATTATCAATAAAAGCGATGTAAAATCAGTAGATTTTTATTCGGATTTACTTTTGATGATGTCATCTTTGTATGAAAAATCTTCTCTTGCAATATTTTTTCTTGAAAATACAGATTACACTTTAAAAAAAGCAATTAAAAATTCAAATTTTACGGATTGCAGCCTGAAAGAAAAACGTATAGAAGATTTTCTTGAAAGTGATGATGAAATTACCGAATTTACAACAAAGCCGGATGATTTTTTCAGCAAATACACCCTTGCAATAAAATTAAAAATCAGGGAGTCTGTTTTCGGTTTTATGCTTTTGAGTTTAAATTCAAAACCTGATGACTCCGTTAAGGCGTCCTTTAGAGCAGCCGTAAATATTATAAGCTATAAAATAAAGGATTATGAACTTAATGATGTTTTTAAACTTCAACTAAAAGCTCTTCAGGATGCAATTATTGAAAAAGAAAATGCTTATGAAATCATAAAGACACAGCACAAAAAGTTAAAAGAACTGGACAAAGCAAAAAGTCTTTTCCTTGCAAATATTTCCCATGAATTAAGAACGCCTCTAAATGCCATAATCGGCTTTTCTCAAGCTCTTGACAGTGAAATATTCGGTTCTTTGAACGAAAAGCAAAAAGAATACATCAATGATATTCAAATTTCGGGACTTCATCTGCTTGGTATGATAAATGAAATTTTAGATTTATCAAAGTTTGAAGCAAACGCAATGAAATTTTCACCTTCGGAAATTTCGCCGCACCAATCAATAAATGAAGTTATAGGTATTCTTGAACCGCTATACAAAAATAAAAATATCAGTGTTGAATTTATTTCAAAGTATGACGGAAAAATACTTGCCGATTATCAGAAGTTTCAACAAATTTTATATAACCTTCTTTCAAATGCGATTAAATTTACACCGGAAAACGGTAAAATTGAAATATATTCAAACAAAGATAAAAAAGACTATATACTCAAAATCAAAGATAACGGCATAGGTATAGATAAAAAATTTCATAATAAAATATTTAAAAAATTTATTCATCTGGATAATATTTACACAAAAAATCAAAGCTCGACAGGTCTTGGTTTAACCATTACAAAAGAACTGGTAAAGCTTCATAAAGGTAAAATTACCCTTGAAAGCGAAGTTAATAAGGGCACGACTTTTATAATGCAGTTTAAAGATATTTTGGTTTAAAAATGAAAAAAATTCTGGTTGTTGAAGACAATGAATTAAATATGAAACTGTTCTATGACATATTAACTTATCAAAAGTTTGATGTCGAAAAGGCGCTTGACGGGCTTGAAGCTTATGAAAAAATCAAGAACAACGACTATGACCTTATTATTCTTGATATTCAACTTCCAAAATTAGACGGCTTCAGCCTGCTAAAAAAATTAAATGACGATAAAATAAAATTTCCAAACGTAATTATAACAAGTGCTTGCGCTATGGATTCCGATAAACAAAAAGCCGAGGGGTTCGGAATAAAAGATTACTTAACAAAACCCATAGATATAAACGCTTTTATTAAAACCGTAAAATCTTATTTGTTATAAAGTCTGTTAAAAATTGAAGTAATAAAGCTTTTATATTTTAAAGGTCTTATTTCATCTTCAGGCATCATCATATCGTATTCTTTTGCAAAATCAGAATTAAACTTTTTTTGTCTTGCGCCTTCCGTTTTAAATTCCTGTCTTATTTTATCAAGTTCGCCATAATCCAGAAATTTTGCGCCGCAGCTGTAGCATTCGTCAATCTGAACTTCTTTTAGACTGCTTGCAAAATTTTTAACCATAGGTTGCAGACATACGGGGCAAATTCTTTCTTCATGCTGGTCTTCAGGTTTGTATTCTTTATTTAAATAAGCATTTAATATTTCGTCTATTGATTCGTGTTGTTCGTCAAAATGCTTAAATTCTTGATTATCAAACAATATTCCGCCGCATCCGTCAACACATATATCAAGGTAAAAACCTTTATCTTCAATAAAAACTTTTTTCATTTCTTTGCCGCATGCAGGACATTTTATTATTTCTTTAGTATCGCTCATAAAAACTCCAAAATAAAAATACAAAAAAATTATAGGTTAATTTAATGCTTGTGTCAATTTATACAGCCTGAAACTGTTTTGATATAACTTTTTTTGTCTTTAAATTCATGCAAGCTCCGCAGTTTGAACACTTAACTTCACAAGGAATTGTGACTTCGGCTTCTTTTGCTTTCATATATTCATTTTGCAAGTATTCTTTATTTATACCGTAACTTATATTATCCCACGGTAATTCTTCATCAAAGCCATATTCCCTTGACGCAAGGCTTTGGATATCAATATTAAGCTCTTTTGAAATTTTTTCATATGTATCGTAATTAACATTTTCATCCCAGCTTTCAAGGTAGCAATTTTCTTTATGCAATCTGTATATAAATTCTGAAATTTTATCATCGCCCCTTGTAAAAAATGCTTCCAAAATCGACATTTTGGGATTATGGAAATTAAACCTGACATTTTTTATTGATGCTTTTAAATCTCTGAGGTAGTTAATTTTGTCATTTATTTCTTCAAGAGTATTTTGCCTTGCCCATTGAAAAGGAGTATGCGGTTTCGGTACAAATACTGATATCGAACAGGTTATTTGAGGGTATTTCAAACCTTCACTTCTGCATGAAGCATTAATTTTTTGAATTAAATCCGGTATTCCTTTAAGGTCATCATAAGTTTCAAAAGGGAGTCCTATTACAAAATAGAATTTAATTTTGTTCCATCCGTTTTTTATACAGGACAATGTTGCATTAATTATTTGCTCCTCTGAAAGATTTTTATTTATAATATCTCTCATCCTTTGAGTTCCGGCTTCGGGCGCTATTGTAATTGTTGCTTTCTTTTCTTCCTGAGCAAGACGTGCTATTTCAAGAGAAAATCTGTCCGCTCTTTGAGAAGGAAGCGAAACATTTATTCCCGTACCCTTATAGTTACAGCTCAATTCCTTTAAAATTTCTTCAATTTCGCTATGGTCGTTTGAAGATAAAGAGAGTAAAGAATATTCATCATATCCCGTATTTTTAACGTATTCCTTTGTAATATTTACTATATCATCTTTTTTTCTTTCTCTTATCGGCATATTGATATGTGATGCCTGACAAAAACGGCACATTCTGCCGCATCCTCTTCTTAGTTCAATTACCGCCCTGTCTTGTATTGAAGTAAAATAAGGAACGGGAGAATTTATCGGATGGTTTTCAAGAGTTAACCGTGCAATTCTCTTATTTGTTTTTTTGGGATACAGGGGTGAATATACCCCGTCGATATTTGAAAGTTCTTTTATAATTTCTTCTCTCGGCAGTTTATTTTTTAATTCAATGTATTTTTCAAGGACTTCAATATTTACATCTTCGCCGTCTCCGATTACAAAAACATCAATAAATCCGCTCATCGGTTCAGGGTTTGATGTACAAGGGCCTCCCGCAAGAATAATAGGGTGAGATGATGTTCTTTCTTTTGCCAAAACAGGAATATTTGATAATTCCAGCATTTTTAAGACGGTTGTATAACACATTTCATACTGCAAACCAAATCCTATAATATCAAACTCAATCGGTTTTCTTTTTGATTCAAGCGCATAAAGCGGTTTATTTTCTTTTTCAAGAAGTTCAAGAAAGTCCTTATCCGGCGCATATAACCTGTCACACATTAGGTTTTCTTTTTTATTTATTAAATCATATATTATTTTATGTCCGAAATTACTTATTCCGATTTCATATTTATCGGGAAAAGCAAACAAAAATCTGCCCTCGGCCAAATCAAAATCTTTATTATACGAACCGAACTCATCTCCTATATACCTCGCGGGGCGCTCGGTATTATATAAGATATTGCCGTATTCATTTAAAAAACCGTCAGTTATCATAATACCTATTAAACTATAAAAAGGTTTGCACTATAAAATAAATGTTAAGTTATGTAAACAACATTATCAAAAAACGCAATTTATACCAAAAATAAAACTTTATTATAATGTAGGTTAGTTTAATTAAGGTTAGTTAGTATTTTTAATAAGGAGTGTGGATATGGGATCCGGCTTATTTCACGTAAGGCAGTTAAGCCTTCTGGAAAATATAAACAATAACAGGTATAAGCTGTTAAAACTTAATACTCAAAGACAGCAGTTCACTAATTTTTCAAATGTTATTTCAAAAGGTGTTAATTTTTCTTCGGAAGCAATCTCTTCTGTCGGCCCCGAATTATACGGAGTTGCACTTGATGTTATGTATCATGCCAACGAAGAAGCAAAAATTGACGCCGATGATAAATTAGGTGCATATGTAGATATGTTTGAAAAAATGTCGGAAGAGCAATATGCTCAATCGGGATATGCGTCGGAAGCAGCATTGTATAGAAATGAAGACGGCTCAATTAATACCGAAGCCGCATGGGCAAAATTCTATGAAGATGCAATGAAAGCATACATAGATAACCAGATAACCCCTTTAATTCAAAAGAAGGATGCGGAAATTGCCGAAGAACAAGCAAGACTTGAAGCTATTATTCAGCAGGAAGAAGCCGAGCTTGAAAGCGTAAAATCCGCAAAAGACAGCGCAACAAGAAATGAAACAATAAAACTTGTTGCATAACAAAATTTAGTTCATTCTCTTTATTAAATAGTTCGTTGAAGCCCCAATTGGGGCTTTGTTTTTTTCATTTCAGTAAATTAATCATCAATAAGCACAACCGCTTGAGCCTGGATTGCCTTTAGTTCTCCCGTTGCATCCATATTCTCGTTGGTTTTAGCTTTGATTGAAATTTGATTTATTTCAATACCGAGTGTTTTTGCAATATTTTCGCGCATTAAATCAATGTATTTTGCAAGCTTCGGCTTCTGACATATTATATTTGAATCAATATTTACGATTTTATAACCGGTATCATTGAGTTTTATACAGGCATCTTTTAACAGCTCCATACTGTTTGCATTTTTATATTTTTCATCCGTATCAGGGTAATGATATCCGATATCCCTGAGTGCTGCCGCACCAAATATTGCATCAATTATTGCATGAATTAAAACATCCGCATCACTATGTCCCAAAAGGCCAAGTTCATTAGGTATTTTAACACCGCCAAGTATCAAATCCCTGCCGGAAACCAGTTTATGTATATCGTATCCTATCCCTATTCGCATAATATAAATTCCTCAAGATATTTAACAAGCTCGTCGCTATCTACACTTCTGCAGTGGTATTTTGCAATTTTTTTAAGCTCGTTGCTGTTATTCCCGACACAAATACCTATACCTGCATTTTTAACCATATCAATGTCATTATCCTGATCACCCGAAGCCATTATTTCTTCATCTTTTAAATTCCAGTATTCTTTCAGGAATTTCAAAGCATTACCTTTTGATGCATTCTTATCCGTAATTTCAAGATAACAGCTTGAACTCTGCACTATTGTTAAAATATTTTTATACTTAGCGCTAAGCTCCTCTTTTGTTTTTTGCATAAGGTCATTATCTTCAATAACCGCAAGGATTTTTGCAACACAGTTCAGTTTAATTTCATCAAATGAACCGACAACTTCATAAGTTGTTCCTCTTCCGCCGCAATACAAATCCATTATTCTTTTATTGTCATCTTCAACATATAAAACATCATCGTTATAAACATGTGTATGGATGTTTCTTTCTTTTAAATACCTGATTATTTCTCTTGAAAGCTTGTTGTCAACAGGAGCTTGCCACAGTACATTTTTTTCATCCCGCACAACAGCACCCTGATAACACACAACAGGAAGAGGAATATTAAACCTTTTTGCCGCATGATTTGCCCCCATGAACATTCTTCCCGTTGCAAGGACAATTTTTGTATCGGTTTTTAAAATTTTATCTATTGTATTTTTCATTTTGACGGTGCAGCTTCCGTCATAATTTACAATAGTTCCGTCTATATCCGTTATCCAAAGTTTAATTTTTTTCACAATAATACCTTATAATGTATTTTTATTATACAATAAAAACATTCCAAAAGTAGTAAATAGAATGGAGCTTACAGAATTATGGCAGAAATTATCCAAAGACAAAAAGCGCATGAACAGGATAAATTTGAAAGAAGAAAAAATTTCAATGCGGTAGAAGAAAATTTTACGCAGGAGCAGGCAAAACTGGAAGCATCCAGATGTTTAAACTGTAAAAATGCAAGATGCAAAACGGGCTGTCCCGTATCAATTGATATACCTTCCTTTATAAAAGCGGTCAAAGAAGATAATCTCAAAGAAGCGGGTGATATTATAAGACAAAGCTCCATGCTTCCGTCTGTTTGCGGAAGAGTTTGCCCGCAGGAAAAACAATGCGAAGGAAAATGTATTTTGGGACTCAAGGGCGACTCCGTTGCAATCGGCGCTCTTGAAAGATATGTCGGTGATAATACATCAGCAAAAGAACCCGAAATCAAACCGAACGGAAAGAAAGTTGCAATAGTGGGCTCCGGTTGTGCAGGGATGACCGCAGCGGCAGATCTTAGAACCGCAGGTTTTGAAGTTGATGTATATGAAGCACTTCATGAACTTGGCGGTGTTTTAAGGTACGGAATTCCTCCGTTCAGACTTCCGCGTAAGGTTTTAGACAGAGAAATAGAGTCTTTAAAAAGAATGGGCGTAAATTTTTATAAAAATGTCGTTGTCGGAAAATCAATAACCCTGCAGCAGTTGAAAGATGACGGATATCAAGCCATATTTATTTCATCCGGCGCAGGATTACCTAAAATGATGAATATTAAAGGAGAAAATTTAAACGGTGTATATAGTGCCAACGAATTTTTAACAAGGGTAAATCTTATGCATGCCGAAAGTCCCGATACGCCGACACCTTTAAAAATAGGAAAAACAGCGGCAATAATAGGCGGCGGTAATGTTGCGATGGATGCCGCAAGAACAGCCGTTCGTGTAGGATATGAACAAGTTTATATCTGTTACAGACGTACCGAAAAAGAACTTCCCGCAAGACTTGAAGAAATTCGTCATGCTAAGGAAGAAGGCATAGAGTTTAAATTTTTACACGCTCCTGTTGAAATAACGGGCGAAGACGGTTATGTAAAATCAATGAAATTTGAATTAATGGAGCTTGGAGAACCCGATGCTTCCGGCCGCCGAAAACCAATCGGAACGGGTAAATTTGTTGAATTACCTCTGGACAGCGTAATTGTTTCGCTCGGAACAAATCCGAACCCGATTATTCAGCGTTCGGCCGAATGCGAGGATTTAGCCTTAAATACAGACGAAAAAGGATATATTATAATAAATGAAAAAGGCGAAACTTCGCTTGAAAGCATTTATGCAGGCGGAGATGTCGCACCGCTTGGCGCTTCCACGGCAATTAACGCTATGGGTGCGGGTAAACGCGCCGCAAAAACAATAATTGAAACATTATTAAACTAATTCTGTTTTTATAAAGATTTGCTCTCTTCCTCGGAATTATCTTCCCCGGAAGAGCTTTCTTTTATTTCTTTATGCTCGTCTTTTTTCTGCTTTTTTAATCGTTCTTTTTCTTTTAACAGTTTCATGACCATAATTGAACCGGCATTTGCCATAGCAAGACTGTCCAGTGAAGCTCTTAGCTGAGCCGAACGATCCTGATAGATATTTTCTTCAGGGTTATTTTCTTCCTCTTGCATATCCTGAGCAAAATATTCTCCGCCCTGTCCCATTTTTTCGTCAGACATCTTATTTGCCATGCCGGAAGCATCGCCTGATTTAAAATTAAAGCTAGGTATCGGGGATACACCCCTGTTATCAACCATATCATACCCTCGAATATTTTTAAGAATGATATCACTTTTTTACTCAAAAAACAACATGCGTTTTTTGTATATAAAACATGTAAAAAAAATATTTTGCGCAATTTTTTTTATTTATATGTTTTTACAATCGCAGGAGAAAAAATGAAAATCAACAGCATAAATACCGTAAATTTTTATACAAGCAGAAATACCTTCAAGGGTAGTTCTTCAATATCTGAAGAATACCCGAAAAAGCCCGAAGGTATAAGTTTTTATGAATATGAAGGTATTTTTGGCGATTTGTTTTATGGCTGTCTGGATAAGCATAAAGAAGAATTATATAGGCATCTTGATTCGATAACACTAAAAGACGGTACATCTGTTTCTCAAAATCTCAGGAGTATGTTTAAAGATACCGAGCCCGTAACGGAAGAGCGCTTATTACTTCATAAGACTTATTTGGAAAATTATGAAAAAATTAAAGAAGGCGGATTTGACCCGACCAAAATTAATAAAACAGAATACGGCCCCGGTTTTTACTTCGGAAACTGCGAAGGTGCTCTTACAATATATTCAGGTGTAACATGTAAAATAAACTACAGAGGAAGAACCGCCCGCGGTAAAACTGCACTCAGAGAGTATAATCAAATAAATGCACAATTAAATTCAAGCCTCAGAGATTACCTTAAAATTCCGTTTAATTTAGCATCCCCGCTCCGTTTCAAGGAAGATAGCGTTTTAAGAAAATTTATTAACGAATATACAAGAAATAAAATAGTTAACGAACTCGGTATAGACGGAACAAATGTTCCGGGCAGTGAAGGATATTTTATTGTATTTAATCCCGATGCCGTTAAAAGTATAGATTTGTTAAGATATGAATACTAATTTCCAACTTATGCTATTATTATGGCATGAGGAAGTTATTTTATATTTTAGTATTGTATATCAGTTTGTGTTTGGGTTCATATTGTGCAACATACGATTTTTCAGCACAGGGTGATATTTCCGCCAATCAAATTCTTGAAGAATTTGCAAACAATAATATTGAAAATTTTAAAGGCGATATTATAAGTTATTACCACGATATAGACGGCGATAATATTCCGGAAGTAGTGGGAATTATCAAATCCAATCTATTCTACAATATTGAGGGGTATAAACTCATCATATTAAAAAAAGAAGCAGATACGTGGCATTTAACCGACAACGAAATATATTTCGACAATACAAAGAGTATTAATATCAACAAAAATATTGCGGAATACTATAAATCTTCAATTCACAACTTCACTAAATCAAAGAAACATCAAAGCAGGATTTCAAATAAAATATCTAAAAATACAACAGCTTCAGTAATTACCAGGAAATCCAGAGGAACACAAAAGCTTATGCTCGTAAGCGAAGGTACAAGCGGAGTTGAAATAGATTTAGAAGCAATAACACCCGAAGTTCAAAAAGCCGTAATAATTGACTACAAAGATTTATCAAAAAGAACAAAACACTATCTTGAAATAAAATAATCTTTTATTTTTTCCTGTGCTTCCTTTTGTGTATACCCTTTTGAATTCGGGGGAGTGTTTCCCCACAGGGCAAGAATTCCTTCTACTTTTGGATTATCTTTAGCGGATAAAAGGTTATTCAAGTTATCATCTACAAATACAGCGGAAGAAATATTATTTTTTTTCATATATTCTTCAATGAATTCGCCTTTTGAAGAATATCCTGATAATATTTCATCCGCAAAAATTTTATCTTTATCAAGATTAAATTCATAAGATTCAAATCTTTCAATTATTGAAGATTTATTTTTCTTTGATACCACTATGACATTATCCGGTATATTCTTATACAATTCTTTTATAAAAAAGAAAAATTCATACGGCTCTTCCAGATTTTTCCAAAAATCATAATGTTTTTTAATTAAATCATATCTTATGCTTAAAAAATCGGCATAAAATTTCTCTTCTTGATTTCTGTTTCTTGCTTCAAGAGAAGTTTTAAACCTGTTTATTATTTCATTCTCGTTTTCACAATCAAAAATTAAAGGATTATAGTATGCAAACATCCAAATATTGTAAACAAGAAATTTATACTTACTGTATAGTCTGTACTCATTTTCATCAATCGGAGCTAAAACATCAATACCTTTATACTGTGCACGATTTACAAGATACACTTCTTTTATGGTATTAAATAATACTCCGTCAAAATCTAAAAATAAAGCTTTGTTTTCCACAAATACAAAATATCATAAAAACATCTAATTACAAGCTCTCAGATTTGTTTTTAGATTTTTTGATTTGATTTTTTTTGCAAGATTTTCAAGTTTATAGTTGTAATAATCAAACGACATAATATCATCAAAATATTTGCTCTCTTGCACACTTTTCTTATTAAGCTCATTTGCTCTTTTTTGTTCGTTCATTTCTTTATCAGCCTCTATTAAAAACTCGCGCTTAATAATATAAAGTATTTTTTTAATAAAAAATTGCCCAGTTCACCAAAAAATAACATTTTTGTTAAGAAATATAAAGAAATTAGCACAAATAAAGAAAATAATATCAGTTTTACTGTTTTTTTGTTTTTTCTTTTTTGCTTTTTAGATTCTGTTTTATTTTGTTTTTTTTGTGTTCTTTTTTCTTTTGGTTTGCTCTGTTTCTCTTTTACGGCTTGTTTAAATTTATTTTTTTCTTCTTTTATTTTTTCTCTTGCAGCCTTAATCTTTTCTTTAACTCTTATTTGAGCGGGGGTAAGCTCTTTTTTCTTTCTTTTTGCTTTTTTATTTTCAACTTTTGAAATATCTATGTAGCTTTCATCTTTTATCCCGTCATTTGTTTTGGGAACGGCAGAATTAAACTCACCCTGTTTTGAGTTTAAAAGCTCCTCTCTTTGTTCGTTTGCAAGTTCAACATATTTTTCAACAAGCGAATTACTTTTAAGCGGTTTTTGAGTAATAAGAAGCGTTTCATCAAATTGAAGCTTTAAAAATTTTTCATCCTTTTTCTTTGCAAAAGAATAATTAATTGCTATTTCAAAAGCTCTTCTTATGGCTTCAAGCGTGGCGGAAGAAGTTGCATCTTCACCATGTGCGCATTTATTTCCTTCTCTTTTTATGAAAAAGAGGTCGTCTATAAATTCTTTTTCCTGCTCGTTTTTTATCTTATCCTTAAGACAATTGATTACGTCATCAAAAGTCAGGTCAAGAGCTTGCTTTCCAAGAACTTTTTTTGCGGTTTTTTCGGCATATACCCTTAATTGCACACAACATTGCGTAAAATATTCATCCCTGAACAATTTTTCCGCATCAATTATACTTGAATACAGTTCTTTATCAATATCTTTTAAAAAATCAAAATTGCTTGCCAAAACTAATCTTCTTCGTAATAACTGTTTTCGTCAAACTCTTTAACGGGACGGGAAGATAATAAAAATCCTCTTTGCGGGTCAAATACTATAATTCTGTCGCCGGTATAACTGCAAAACATAGCGGGATTAGTTTGAAGCATTGATACCATTCTTTCGTATTCTCTTTCGGGAGCAGGCAATACCGCTTCATTTTTCTTTTGAGGAGAATTATTCCTGTTTCTTTTTTGAAAATTAAAATTAGTGATTGGGTTAATACGCATATATCTTTCCTTATTTTTTTATACTATTAATTATATCCGAAAATTCCGGAAAAGATGTTTTTGTACAATTAAAATCTTTTATTATCATTGGCTTTTCATTAATCAAAGAAATAATGTAATAACTCATTGCAAGTCTGTGGTCAAGATGAGTTTCAAGCGTTACTTCTTTATTTATTTCTTTTCCGCCGTTTATTATAAAGCCGTCAGGCTTCTCTTCTATATCAATTCCAAGCATTTTAAACGCTTCCGTTATTGTTTTTATTCTGTCGGATTCTTTGTTTCTTAAATCACCGGCATCTTTAACAACACATCTGCCGTTAATTGTCGAAGCCAAGACCGCTAATATCGGTATTTCATCAATCAGCTCCGGAATTATTTCGCCTTCAATTTTAAAAGGCTTTAAATCTTTTTTATATTTGATTAAAATATCGGCAGACTCTTCGCCCGATAATGTTTTTTTGTTTAAAATTTCATAATCGGCGCCGATTTTATCAAAGACTTTTAATATTCCCATTCTTGTGGGATTAATATTTACATTTTTTATAAGAATTTTTGAATTAGGAACAATTGCCCCTGCCGTCATTAAAAATGCAGCAGATGAAATATCCCCCGATATTTCAAGGTTTTTTGGCATAAGAGAAGATTTTTTGACTTCCGTAAAATATCCTTTTTCGTCATGTCCGGTAATAATTGAAGCTCCGAGATATTTAAGCATAATTTCGGTATGATTTCTTGAAAGAAACTTTTCATAAACTCTTGTTGTGCCTGATGCATTTAATCCGGCAATTAAAATCGCGCTTTTAACCTGTGCGGACGGAACAGAAGAATAATACGTAATTCCTTTTAAGCTTCCGCCGGTAATTTCAAGAGGAAGCTTGTTTTCATTTGAATTTATTTTTGAACCCATAAGGCTTAAAGGTTCGATTATTCTTTTCATCGGGCGCTTTGAAAGACTTTTATCTCCGATGAATTTAACTTTATACGGCAAACTTGAAAACAAACCCGAAAGAAGTCTGACGCTTGTTCCCGAGTTTCCGCAATCAAGCTCGCATTTTGGCTCGCAAAAACCTTTTGAGCTATCTAAAATTAAATCTCTTTTTGAAATAAATTCAGCTTTAATCCCCGAATTTTTTAAAATATTTAAAGTGGAAATACAGTCTTCTCCAAGAGAAAGATTGGATATTTTTATTTTATCTTTAACAAGACTTCCCAGTATAAGACATCTGTGAGAAAGGGATTTATCCGGAGGAATTATAATCGCTCCGGATAAACACCCTCTAAATTTTTCGGTTTTAATAAAATTATCCATTTGCCAATTCTTTTACAAAATTAGGAACTTTAAAACAAGCAAGGTGTAAATCTTTATTATACAATTTGCAAGTTTTTTCAATCTTATCCGCTTCATTTGTATTTATATCGTTATAACTAACGGGAGCGGCAACTTCGTCACTGCAAAAACCCCATGACCACATACCACCGGGATATGTCGGCATAGGGCCTGTATATGGCGCAACAAACTTAAATACTTTTCTTAAAAGTTTATACGTTTTTTGCATATTTTCACTCTGTGCAAAAGGCCCTTCGGTTTGAGGAACAACAATTCCGCCTGATTTGAGAGCAGTTTTGACATTATTATAGAAATTTTCGTTAAATAATCCTTCTCCCGGCCCAATCGGATCGGTTGAGTCAATCAATACAACATCATAGATATTTTCTTTACCCTTAATAAAATCAATAGCATCCTGAACAAGAACACTTACTCTTTTATCATCCAGCCCGCAGGATACCGTCGGGAAGAATTTTTTGCTTGCATCAATTACCATGCCGTCAATTTCAACCATATCAATATGTTTAACGGAATCATACTTTAGTAATTCACGAACCGTTCCGCCGTCCCCTCCGCCTATTACAAGAATGTTTTCAGGGTTTTTATGAGTTAACATCGGAATATGAACAATCATTTCATGATAGAAAAACTCATCTCTTTCCGTTACCATCATAAGTCCGTCAAGCGTTAAGACATTGCCGAATGCACGTGAATGAAAGACATCCACTGTTTGAAAATCCGATTTATCGGAAAACAGATGCTTATCTTCTTCTATTGCTATCCCGAAGCCCTCAGGGGTTATTTCATGATATAAATTTGTCATTTTTTTACCTTTACTATTCTTAAAACTAGATTGTTTAATTATACAAAAAAAATAATATTTGATATAATTGTTTTAATGAAAAGTTCAAATAAAATTATGGATTCTTTTGAAGAGTTTATAGCCTCGCCGATTTCAATATTAAAAAAGAGGATTATTCAAATTACGGGCTTTAAATCCGATTTTGTGTCCGAAAGTTCAATAAATGTTGAATTGGATGATGACAGGATAAATATAAACATTGTAAACAGCGAAGCGGCTTACAATTTATTAAGCAGTGTCATATATAAAAAGCAGCTGAATAAAAAGCAAAGCTTGGAAAAAAGACTTGAACAAGCATGCAGCCATGCCGCCGTATAGTTTTATTTAAAAACAAATTAAAAAACGGGCAACCAATGTTGTCCGTTTTGTTTTTCTATACTTTTCTTTTTCTTGCAGCTTCAGATTTTCTTTTTCTTTTAACCGATGGTTTTTCATATCTTTCTCTGCGTTTTATTTCTGATAATATACCTGCTTTTTGGATTTTTTTCTTAAATCTTTTAAGAGCAGATTCTATATTTTCATTTTCACGAACTCTTACTTCGGGCATCT